>CAZSOD010000012.1:0-22699 GCA_964608255.1 uncultured Ardenticatenaceae bacterium
ACTGGGAAGGTCAGTGTCGTCAAAGAGAGGAGTTGCGTTGTCGAGCCGCTCTATTGGGTGGCGAGTCTCGAAGGCGGCGCGCTGAAGAAAGTGCCTCACCCCGGCAATTGCGTCTATACTTCCAGCCAGGCAACTCCCATTACCCTGATTTGAGGAAAGATCGTGAAGTTACTTACCTACCAACACGCCGACCGCGCCGCCCTGGGGCTCGTCCGCGACAACGTCATCGTCGACCTCTCGGCCGTCGCGCCGGACATGCTGACCCTCATCGAGCGTGGCCCGGCGGCGCTGGCCCGCGTGCGCGAGATCGCCGCCGTGGCCTCGGACACGACCCCGCTGGAGGGCGCGCGCCTGCTGGCCCCCATCCCCACGCCGCGCCGCAACGTCATGTGCCTGGGCAAGAACTACGCCGAGCACGCCCGCGAGTCGCAGGAGGCGCGCGGTGACCAGGTGGCGGCCATTGAGTACCCGGTCGTATTTACCAAGGCCACGACCTCGGTTAACGGCCCGTTCGATGATGTGCCGGTGGACGATGCCGTCTCGATGGAGATGGACTACGAGGCCGAGCTGGCGTTCATCATCGGCCGCCCGGCGCGCCACGTCGGCCGCGACGAGGCGCTGGACTACGTTTTCGGCTACACCGTCCTCAACGACGTGACGGCCCGGGACATCCAGAACCGCCACAAGCAGTTCTTCCTGGGCAAGAGTCTCGACGGCTGCTGCCCCATCGGGCCGTGGATCGTCACCGCCGACGAGATTACCGATCCTCACGCACTGCGCATCACCTGCCACGTCAACGGCGAGTTGCGCCAGGACAGCGCAGGCGAGCGGATGACCTTCGACGTCCCGGCCATCCTCTCAACGCTCTCGCGCACCATGACCCTGCTGCCCGGCGACATCATCGCCACGGGCACGCCCAGCGGCGTTGGCTTCGCCCGCAAACCGCCCGTCTTCCTGCGTCCCGGTGACGTCGTCGAGTGCGCCATCGAGGGCATCGGAGTGATTCGCAATCGAGTAGTAGGGGCTAGGGGCTAGGGGTTAGGGAAGAAGGTTCCAGGGGCCAGGTTCCAGGGTAGAGCGTTCTTCCCCTGGAACCTGGCCCCTAGAACCTGGCCCCTTCTTAGCGACATTGACATAGTCCCACGCGCTGGTATAATCGGTAGCTGGCTGAGTGGGTAAGGGTTGGACGGCTAGAGAACAATCGATGAAACCGTAGGATGCGACTCGTGCGTTAATCTGGAGGTTTCCCTTTGCGCCTCAATTGAGCTTCGTGCCTTCGGCGTAGCCCGCCGCCCGGCACACTATCTTCGGGATAGCGTCCATCGTACTCGGCCATCTGTGGCAACGTTATGCCACAAGTGGGCCGAGTTTTTTATTGATGAATTGGGACCTGTAACCCGCCAAACGATAGCCGGTTTTAGGACTTAGACATGTCTGACGAATCGATGAACTCCCTGCAAGATCTGCTGGACCAGCACGACTACGATATGCCCCAGGTGGGTGATATTCGCACCGGCGTGATCGTCGCCAGCACCCCGCAAGGTCTCATCATCGACCTCGGCCTGAAGCGCGATGGCATCGTGCCGCAGTCCGATCTGGCCAAGCTGGAGCCGGAAGAGCGCGACGCGCTCAAGGTCAACGATGAGGTGCCGGTCTACGTCATCCAGACGGAAGACCCTGAGGCGCTTGTCGTCTCCATCCACCTGGCGCGCCTGAACCAGGATTGGATTGAGGCCGAGGCGTTGCTGGAAAGCGGTCAGGTCTACGAGGGCGAGGTCATCGGCTACAACAAGGGCGGCGTTATCGTGCCCTTCGGCCGTATCCGCGGCTTTGTACCCATTTCCCACCTCAGCGACGTGACGCCGGGCATGGGCGAGCGCCGCCGCCAGCAGCGGCTGGCCCGTTTGCGCGGCGAGCAGATCGGCGTCAAGATCATCGAGGTCGACCGCCAGCGCCACCGCCTGGTCATGTCGCAGCGCGAGGCGGCCAAGGAGTGGGAAGAGAAGAAGCGCGGCGAACTGATGGAAACGCTCAAGCCGGGCGATGTCCGCACCGGCCGCATCAGCGGGATGCGCGATTTCGGCGCGTTCGTCGATCTGGGCGGGGCCGACGGCCTGGTGCACATCTCCGAGCTGTCGTGGCACCGCATCGACCACCCGCGCGAGGTAGTCAAGCTCGGCGACGAGGTTGAGGTCTACGTGCTGGGCGTCGATCAGGAGTCGGGCCGCATTAGCCTGAGCCGCAAGAAGCTGCTGCCCAATCCGTGGGACACGGTCGCCCAGCGCTACGCGCAAAACCAGCTCGTTGAGGGCAAGGTCACGCGTATTCTCGACTACGGCGCGTTCGCCGAAATCGAACCAGGCGTCGAAGGGCTACTGCACGTCTCGCAACTGTCGCGCAACCCGGTCGAAGACCCACGCGCGGTGGTCAAGGAAGGCGAAGTCCACCTGTTGCGCATCGTCAGCATTGATCAAAAGCGCCAGCGCATTGGCCTGAGCCTGAAGGCGGTCACCCCGACGGAGCAGATCGAGTGGATGGCCCAGAAGGAACTGGCCGAGGCGATGCGCCGCGAGGAAGAAGAAGCGGCCGCCACCGCCCGCGCCGCGCGTCAGACGGAGCAGCCGATGGCGGCAACGGCCGAAACGGAGCCCGAGTCCGGGGCCGAGATGCCCGAAGCCGCGCCGGTGGAAGCCGCTCTGGCCGAGGAAGCGCCGGCGATGACGCCGGCGGCCGTTGCCGAGTCGCCCGTTGACGAAGAAGTCGAGGCGTCCGTGGCCGAAGTGGCCGAAGCCGTCGCGCCCGCCGGAGAGATCGAAGCGGCGGCGACCGAGCAGGCCGAAGCGGCGGAAGCGACCGTGACCGAAGGCGTCGAAGAGGCTGAGACGGCCGTGGCCGAAGCGACCGATGAGGCCGCCACCACCGCCGTAGCCGCTGAGACGGCCGTAACGGAACAGGTCGAGGAAGCCGAAACGGCAGTGACGGAAGAGGTCGAGGAAGCTGAAACGGCCGTGACCGAAGCGGTTGAGGAAGCTGAGAGTGCCGCGACCGAAGCGGCCGACGAGGCCGCTTCCGCCACTGAAGAGGCTGGAGCGGCTATAACCGAAGCGGCCGAAGAAGCGGAAACGGCCGTAACCGAAGGCGTCGAAGAAGCCGAATCCGCCCCGGCCGAAATGGGCGAAGAGAACAATTAGGAATTAGGAATTAGGAATTACGAATGAAGAGAGCACGGGTCACGCGATTCTGAACTCGTCACTCGTCACTCGTCACTCGTCACTACCAAGGGGTTTATGGCAAATAAGGAAGACAAGCTAGAAGTTGAAGGCACGGTCATCGAGCTGCTGCCGAACACGCAGTTCATGGTGGAGTTGGACAACGGCCACAAGGTGCTGTCCTATCTCTCCGGGCGCATGCGCAAGCATTACATCCGCATCTTGCTGGGCGACCGCGTGCGGGTGGAAATGACGCCGTATGACCTGGACCGCGGGCGCATCACCTATCGTTATCGCCGCACCATCCAGCCAACCGAAGCCTAGAGCATGCCTTTGCTCATCGCGCCCGCCCGCGGCGCACCGACCGGGAGCCGGCTATTCGTTTGAATGGCCGGCTATGTAGGTCACCCAGTCGCCCGCGGTGATGATTCGCTTTACCTGCCCCCCGGCTGCGGCAAGCGCCGCCTCAATAGCCGGCCCCTGCTCCTCAATAATCCCGCTCAGCACCAGATCGCCGGCAGGTGTCACGTAGTCCAGCAACCCCTTGCGCTCTAGCAACTCGATAATCACCGGCGCGAGGATGTTGGCAACGACCACGTCCCACGTCGTCCGTCCCGTCTCGCCGGTCACGCTCTCCAGCTCGCCGCGCCAGACGTGGAGGCGGTCGTCCACGCCATTCTGGGCGGCGTTGTCGAGCGTGGCTCGCACGGCCAGGGCGTCGGTATCGAAGGCGTCGACGAACGCCGCGCCCAACCGCGCCGCGGCCACGGCCAGGATGCCGGAGCCCGTGCCCGCGTCCAGCACGGTCGTGCCGGAGCGGACAATGTCCTCCAGCGCCTGGAGGCAGCTCTGCGTGGTGGGATGTAACCCCGTACCGAAGGCCATACCGGGGTCGAGAACCAGCACGAGGTCGTCGGGACGGGCGTCTTCGTCCGGCTCATGGGCCAGCCACGTCGGTCGTATTTTCAGCCGCCGCCCCAGTCGGAACGGGCGATAGTGGTCTTTCCAGGCGTTAGCCCAGTCCTCGTCAACCAGTTCAAGGAAGATAGGCGCGGGCAGCGGGTAGAGGCGGCCCAGGTGGTAAAGAATTTCCTCCACGCGCCGCCGCAACTCAGGCGAATCCTCGTCCTCCGGCACGTAGATCTTCACCGTCACATGCGGTTCCAGCGCGTCAGGGTCGAGCGTCGTCTCGTCGCCGCGCTGCTCCAGTACGACGCTTTCCTGATAAGCAAAAGGCCGCAGCGCCTCCGCCACGGCCTCTGCACCTTCGCCATCGGTCTGCACACTGATCTCAAGCCAGTACATAGGTTTCTATCCGAAAAGGTCGCCCAGCGCGTCCTTGAGCTGGCTGAAGATGCCCTTGTCCTTCACCGGCGTCACTTCCTTACCTAGCGACCGCGAGAGTTGCTGGAAGAGTTCGCGCTGTTCGGCGTTCAGGTTCTTGGGCACGGCCACCTGGAGGATCACCCGCTGGTCGCCACGGCCGACGTTGGCCCCGCGGCCGCTGCGGTCGAGCTTGGGCACACCCATGCCCCGCAGCCGAATTTCCTTGCCCCACTGCGTCCCCGGCGGCACGTGCAGCGTCGTCTCTCCTTCCAGCGTCGGGATGACGATCTCATCTCCCAGCGCCGCCTGGGCGACGTTGACGGGCATCATCAGCACGACATCGTCTCCTTGCCGCCGGAAGTACTCGTGCGGGGTGACCGTCAGGACGACGAACAGATTGCCCGCCGGGCCGCCATCTAGGCCCGCCCCGCCCTCGCCCGTCAGCCGGATTTGCGTGTCGCTATCAACCCCGGCCGGGATCTTGACCTTCTTGGTCACGGTGTGTTCGATAAGCTTGCGGCCGTTGCACTCGTGGCACAGGTTAGGGATCAACTCCCCCGTGCCGCCGCAGGTCTGGCAGGTAGCGACGTTGACGAACTGGCCCAAAATGGACTGCTGCACGCGGCGCACTTCGCCCGAGCCGTTACAGGTGGTACAGGCAATCGGCCGCGAGCCAGGCTCAGCCCCGCTGCCATTGCATGTCGAGCAGACCTCCGGCCGGCGGTACTCGATCTCCTTCTCAGCGCCAAAGACGGCCTCCTCGAAGGTGATGGTCAGGTCATAGCGCAAATCCACGCCGCGCTTGGGCCCGCGCCGGCGGCGCCCGCGTGCCGCGCCCGCGCCGCCGAAGGAGCCGAAGAACTCCTCGAAGATGTCGGCGAAACCGCCGAAGCCCTGGTCGAAGCCGGAAAAGCCCCCGCTGCTGCCGACGCCGGCATGGCCGAAGCGATCGTAGGCCACACGCTTGTCGTCGTCGGACAAGACCTCGTACGCTTCGCTGATCTCCTTGAAGCGCTCGGCCGCGCCCGGGTCCGGGTTGACGTCCGGGTGATACTGGCGCGCCAACCGGCGGTATTGCTTTTTGAGTTCTTCTTTGGTTACCGTCCGGGATACTTCCAGGACTTCGTAGTAGTCGCGCTTCACGGCAAAACCACCAGGGAGCTATGAACTACAAATGACGAACTACGAATTTAGAACGCCTTCGTAGTTCGTCATTCGTAGTTCGTAATTCCTAATTCTCGCTGAACTCGCCCTCGACCACGTCTTCGTCGCCGCGGCCATTGCTCGTGGGGCCGGACTCGGAGCCAGGCTGGCCCGCTGCGCCCTGCTGGTACATGGCCGCGCCCGCCTGCTGCAAGACCTGCTGCAACCGCTCGGCCGACTGGCGCATGGCCTGCACGTCGCCGCCGCCCAGCGCCGAGCGCACGGCGTCGATCTGGCTCTGCACCGCGGCGCGCTCCGCCTCGGGCATCTTGTCGCCGTTGTCGCGCAAGAACTTCTCCGCGCCATAGGCGGCCGAGTCGGCCACGTTGCGCGCCTCGACCTCGTCCCGGCGCCGCGTGTCTTCAGCGGCGTGGCTCTCGGCGTCGCGCACCATCTTGTCGATCTCATCCTTGGCCAGGCCGCTGGACGGAATGATTTGCATGGCCTGCTGGCGATTGGTCGCCTTGTCGCGGGCGCTGACGTTCAAGATGCCGTTGGCGTCGATGTCAAACGTCACCTCGATCTGCGGCACGCCGCGCGGCGCCGGGGGAAGGCCGTCAAGAATGAATCGGCCCAGGCTCTTGTTGTCGTTGGCCATCGGCCGCTCGCCCTGGACGACGTGGATTTCCACCTGCGTCTGCCCATCGGCGGCGGTCGAGAACACCTGCTGCTTCTTGGTCGGAATGGTCGTGTTGCGCTCGATGAGCGCCGTTGCCACACCGCCCAGCGTTTCGATGCCCAAGGTCAGCGGCGTCACGTCGAGCAGAACGACTTCCTTCACGTCGCCGCCCAGCACGCCGCCCTGGATGGCGGCGCCCAGGGCCACGACTTCGTCCGGGTTTACGCCCTTATGCGGCTCGCGGCCGAAGAACTTGCGCACCGCCTCCTGGATGGCCGGCATGCGCGTCATGCCACCCACGAGAATGACCTCAGCGATTTCACCGGTGCCGACGCTCGCGTCCTTCAGCGCCTTGCGCACCGGCTCGATGGAGCGCTGCACCAGATCTTCCGTCAACTGCTCCAGCTTGGCCCTAGTCAGGGTCAGGTTCATGTGCTTGGGGCCGGTCGCGTCGGCAGTGATGAACGGCAGGTTCAACTCGCTCTGCATCGTCGTCGACAGCTCGATCTTGGCCTTCTCGGCCGCCTCGCGCAGCCGCTGCAACGCCTGCTTATCGCTGCGCAGGTCGATGCCCTCCTGCATCTTGAACTGCTCGGCCGCCCAGTCGATGATCCGCTGGTCGAAGTCGTCGCCGCCCAGGAAGGTGTCGCCGTTGGTCGACTTGACTTCGAAGACGCCGTCGCCCACTTCCAGGATGGAGATGTCAAACGTGCCCCCGCCCAGGTCATAGACAGCGATCAGCTCATCGTTCTGGCTGCCCAAGCCATAGGCCAGCGAAGACGCTGTCGGCTCATTGACGATGCGCAGCACCTCCAACCCGGCGATCTTACCGGCGTCCTTGGTCGCCTGGCGCTGGCTGTCATTGAAGTAGGCGGGCACGGTGATGACCGCTTGCGTCACCGGTTGGCCGAGATACGCCTCGGCGTCGGTCTTGATCTTTTGCAGGATCATGGCCGAGATTTCCGGCGGCGAGTACTCGCGGCCGTTCATGACCACGCGCACGTCGCCGTTGGGCGCTTCGCGTACTTCGTAGGGCACGTAGCCCTTGGCGCGCTGCACTTCCGCGTCGCTGAACTTGCGACCCATAAAGCGCTTCACCGAGTAAATGGTGTTTTGCGCGTTGATGACTCCCTGTCGCTTAGCCACCTGGCCCACCAGCCGCTCGCCCGTCTTGGGGTTCACAGCGACCACTGACGGGAACAGCCGGCTGCCCTCTGCGCTAGGGATGACGACGGGTTCTCCACCTTCCATGACGGCGACAACGGAGTTCGTTGTGCCCAGATCGATGCCGATTATCTTTGCCATGTCAGTCTCGTGTCCTTGTTGAGTGGCGTAAAAGGGTTATCCCTCTAATCTGTGTCCTATCCTTACTCAGCAACCGTCACCAGCGACGGCCGGATGACGCGGTCGCCCAGCCGGTAGCCGCGGCGCATCTCGCGCACAATCGTCCCGCTGGGATGCCCCGCCGACCGCTCCGACGATAGGGCCTCATGCACGTTGGGGTCAAACACCTCGCCTTCGGCGGGGATAACCTGCACGTTCATGTCCTCCAGGATGGCCAGCATCTTGCGATAGATGAGTGTCACGCCCGCCAACCAGGGGTCGTTCTGGATGCTATCCGGGGCGCTGGCCAGGGCGCGCTCGAAATCGTCGATTAACGGCAGAAGTTTGACGACCAGGTCAGCGTTCACGCTGGTGAAGACTTCGATGCGCTGTTTCTCGAAGCGCTTGCGGGCGTTGGCGAACTCAGCCTGCGTGCGCTGCCAGCCGTCGAGGTTACGCGCCGCCTCGGCGCGAGCCGCAGCCAGTTGCTCCTCTAGTGAGGAGGGGGTCGGTTCGCCGACCATCCCGGCCGTATCTTCGGCCTCACCGGCCATTTCGGCCGCTTCGTCTCTTACCTGCTCATCATTCGTCACTGTCACGACTCACCTCAATCTGCTCCAGGGTATTGCCGCGCGCGTCGGCCGGCTCCTGGGCAAAGTATTCATAGACAAAACCGCTCATCAGATCGGCCACGTAGCGAACGGCGGCCACATTGCGGTCATAGGGCATACGCGTCGGGCCGACGACGGCCAGCGTGCCGGTGAAACTGTCGCCGACGCCATAGCGCGAGAGAATCATCGTGCAGTCGCGCAACTCCTCCCAGCGACCGTCGCCGCCGATAACCACCTGCACCCCTTCAGCACCCTGGGCTTGCGTCTCGGCCAGGACCGAGGCTAGCAGCGTCCGCTCTTCCAACACGCGAATGGCCTGGCGCGTGCCGTCGTCTTCGAGGATGTTCACCAATCCGTCGCGGTAAATGTCGCTGAACGAGCGGTCGTCCGCCTGGCGCAAGGCGTCGATAACCAGGCGCGCCACCTCCTCTTCAAGGGTATCCAGAGAGACGGCGCTCTTGCGAGCAGCGATCTCGTCCGCATCCATGTCAAGAAAATGGGCATTAATGTGGTCGGCCGCGGCACTAAGTCGCGGCTGCGGCAAAGGTTCAGCCAGCGTCAGCATTTGCTGCTTCACCTCGCCCCCAAACAGAACAAGCACCATAAGCACAAGCCGTCCCTGCGTTGAAATGAGTTGCAGGTGCTTGAAGCGATTGGCGCGGGCTTGCGGGGCGGTGATAAAGCTGGCGCTGCGCGAGGTGCGAGCGAGGATGGCGGCCGACAGGCGCATCCACTGGTCGAGGTCGAGCCGCGCCTGATGAAACTGGTGGCGGATCATCTGGCGCTCGTGCAGCGGCAGGTGAAACTCGCCCAGCAACTTCTGCACGAAGTAGCGATAGCCGCTCTCGGTGGGGATGCGTCCGGCCGACGTGTGTAACTGGGCTACATAGCCCAATTCACCCAGCACAGCCAGGTCGTGGCGCACCGTGGCCGAACTGATGTCGAGGCCGAAGTCTTCAACGAGCGCCTTGGAGCCAACCGGCCGGCCCGTCTCGATGTAGCTGCGGACCAGCATGGCCAGAATGCGCTCCTGGCGCTCCGTAAGTCGATGGAAGTCCGTCATGCCCTAAACGCAATCGAAGACCGGGTAGATAGCCGGCGGTGCGACTATACCCGGTCATGTACTCTCTACCGTCCCATCCTTTCTTAGCACTCTCTTATCAGGAGTGCTAAATGCCGTAGGAAGATCATAACATGGGCCCGGATCAGCGTCAATAAGAAGGGCGTTAGATTAGGGGCCGGGGAATAGGGGCCAGCAAGCAGTATTCAGTGGGCAGTGGCCGCTGGCCGCTGGTCGTTGGTCTCTCGCCGCTTGCCGTGGGGCGCGTCCCTGGAACCTGGATACCTGGCCCCTGGCCGCTAGTATCGCGGCTCGTCCCGCTGGCTGGGGAACAGGATCTGCCACAGGGTTCGCAGCAGGATCTTGGTGTCAAGCAAGATTGACCAGTTTTCAGAGTACCACAGGTCGTACTTCGTGCGCTCGCTGATTGAACTGTCGCCGCGCAGGCCGTTGACCTGCGCCCAACCGGTCATCCCCCCCTTCTCGCGATGGCGGTCCATGTAGCGCGGCACGTAGCGGCGAAACTGGGCGACGTAGTAAGCCTGCTCCGGCCGCGGCCCGACCAGGCTCATCTCGCCCAGCCAGACGTTGATCAGATTGGGCAACTCGTCTACCTCCAGCCGGCGCAACCATGTGCCCAGACGCGTCTGCCGCGGGTCGTCCTTCACCGTCCAGCCCGGACCGTCCTTCTCGGCGTCGGTGCGCATCGAGCGGAACTTGATCATCATGAATTCCCGACCGTCGAGCCCCATGCGCGGCTGGACGAAGAACACCGGCCCCGGCGATTCAAGCTTGATGAGAATGGCCGTCAGGAGCATGAGCGGCGATAGAAGGATCAGGCCCAACGTCGCGCCAATGAAGTCGATGAGCCGCTTCAGCGTCAACAAGTAGCCGCGCAGGGCATAGTCGCGGACGGAGAGCAGCGGCAATCCACCCAGGTCATCAATACCGGCGTGGGAGGTAATGTACTGAAACAGGTCGGGGAAAACCTTGATCGTTACCCGGCCGCGCTCGCAATAGGAGATGACGTGCAGCGTCTCGCGGTGGCCCTTCTCCGGCATGGCAACGATGACTTCGTCGACCTTGTACTCGTTGATCAAATCCGGGAGATCTTCCGGCTGCCCCAGGATAGGAAAGCCGAGGATTTCAAGGTCGCGCTCTTCGCCGTTGACGATACCCACCAGGTCGTAGCCCAGATCGGGCGACCAGATGATGCGCTGGACGATCATACGGGCCGTGTCGCCCGTGCCGACGACGATCACCCGGTCCTTGCCCACGCCTCGGTCTTGCAATCGCTTGCGCAACCAGTTGTGACCAAAGCGGCCGGTGGTCAGCAGCATCATCGTCAGGAACCAATCGTAGACCAACATCGCCCGCGGATAATCAAGGATGGCCTGATTGTTGCGGAAAATGATCGTCGTCACGGCCAGGGCGATCAGCATGCCCACGGAGACGCTGACGAAGACATAGTAGATTTGATCGATGCGTGACACCGCCCGCGGGATGTAATACTGGCGGTTCAGGAACAGGACGGTGATGATGGTGAGGAGCTGGATGACAAAAAGGCCGGCATAACTGGAGAGCGGCACCTGGTTGGCCAGTGGTTCGGGCCAGGCGATCCTGACGCGCAACCGATAGGCCAGAACAAAGGCCAGCGTGATGAGCAGGGAGTCCAGCAGCACCAGCGAGAGGGTGTAGAGGGTACGAATGCGCTGCGTCGACATCTCAACCGGCTATTCTATCAGAGGCTTACGCCTGTTCAAGTGGGCATGCCTGAGGTGAATGATACGCGTCCTGCCGTCACCTTGCCCGTCTACCGGCTGACGCCAGCCCACCGCCCACCCGACGAACCGGCGCGCAGGCGCGTCGGCCGCCGGGACTGGCGAACGGTTGGTGGGGCCTTTCAGCTAATACTCTTCGACCGGCAGGCCGTTCTTGGTCTGATCGACGTGGCGCAGAATGGACTCCGCGCCGCTGCGAGCCGTGTCGCCTTGCGTGCCCAACATCGCCGCCAGCTCGCGGATGCGCCCCGGCGTATCGAGGCTGGCAACGTGGGTGATTGTGCGACCGTCAGCTACGGCCTTGCTGACGTGGAAGTGGGCATCCCCATAGCCGGCCAGCTGCGGCAGGTGGGTCACGACAATGACCTGGTGGTTGGCTTCGGACGATAGCCCCCACAACTTGCGGCCGACGATGTCGCCCACGCGCCCGCCGATGCCCTGGTCGATCTCGTCAAAGATGAGCGTCGGCGTCTCGTCGACCTGGGCCAGCGCCGTCTTGAGGGCCAGCATGAGCCGCGCCGTCTCGCCGCCGCTGGCGACCTTGGCCAGTGGCTTGAGCGGCTCTCCAGGATTGGCAGAGATGAGGAACTCGATCTGGTCGATGCCGCTTTGGTCGAACGCCAGGCGCTGCTCAATGCCGTCAAGCGTCACATAACCGCCATCGGGCGCGGGCTGGGTCTGGAAGTCGACGCCAAAGCGCGCGCCTTCCATCTTCAGGTCGCCCAGGTGCGCCTCGACTCCGGCGGAGAGGCGCTCGGCCGCTGCCCGCCGCTTGCGCGAAAGCTCGCCGGCCATCGCGCCGATGCGGCGCAGAAATTGCTCCTGCTCCGCCTCCAGCGCGGCCGTGCGGACTTCGCTGTTCTCCAGCGTCTTTAGCTCGCTCTGCGCCCGCTCCTGGGCTGCCAGCAAGCCGGCGACGTCGTTCTCGTAATACTTGCGCTTCAGCAGGCTGATCAGTTCGATACGCGCCTCGACCGCATTCAGGCGGCGCGGGTCGAACTCCAGTGCGTCGAGGTAGTCCTGCACTTCGGCCGCAAGCTCGCTTAACTGAAAACCGAGTCCTTGCAGGTTCTCCAGCAAGGACTGGCGCGTGTCGTCCAGCTTGGCCAGTTGCGTCAGCGCGTGTTCCACGCGGCCGAGCAAATCGACAACCGCCGGGCGGTCCTCGTCGACCGTCGTCAACAGAGCCACGGCTTCGGCCGCGTGCCGGCCCAACTGCTCGGCGTTGGCCAGCCGCACCCGTTCCACGCGCAACTCCTCTTCCTCTTCCGGGCGCAAGGCGGCGGTGGCAATTTCGTCAACCTTGTACTGCAACATCTCCATGCGCTGCGTCAGGTCGCGCTGGCTGCGCCGCAGTTCATCCAGTTCGCGTTGCACAGCCGCCAGGCGACGCACTTCGACCGCCAGCGCCGCGCGCTCCGCCTCCAGGCCGCCAAAGGCATCGAGGAGGGGCAAATGGGCGCGCGGCCGCAGCAGGGACAGGTGCTCACCCTGGCCGTGAATGTCGATGAGGGGATCGGCCACCTGGCGCAAGACGGAGAGGCTGACGGTGCGGCCGTTGACGCGGCAAATGTTGCGCCCGTTGGTGCGCAGCTCGCGGGCCAGGGTGACGAACTCATCCCCCTCGTCGTCCAGCCCCTCGGCTTCCAGGACGGGCCGCAGGGCGTCGCGGAGGACAGGGTGAAGCTGGAAGGCGGCTTCAACGTAAGCCCCCTCGCTACCCGCGCGCACGGCTGTCGCATCGGCCCGGCCGCCCAGAACGAGCGTCACGGCGTCGAGGATAATCGATTTGCCGGCGCCCGTCTCGCCCGTCAGCACGTTGAATCCGGGATTAAACCCGAGGCACAACTCATCGATAATCGCGAAGTTGCGAATCGTTAGTTCCGATAACATCGACCTTGAATTTTACCGCATTTGCCAATAGGCTGCACCGCCGGCCACGAAGAGGAAGATGCCCGGGCCGAGCAGCGAAAAGAGGCCGATGCCGGACGTGAGGAAAGCGAAGGCCAGCGGAATCAGCATGCCCAGGATCATCATGGCTACAACCAGTCCCGGCAAGTAGCGGCCGCGCCGGCCGCCGATGGCCCGCTTGGTGACGCGGCCGATGAACCCGCCGGCCGCGCCGCTGATAAAGAAGATGAGGAAAAAGAAGAAGAAACCAAACGCGCCGGCGAAGTTAATCAGCAGAAAGCCGGCGATGAGGCTAATGGGCAGCGATACCAGCGCCGCAATCAGGTAGTCGGTCGGCTTGCTGTTGAAGAAGGCGTCCTCCGCCTCGCGCTGGCACTCCGGGCAGATATAGCCGACGGGAGTCTTCTTGGCGCAACTGATGCAGATGGGGCGGGAGCAATTATAGCAGCGCAATGACGTGCTGCGCTCGGGGTGGCGATAGCAGGTCAGCTCAAAGGCGGCCTCATCGTGCGGCGCCGGCGCGACGGGCGGCGCTTCCTCCGCCACGCGGCCGTTGCCCGCGCCAGCGGTCTCGACCTCGGCCGCGGCCAGCGCCGCGGCCACTTCCGGCGGCACGGGACGGCCGTCCAGTTGCGCCAGCCCGGCGACGGCCGCCGGCGTGCCGGGGGCAAAGTGCAAGGCCCGCTCATAAGCGGCGCGCTTCTCGGCCGGGTCGGCGACAACGCCGGCCAGACCCAACCACGCCTCTTCGGCGTCCGGGGCTTCGCTCAGAATCTGGCGGTACATGGTCTCGGCCGCCGTGTTCTTGCCATAACGGGCGTTGCGATCGGCCTGGGTTAGCAGGGCGCGCAGTCGTGGGTCTCTCACTCGCATGGTATATCGCTCCGACGTACTAGGTGCGTTGCGCTGCGGCCGATTCTGGCCCAAGAACCTGAGCGGCGGCCAAGGGGCGCATGAACGGCGGCTAAGAGCGGCCGTCTGGGGGCGAATCGGGAATGTGGGGCCAGCTGAAGCCAAGGCGGCCCATCAGGCGGCGATAGAAATAACCCGGGCTCTCGACGCGCGCAAAATGGCATGGGCGCTCGTGCTTGGTAATTAGAACCTCGTCGCCGTTCTCCACGGGCATACTTTTTTGCCCGTCGGCAGTCAGGTAGGCCTCATGGCTCATTTCCACCTGAATGGCGATCCGCGCGTCCTCATGCAGCACCAGCGACCGGTTCAGGCTCAAATGTGCGGCCACGGGCACAACTACGAAGTTTTGCAGTTGGGGCGGCATGAGCGGCCCGCCGGCCGCCATAGCATAGGCGGTGGAACCCGTCGGGGTGGCAACGATGAGCGCGTCAGCGATGTAGGTCGTCACCAGGTCGTCGTCCACGCGCAGATGGAGCCGGATGACGCGGGCCTGGGCCCCGCGGCCGATGACGACCTCGTTCAGGGCCGTGAAAGGCTGGATGAGAGTCGCGCCGCGCCATAGCTCGGCATGGAGTAGCAGCCGCCGCTCCGTCCAGTAATCGCCCTCCAGCACACGCTCGAGCTTATCGGCCCAATTCTCCGGCGTCGCCTCGCTCAAAAAGCCGACGCGACCGACGTTGATGCCGAAGATGGGGACAGAATACGGCACTGTCCAGCGCGCGGCGCGCAGGGTTGAACCATCGCCGCCCAGAACGATGACCAGTTGGGTCTCGTGCAATGGCGCGGCGATGGGCTCGTCATCCCAAGGGGCCGCCGTCCACGTCTGCACGCCCCGCTCCGCCAGCCAGCGGGCCACCTTCTCGCCCAGCACCGGGGACTCGGGAATACGCGGTTGTTGGACAATGCCAATGAGGTTCATCACGCGTGCGCCTTTTACGGTTGACGGCCGAACCCCGGCCGTCAGCCCTCCCCCAGCGACCCCTGGAGCCAGGCCGCGGCATCCGCCAGCGGCACGCGCGTCTGCTCGCCGCCGCTCAGTGGTTTTACGGCCACCATTCCATCGGCCAGTTCGTTTTCGCCCACCAGCAGCACATAGCGCGCGCCGCGGCGGTCGGCCTCGCGCATCTGGCTCTTCATGCTCCGGTTGCCCCGGGCAAAGGCCAGCTGTGCGCCGATCCCCGCCGCCCGCAATCGAAAGACAAGCTGGACGGCGGCGGTCTTGGTCGCGCCGCCGAAGTGGGCGACGTAGACCGGCAGCGGCGCAGCGGGCGTTGGTTCCGCGCCCTGCTCCTTCATGCCCAAAGCAATACGCTCGATGCCGCTGCCGAAGCCGACGCCGGGCGTGGACGGGCCGCCGATGTCCTCGGCGAGGCCATCGTAGCGGCCGCCGCCGCACAGCGCCGCCTGCGCGCCGATGCCTTCCTGCCACACCTCAAATACAGTCTTGGTGTAGTAGTCGATGCCGCGCACCAGGCGGAAGTTTATCGTATATGACTGGTCGAGCTCGTCCAGCAGGCCGCGCACGTCCGCGAAGTGCTCGCGGCAGTCATCGCAAAGGTGGTCGATGATGTGGGGCGCGCCGGCCAGCAGCGCGTCCATGCCCGGCTCCTTGCTGTCGAGGACGCGCAGCGGGTTCTTGCGCAGCCGCTCCTTGTCGATGTCGGCCAGCCGGTCAAGGTGGCTGTCCAGGTAGGTCACGAGCTTCTCAATGTAGGCTGGTTTGCAAACTGGACAGCCAGTGCTGTTAAGCTGAAAGGTCAGACCCTTGAAGCCCAGTGTCCGGTAGAGGCTCATGGCCAGCATCATCACCTCGACGTCGGCCGCCGGGTCCTCCTCACCCAGGATTTCGCAATTGAACTGGCTGTGCTGGCGCAGCCGGCCGGCCTGCGGCCGCTCGCGCCGGAAGCTGGGGCCGATGGTATAGAGCTTCACCGGCTGGGTCCAGCTCGCCATTCCGTTCTGGATGTAGGCGCGCATGAAGCCGGCAGTGAACTCCGGGCGCAAGGTGATGCTCGACCCGTCCGGCTCGGTCAGCGTGTACATCTCCTTTTGCACGAAAAAGTCGGAACCTTCGCCCACGCCGCGAGCAAACAACTCGGTAGCCTCGATGATCGGCAAGTCGACGCGTTGGAAGCCATAGCGCCGGGCCAGGTCTTCGGCCGTCGCCGTGATGACGTCCCAATAGCGGCGGTCGTCCGGCAGCACGTCCTGCATGCCGGTGACGCGCTGTATCTGTTTCGACAAGGCAGCCTCCAAGGGCCAACGCCCGTCGGGCGGCCCATTCGGTCAAATATCGGGCCTATTATAGCGAGAAATGGAGTTACGCTCTAGCGAGGGGAGCAGAAGCTTTAACCCTGGTCCAGACGATACGCGCACGCCGCACGGACGCCGCAACCGCGGCAGCGGCGCGGATCATCGTGGTCAGGTTCGGGGTCGGGATCGCCCGCCGCCGCGCGCATCTCGTCCAGCACATCGAGCAAGTCCGCTTCCAGGTCGCCGGTGAAATCGATAGCGATCGCCTGGTCGCGGTACTGGAGGATGCCATAGGGCGGCCGCACGCCGTAATTCTCCTCGACCAGCACGCAGTACGCAGCCAGTTGGAGAACCTGCCCATCCCACGGGCGCTCCGGCGCGGGCGAGGATTTGACCTCAACGGGGATGATGCTGCCGTCGCGCTGCTCCACGAGGTAGTCGGGCTTGCCGACCAGCCGCAGCCGCGCGGCATGGAGGACGGCGTTGTTGGCGCGCCAAACCCCTGTATCGGTGTAAAGGATGTCGCCGTCCGGCAAGCCGCTCTCCCGCCGCCACTCGCGGCCGCCGATCCACAGCGCCCCGGCGAGGAAGAGCAGGAAAAGCACCAGCAGCAACGGCAGGCCGCCCATCATGTCATGCCCCCGAGAGCAGCCGGAAGACGAGCACAGCCACGGCGCAGAAAATGGCGATGTAGGCCAGGCGCTGGGCCCAGACAGACCGGCGCACGAGGCGGCCGTGGCGCGCGTGGTGGGCCACGCCGGCCTGTAACTGGCGCGCGTTGGCCGTTGCCGCGCCGCGCACCCGGCGCAACCACCACGCCCGGCGGCAATAGACGTAGTCGCCAATCTCGCTGGCCCGAATCCAATGATAGCTCATATGTTCTATTTTATGGATAATAGAAACTGAGTCAAGCGCCTCCTCCTCGTTCGATGGGGCGAATACGAGCAGTGGGCGACGAATGGCAAGTTGCAACATACGAGATGCGAAATACAAGGCCCCGCCCCCCTGGCCACCGACGACTGACTACCGTTTGAGGAAAGACCATGACCGTGCTACCATCTATCATCATGAAGCGCCCGGATTCCCTGCGCGAGTACCGCTGGCAGCTTGCATCGGAGATGCCCGCCGACTCGCCCTTACGGACGGCCGGGGACGCCGTCCATCCGGTTCTACGCCAAATTCTCTTCAACCGCGGCCTGATGCGCCCGGCCGATATCCAGGCTTTTTTGTCCAAACACTACCTCGATTCGCGCGACCCCTTCCAACTGGCTGATATGGACCGGGCTGCCGACCGCGTGGCGCGCGCTCTGCGCGACGGGCAAACCATCGTCATTTACGGCGACTTTGACGCCGACGGCGTAACCTCAACCGTTCTATTGACGGAGGCGCTGCGCGCGATGGCCGACGACCGCCGGCTCATCATCCCCTACATCCCCGACCGCGTGGACGAAGGGTATGGGTTAAACCTGGAGGCATTGACTGCGCTGCGCCAAAAGGGGGCCGACCTGGTCATCAGCGTCGACTGCGGTATTCGCTCGCCGGTCGAAGTGGCCCACGCGGCCAGCATCGGCCTGGACATGATCGTGACCGACCACCACAGCCTGGGGCGTGAACTGCCGCCCGCGCTGGCGGTCATCAATCCCAAGCGGCCGGACTCACGCTATCCGGAGAAAATGCTGGCCGGCGTTGGCATCGCCTACAAACTGGCGCAGGCGGTTCGGCTGGCGCTGCCGGAGCGGGCTGTGGGGGATGAGTCGAACTTGCTCGACCTGGTTGCCATCGGCACGGTGGCCGACCTGGCCCCGCTCTTGGGCGAGAACCGCAAGCTGGTCGCCGAGGGGCTGGTCGTGCTGAACGAGTGCCGCCGGCCGGGCGTGGCCGCGTTGATGAAGGTCAGCGGGTTGACGCAGGGGCAAATGACGGCCGAGAGCATCGGCTTTGGCCTCGGCCCGCGCATCAACGCCGCCGGCCGTCTGGCCCACGCCTACGACGCGGCCAAGCTGCTGATCGCCAGCAACAGCCACACCGCCGCCGAGCAGGCCGCGAAACTCGACGATCTCAATCGCAAGCGCCAGAGCCTGACCCGCCAGCTCAGCGCCCAGGCGGAGCAGATGATCGATCCTGCCGCGCCGATCATCATCGCCAGCAGCCCGGCCTTCAAGTCGGGCGTCGTCGGCCTCGTCGCCAGCCGCCTGGCCGAGAAAAACTACCGGCCGGTGATCATCATGGAGCAGGGCCCGGACGAAAGTCGCGGCTCCTGCCGCTCCATTCCCGAGTTTCATATCACCGACGCCCTGGACGAAGTGGCCGACCTGCTGGTGCGCCACGGCGGCCACGCCCAGGCGGCGGGCTTTACCATCCATAACCAGAACGTGCCTGAGTTTATCGGCCGCCTCACCGAGATTGCCTGCGAGCGATTGGCCGGGCAGGACTTGAAGCCGGCGCTGACGATCGACGCCGAATTGCCGCTTGGCGAGATCGATTGGGCGTTGCAGGGCACGCTGGAACAGTTGGAACCGACCGGCTACCATAACCCAAGCCCCCTGCTGCTGGCCCGCGGCGCCGAGGTGATCAGCCACCGCCCGGTCGGCTCCGATGGGAGCCATCTGCAACTCCACCTGGTTGACGCCCGTCGCAACGGCGCGGCCGAGCCGCGCAACGGCCAGCACGCCCGGCCCGTCCAGGCTTTTCCGGCCATTGCCTTTCGCCAGGGTGAGTGGGCGGCGGCGTTGCCGAAGTTCATCGACATCGCCTATCGCATCGGTGTTAACCGCTGGCAAGGGAATGAGACCTTGCAACTGGTTATCGAAGACATGTGCCCCGCGGAGAACGAAAGCATCAAACTATGACAATTCTTGTCACCGGCGCGGCCGGATTCATCGGCAGCCACCTCGCGGAGCGTCTTTGCCGGCGCGGCGACACGGTTGTCGGCCTCGACAACTTCAATGACTACTACGACCCGGCGCGCAAGCGGGCCAACGCCGCCCGCCTGGCAGCCTATCCCAACTTCAAGATGATTGAGGCCGACGTGCGCGATCGCGAGCGCATGTTTGGGCTGGTGCCGGCTGAGCGCGTCACGGCCATCGCTCACCTGGCCGCCATGGCCGGAGTGCGCAACGCCGTTACCCACCCGGATTTGTACGTCAACGTCAACCTCAATGGCACGCAGAACCTGCTCGACGCAGCGCGCGCCAGCGGTACAGTCGGCAATTTCGTATTCGCCTCGACTTCGTCCGTCTATGGCAATACGGCGCAAATCCCCTTCGTCGAAACCGACCCGTGTGACCGGCCGCTCCAGCCCTACGCGGCAGCCAAGCGGGCGGCCGAAATCCTGGGCTACAGCTACCACCACCTGTTCGGTCAGAACTTCACCGTCCTGCGCTTCTTCACCGTCTATGGGCCTAACGGCCGTCCGGATATGATGGCCTACTTGCTGGCCGACAGCATTTACAAGGGCACGGAGGTGCCCCTCTACGACGGCGGCCAGATGTACCGCGACTGGACGTTCGTCGACGACATCACCGCCGGCATCGCCGCCGCGATCGACCGGCCGCTGGGCTACGAGATCATCAATCTCGGCCGCGGCGAGCCGGTGCTACTGAAGGACTTTGTCGAATTGATGGAAGAGTTGAGCGGCCGCCGGGCCAACCTTGTGCCCATGCCGCGCCTGGCGGCCGACTTCGTGCTGAACCAGGCCG
The DNA here is from genome assembly GCA_964608255.1 of uncultured Ardenticatenaceae bacterium. Classification (GTDB taxonomy): domain Bacteria; phylum Chloroflexota; class Anaerolineae; order Promineifilales; family Promineifilaceae; genus Promineifilum. The sequence continues at coordinate 19,907 of CAZSOD010000012.1, forward strand.
ACATCGCCAAAGCCCGCCGCCTGCTTGACTATGACCCGCGCGTGTCCGTCGTCGAAGGCGTGCGGCGCTTCTGGGAATGGTATCGCGACTATGAAGTCCGAGGAGCCTGAGACAACCCGGCCAGAGGCCGACGCTCCCTTGCCGCCCTTTCGGTGGGTCGCCACCGCCGCCGCGTGGGCCGATTGTCTGCGCCAACTACGCGCCTCTCCCCGCCTGGCCATCGACCTGGAGGCGAATAGCATGTTCGCCTACGCCGAACGCGCCTGCCTCATCCAGGTTTCCGCCGCCGGCCACGACTACATCCTCGACCCGCTGCCCGACATCGACCTGGCTGGCCTTGGCGCGATAGTGGAAGACCCCAGCGTGGAGAAGGTCTTCCACGCCGCCGAGTATGATCTGATTCTCCTGCGGCGCGACTATGGCTGGCGGCTGAACAACCTGTTTGATACGATGTGGGCGGCCCGCATTCTGGGCTACCGGCAGATCGGGCTGGCCAGCCTGCTGGAGCAGTTTTATGGCCTCCGGCTCAGCAAGCGCTATCAGAAGGCCAACTGGTGCCATCGGCCCCTGTCCGCGGCCGAATTGGCCTACGCTCAGAAGGACACCCACTATCTACTGGCCTTACGCGACCGGCTGGCAGCCGAACTTGAAGAGCGCGGCCTGACGGACGAGGCGCGGGAGATTTTCGAAGAGCAATCGCGCGTCAAGATGCCCGATAACGGCTTCGACCCGGACGGCTTCTGGGGCATTAACGGCGCGCAGGACCTGACGCCGGACCAGCAAGCCGCGCTGCGGGCGCTCTACCTTTTCCGCGACCGTGAAGCTCGCCGCCGCAACCAGCCCCATTTCAAAGTGCTGGGCGACCGGACGCTGCTGGAAATGGCGGCCAAGCTGCCCACCGACCCGGATGACTTGGACGACATTCACGGAATGACCACCGGCCAGCAGCAGCGCTATGGCCGGCGCATGCTCGAACTAATCGAGGAGTCGCGCGCCGACCCACCGCCGCAACCGCCGAAACGTAACCCGCGGCCGCCCGACGCCGTGCTCATCCGCTATGACAAGCTGCATCGCTGGCGCAAGGCGCGCGCCCAGGCCCGGGGCGTGGAATCCGACGTCATCATCAGCCGCGACGCCATATGGGCCATCGCCGAAGCCAATCCGCGCACGCTTGACGAACTTGCCGCTTTGAGCCTTCTCGGCCCGTGGCGGATGCAAAAGTACGGGGAAGAGATCGTAAGGTTGTTAGGGAAGAAGTAAGTGCTAGCGACGAGTGACGAGTGACGAGCTCAAAGCCGTCATCTCGCCTTGCTTCACTCGCCACTCGTTGCTCGCAACTCGTCACTGGGAGGAAAAATGGAGATCACATTTCACGGCGCGGCGGGCACTGTAACCGGCTCGCAACATTTGCTGGAAGTTAACGGCAAGCGCATCCTGCTCGACTGCGGCCTCTATCAAGGCCCGCGCGAAGAGAGCAAGGACCGCAATCGTCACCTGCCGTTCGACGCCAGCACGATCGACACGCTCATCCTCTCCCACGCCCATATCGACCACAGCGGCAACATTCCCAATCTCGTCAGGAGCGGCTTCACCGGCGACATCGTCACCACCTCGGCCACCCAGGATTTGTGCAGCATCATGCTGCGCGACAGCGCCAAGATCCAGGAATCGGACGTCGAATACCTGAACAAGAAGCGCCGCCGCCAGAACTTACCACCGCTAGAGCCCATCTACACCCTGGCTGATGCTGTGGACAGCCTCAAGCTATTCATGGGCATCAACTACGAGCGGCCGTTCCAGGTAGCCCCCGGCGTGACGCTGCGCCTCTATGACGCGGGCCACGTCCTCGGCTCGGCCATTGTGGCGCTGGACATTGAAAACGGCGCGGGCGAACGGCCGACGCGTCTCGTCTTCAGCGGCGATCTGGGCCGCGCTAACCGGCCCATCCTGAATGACCCGACGTTCATCGACGAGGCCGACATCCTGCTGCTGGAAAGCACCTACGGCAACCGCGAGCATCCCGACGACGAGGACACCGACCACCTGCTGGAAGATGTCATCCGCGAAACGATCAAGCAGGGGGGCAAGGTCATCGTCCCGGCGTTTGCCGTCGGCCGCACCCAGGAACTCGTTTACCGTCTGAACAACCTCGTCGAGCGGCGCGACCTGCCGCCGAATCTCCAGGTCTACGTAGACAGCCCGCTGGCTATTGACGTTACCGCCGTCTTTCGCTCCCACCCCGAAGCGTACGACGAGGAAATTCATGAGGTGCTGATGAGCGACCGCGACCACGACCCGTTTGGCTTTTCGATGATGCGCTACACGCGTTCGGCCGAAGAGTCCAAAGAGCTCAACTTCCTGCGCCAACCGGCGGTCATCATCAGCGCCAGCGGCATGGCCGAGGTCGGCCGCATCCTCCATCATCTGAAAAACAATATCGAAGACCCGCGGAGCACCGTCCTCATCACCGGCTTCCAGGCGCCCAACACGCTTGGCCGCCGGCTGGTGGAAGGGCAAAAGCGGGTCAAAATCTTCGGCGAGGACTACGACGTGCGGGCCCGCGTCGTCCAACTGAACGGGCTGAGCGGCCACGCCGATCGTTCGGAACTGGTGGACTGGGCCCGCCACCTGAAGCAGCCGCCGCGCCACACGTTCCTGGTCCACGGCGAGCCAGACGCGGCCGAAGCCCTGGCCGAAAGCCTGCGCGTCCAGCTGGGCTTCCAGAACGTCGTCGTGCCGGAGATGCACCAGCAGTTCACGATCTCGTAGGGGCGCACCTGGGTGTGCGCCCTG
>CAZSOD010000012.1:22799-41780 GCA_964608255.1 uncultured Ardenticatenaceae bacterium
GTAGGGGCGCACCTGGGTGTGCGCCCTGAGCTAAAAGGGCAGACACGCAGGTCTGCCCCTACGAACCGATTACCCCCAGTTCGCGGCCGACCTTGGCGAACGTTTCCAGCGCCACCTCGATGTCGCTGTGGCTGTGGGCGGCCGAGTTCATCACCCGGATACGCGCCTTGCCCTGGGCCACGGTCGGGTAGCCGATCGCCATCGCGAACACGCCCTCCTCGAACAGTCGCCGGCTGAACTGCTGCGCCAGCGGCGCTTCGCCCAGCATGACCGGTACGATGGGCGTCTGGCTATGGCCGGTGTCAAAGCCCAACGATTGCATCCCGCCGCGGAAAAGCTCCGCGTTTGACCACAGGCGATCGATAAGCTCCGTTGACTCCTCCAGAATGGCCACGGCCTCGATGCAGGCCGCCGCGTCGGGCGCGGTGACGGCGCTACTGAAGAGGAACGGCCGCCCCCGTTGCCGCAGCCACTCGATAATGATCGCCTTGCCCGCCACCAGCCCGCCGACGACGCCGAACGCCTTACTCAACGTGCCCACCTCGACGTCGACCCGACCATGCAGCCCGAAGTGGTCGACAATGCCCCGGCCGCCGCGGCCGAGCACCCCTTCCCCATGCGCGTCGTCGACCATCAGCATGATGCCGTTCTCTTCGGCCACTGCCACCAGCTTGTCCAACGGCGCAATGTCGCCGTCCATGCTGAAGACGCCGTCACTGATGATCAGCCGCCGCCGGTAGTCGCTACGCGCGGCGATCTGGCGTCGCAGGTCGTCCACATCGCTGTGCTTATAGCGTACAGTCTCCGCCCGGCTGAGCCGACAGCCATCGATGATGCTGGCGTGGTTCAACTCGTCGGAGAAGATGAGGTCGCCCGGCCCGACCAGCGCGGGGATGGTCGCCAGGTTAGCCGTGAAGCCGCTCTGGAAGGTGACGCAGGCCTCGGCATGCTTGAACGCGGCCAAACGCCGCTCCAGTTCAACGTGGAGCGCGGTCGTTCCGGCAATACTGCGCACCGCGCCGGGACCAACGCCGTAGGCGTCGATAGCGCGCTTGGCGGCCTCGCGCACGCGCGGGTGGTTGGCCAGCCCCAAATAGTTATTGGCGCACAAGTTCAACCGCCGCTGCCCTTCGATTGTCACCCAGGCGTCCATCGGCGACTCGATCGTGCGAATGTTGTTATAGAGTCCCGCCGCCCTCAGGTTGTCAATCTCGGTTTGCAACCAACCTGTCGTTCCGTCTTGCATGGTGTTTCTCCCTGAGGCTGTTCAGCGAGCGTTGGCAGCCCCGAATTGACGATTTAAGCTCCGCTCGAGTATACTCCCGAACGTATGAGCAAGGATGGCATTCTAGAAGAGCCAGTGCTCATCCTGAACGTGACGTTCGAACCTATACACGTTTGCAGCACGAAGCGGGCTCTGGCTCTGGTTCTTTCCGGTAAGGCTGAGATCATTGTGAATGGTCGGGGGATCATTCATAGTGCTGTTGCTGCCTACGAAATCCCCTCCGTCATCAAGCTTAGCCACATGGTGCGGCGGCCGCGACAGCGGATTGCCCTCTCGAAGCGCGAAATCTTGCGCCGTGATGACTACACTTGTCAGTATTGCGGGCGTCAGATGCGCACCCTGACGCTTGATCACGTCGTGCCGCGCCGCTACGGCGGTCCGCATTCCTGGACCAACCTGGTGGCCGCCTGCTCACCCTGCAACCGGCGAAAGGGAGGGAAGCTGCCGGCCGAAGCCAACATGACGCTGCGCCGCCTGCCGTTTGAACCCAACCCCACGGCCGCCTATCGTTTCGGTGGCCTGGTGGAGCAGCGCCAGGAGTGGGCCCAGTACGTAGAAGGTTGGTAACGCCCGGATCAAAGCAGTAGACACGGATAGGACACGGGCTTAACGGCTGCTCCCGCCGTTAAGCCCGTCTCATCTGTGTCGGCTCCGTGTCACATTTTTAACGGGCCGCTCCATTTGCGTTTTCGCGGGCGAGCGCGACGATGCGCTCGATCCCGGCCTCAATGACCCGGCTCAACTCGTCGACCATGCGCTGGTACTCGGCATAGGGCCCGCCATAGGGGTCGGCAATGTTGTAGCTGCGCCCGATCATCTCGGTCAGCATGTAGACCTTGTGGGCCTGCGCGGGAAACTCAGCGCGCAATGCTTCGGCGTGACCGTCCTCCATCGTCAGGGCCAGGTCGGCCTCCCGCAGATGCCGCTCCTCGACCATCGTTGAGCGGTGGGTCGTGATGTCGAAGCCATACTGGCCCATCACGTCCACGCTGTAACGGGAAGCCGGCCGCTCTTCCACCGCCCACGTCCCCGCCGAAGTCACTTCCCAACCCACTAGCCCCTTCTGTCGCAGACGATCGCGCAACAGAGCGGCGGCTACGGGTGATCGACAGATGTTGGCCGTGCAAATAATCAAAATACGGGCCATATCGCCAACCACACTAGCCCATCTCGGGCTGGAGCAGCCCGTAAGTTCCGTCCTGACGGCGATACAGGACGTTTACCGCGTCGTCTTCCGAGCTGTAGAAAACGTAAAAATCGTGGCCCAGCAACTCCATCTGGTCGACAGCCTCTTCCGCCGACATCGGATGGAGCGCAAACCGCTTGTAGCGGACGATTGCCTGTTCCTCCTCGAAAGGCTCCTCGGTGATCGGCAGCGGTTCACCCAGGTCCAGGTCTTCCCCTTTAACGCGAACCTTGGCCTTGCGCTTGCCACGGTAGCGCTCGATCTGACGGTAGAGCTTGTCGACAACGGTGTCGATGGCCGCAAACATGTCGCTATTGCGCTCTTCGGCGCGCAGGATGGTACCGCGCTCATCCCGGATGGTGATCTCGGCCACGTGGCGCTGGACGGCGCTGCGGGTGTTTTCCATCGCCAACTCAACCTGGATACTGGAGAGCTTCGGCAAATAGCGGTCGAGACGCGATGTCTTCTTTTCCACGTAGTCGCGCAGGCGCGGGGTAACTTCCATGTTGTTCGAGAGAATTTGGAGTTCCATATGACGACCTTTACTCCTTTGACGTAATCAGGATGCGTTGATGGCTGGCCCGCCAGCCAGGGTGTCGCTGGAAGAGCACATTATCCCATGACTAGGAAACGCGCGCCAAGCAATAGGCGGAGACGGCCTGCGCGCCGGCGGCCAACAGGGCTTCGGCCGCAGCGGTCATCGTGGCTCCGGTGGTCAGCACGTCGTCGACCAGAACGACGCTCCGCCCGACCACGACCGCCGGGTCGGCCTCGAACGCGCCCTTCACATTTGTGGCGCGCGCTTCCGGCCCCAAGCCCACCTGCGGCGCGGTGTGGCGCGTGCGCCGCAGAGCGGCTGGGGCGTGTTCCAGACCAACGGCCTCGGCCAGTGGCCGGGCCAACAACTCCGATTGGTTGTAGCCGCGCTGTCGCCGCCGGCGCGGGTGGAGCGGAATGGGGATGATCAGGTCGGCCGGATGGTCCCAATGGGGCCAGCCGGCGATCAGGAAGCCGGCCAGCGGCTGCGCGAGGGAGAAGTAGCCCTCGTATTTCAGCCGGTGAATAAGCTGGTCGGTCGGTTTGGCATAGCGCAGCGGGGCGCGCATCTGGCGGAGCAAGGGGGGAGCATGGCGGCAGTCGGCGCACAGGTCGCCGGCCGGCGCGCCGGTCGCTTCGGTCGACCGCCCGCAAAAGCGGCATAGCGGCTCCACGACCGGCGCCATCTCGGCGGCACACGCCGCGCAGAGAACCGCGCCCACCCGGCGGCAACGCGCGCATACAGGTGGGAATACCACGTCGAGACAGAAGGCCCCTATCTGCCTCGCACTTGCGAAAGTGGTTTCGGCGGCGTTCACACCTGACTGCCGGACAGCTCGGCGACGATTGCTTCCAGCAGTTGCCTTTTTTCGCTGCGGTTCAGCACAATGCCGCGCTCCTCCAGCAGCGCGTCCAACCGTTCATGAACAAACGGCCTGATCTGCGCCCGGTCCTGCATATTGAGGGCGGGATCCTTCATTGCCAGCAGTTGGGCGCAGAGTACGTTGCGGAGTTCGAGGAACGCGTCACGCGCGCCGACCGCCGGTGAGTCCCGACGCACCCGAATCTCCGTCAGGTCGGTGTTATCTTGCCCAGAGCCGTTGCGTTTGGATTCATCTGTCACGGCCGCGCTCTCCCAACCGTTTTTCCATGCTGTCGACTAACCCCCCAGAACCTGCCGCGCCCAATCGGCCGCGCTGGTGAGCCATTGGCTGATGTACGGGCCCAGCAAGGCCAGGATCGCGATTAGCACGACCGCGAGCAGGACAAGCACCAGCGCATATTCCAGCAGCCCTTGTCCCTCTTCGCCTCTAAAGAAGCGCATCTTGTTGTTCCTCCCGGTTGGGCGGACCCCGTCCGTATGGCGGCTAGCGGGCCGCCAGGTCCAGTCGTACCCAGCCGTGGCGCAGCGCGTATACTGCGGCCTGCGTCCTATCGGCCACCCGCAGCTTGCGCAGGATGGCCGTCATGTGATTCTTGACCGTTTGTTGGCTGATATTGAGCCGGAACGCAATTTCTTTATTGCTCGCGCCGCGCGTCACCAATTCCAGAATCTCCATCTCGCGGGGCGAGAGCGGCGTCAGCGCCTCAGTGGCTGGCGCATCGGCAGGGTAGGTGATGTAGCGGCCGACCCGCTGTTCTACCCATGCGGCGACTTCCTCAGCCGTCATCTGTCGCCCCTGCACCACGTAGTTACCATTGTGAACGGCATGAACCGTGTTCAGCAACATCTCCGGCGGGACGTCCTTGGCGCAATACGCCGCCGCCCCCAGCCTCAGAGCATGAAATACCTGTTCGGCGTCATCGTAACCGGTCAGGATGATAACCCTGGTGGAGGGCATTTCGCCCAGGATTCGGCGCGTCACCTGCAAGCCATTGGCGTTGGGCAGATTGACGTCCATAAGGACGATGTCGGGCCGCTGTTCGCACGCTTTGGCGAAAGCGGTTTCGCCGTCGGCCGCCTCGCCTACAACGCTAAGGCTGGCATCCGTTTCCAGGACATCGATCAGGCCTTGTCTGAAGAGCGGGTGGTCGTCGACGATGAGCAGCTTGATTGAATCCATACGGCGCTTCCCGGCCTCATTTTCCCCAGTATATCACGAAGTGGGTGAAGATTCTACCGGCCCCGTTCAGCGCGCGCGGCTGATGGTAGTGACGAGATCGCCAAAATTGACCGGCACAGCCGCCTCGCGCAGGCCAAGCGCGTTCACGGCGGCGTGGGCCAGCCGCCCCAAACCCGGCTGCAACCCGCCAACACGCGAGGCAAGATAGCCCAACCGGAGATAGCGCCCCTCCGCCGCCTGCGCCACGACCTCGTAACCATGACGCTCGTGCAGGTCGCGCAGGGTTTGCCGGCTAAAGTAGTAGAGATGCATGTCCATCAGCCACGGCCAGCGCCGGCCCATTAGCCGGGCCACGGGCGCGCCGATGTCCATCGTGTGCACCACCAGCCAGCCGCCGGGCCGCAAGAGTCGCCGCGCCCGCTCCAGTTCCGCCGCGGGGTCAGCCAGGTGTTCGATAACGTCCCATAACGTTATGACGTCAAAGCTGCCCGCGGCTAGCTCGGCCGAATCCAACGTCCCCGTCTGGACCGGCAGGCCGCGGCGTTGCGCCTTGGCCGCGGCCCACGCCGATGGCTCAACTCCCTGGGCGCGCCAGCCGGCGGCCGCGGCCACTTCGACAAACACGCCAATATAGGCGCCCACGTCCAGCAGGGCGCGACCGTCCGGCGGGCCGACAACGCGCTCCATGCGCTGCAGGTGATGGCGAAACGTCATCTCGCGCCCGGCCCGCTCTTCGACGTAGGTCTCATCCTCGACGGCCGTATAGGCATCCAGCACCACATCGGAGGGCCAGCGCGGGTTGGCATACACCAGGCCGCAATGGCGGCACTCGACGATGGGCGGATGATGCCCGTAGCCCGAATGGGTGCAACGGAAGGCGTCTACGCGCAGGCTATCGGGTTCGGCCGTTGCCGGGAAGCGCACAAAGGCGTCATCCCGGCCGCAGAGATTGCAGTTAACCCTGATCATGCCCGGTCGCGGGGGAAACGGTGATGGCCGGCAGGCGCGGCTCGCCGCCGCGCAACCGGCGCACAAATAACCGGAATACGGTGTACTGCGCCTTAAAGATCTCCTGGCGGGAAATCTTAGTCTTCCCCTTGCGGCGGTCCTCGAAGATGATCGGCACTTCGCCAATCTGCCATCCGCGGCGCTGGCAAAGGAAGAGCATCTCCACCAGGAAGGAGTAGCCGCTGGAGAAGATCTCATCCAGGGGAATGGAGAGCAGCACCTCGCGCCGGTAGAGGCGGAACCCGGCCGTCGCGTCGCGCGCCCGCAGACCGAGCAGCGCGCGGGCCACGAAGTTCGCCGCGCGGCTCAGGAGGATGCGCTTGCGGGTGCAGTTCCGCGTGCCGCCGCCGCGGACATAGCGTGACCCGATGACGACGTGCTTGCTGCGGCTCAGGGCAATCATGTCCGGGATATAGCGCGGGTTGTGCGAAAAGTCGGCGTCCATCGTCAGTACGCGATCGGCGCCGATTTCGTGGATCGCTTTCTTAAAGCCGGCGATGTAAGCCGTACCCAGGCCCAACTTGCGCGGCCGGTGAACGACATGGACACGACCCGGATAGCGCTCCGCCCAGCGATCGGCCAGCTCGCCGGTGCCATCCGGCGAGTTATCATCGACGACGATCGCGCCGACATCGACCGGCAGCGCCAGCAACTGGGCTAACAGGTCGTCGAGGTTGTCAGCCTCATTATAGGTGGGCACGATCACAAAGGTATCGCTAGGCATGGGCGGCGCTCCGTAGAAAATGGATTGTAACGGCTGGGGGAGAGAGGGTCAAAGCCCGGCATATTCCGCTTTGGCCCACCGCCCTATCGGAGGGACAATTACGCTATGCGCATCGGCATCCTCTCTCGCAATCCCGCGCTCTATAGCACGCGCCGGCTGGCCGACGTCATCTGGAATCGCGGCCACGAGGCCCATATCATCGACACGACCGCCGTGGCCGTCCACCTGGGTGGGGCCGGCGCGTCTCAGGACCACTCGCACGTGCTGATCGCCAATCCGGCCGGCGTGGCCGCCGTCGCCCCGCTACCGTCCCTGCACGCCATTATCCCGCGCATCGGCACATCGGTGACGTTCTACGGGCTGGCCGTTGTCCGCCAGTTCGAGACGGCCGGCGTGCTGACGACCGCGTCATCCGACGCGATTGCCCGCTCGCGCGACAAGCTGCACAGCCTGCAAGTCATGGTCGGGGCGGGTCTGCCCATCCCCCGGACGGCCGTCGTCGCCCGGCCCGAGGCGCTATTTGCCGCCGTGAACGCTGTAGGCGGGTTGCCGGCGGTCGTCAAGCTCATCCGCGGCACGCAGGGGCGCGGCGTCTTGCTGGCCGACCACCTGGCAACGGTTGCGACCATGCTGCGCCGGGCTGAGGAGCTCAATCAGCAAGCCATCATTCAGGAGTTCATCGCGGAGACGAACGGCTGCGATCTGCGCGTAATTGTCATCGGCAACCGTTGCGTGGCCGCTATGGAACGGCGCGCGCCGCCGGGCGATTTTCGCGCCAATCTGCACCAGGGCGGCTCGGCCAAAGCGGTACAACTCGACCGGCAGACAGCGGCGCTGGCTGTCGCCGCCGCCCGCGCCCATGGCCTGGCCGTCGCGGGGGTCGATCTGCTGATTTCGCGGCGCGGTCCGCTACTGCTAGAGGTTAACTCCTCACCCGGGTTGGAGGGGATCGAAAAGGCCACCGGCGTGCCGGTGGCCGAGGCGATTGTTGAGTATCTGGAGACAGAGGCGCGGCGGAGGCGAGGAGGCCGCAGGCCACAGACGCCAGACAACAGTTAGCGGATTCATCCGCCGTCGCCGGGCTCTGTCGTCCGTCGTCGGCTGAAGAAAGTGCATCGCACTTCAGAAAGCGCAACCCATCGGTCAGGTTAGTGAATAACCTTCTCGGCCACCTTCGCGCCCTTCTTCTGGGAAATGTTGTCGGGCGTCAGCTTGCTGGCCCCCCGCTCGCCTGTTTCCAGCCAGTGGCAAGCGGCAAAGTGGCCGCCGCCGTAATCCTTGAAGGGCGGCTCTTCTTGCGAACAGAGGTCGAATGCCAGCGGGCAGCGGGTATGGAAACGGCAACCCGAGGGCGGGTTCAGCGGGCTGGGCACGTCGCCCTCGAGCAAGATGCGCTGGCGCTTCACCGTCGGGTCGGGCACGGGGATGGCCGACATAAGCGCCTGGGTATACGGGTGCAGCGGATCGGCGTAGAGCGCATCGCGCGGCGACATCTCGACCATCTTGCCGAGATACATCACACCCACGCGCTCGCTGAAGTGTTCGACCACGCTCAAGTTGTGGGCGATGAACAGGTAAGTCAGGCCGAAATCACGCTGTAGCTCGCGCAAGATGTTCAGCACTTGCGCCTGGATCGATACGTCCAGGGCCGACACCGGTTCATCACAGACGATAAACTTTGGCCGCAAGGCCAGCGCGCGGGCGATGCCGATGCGCTGCCGCTGGCCCCCGGAAAACTCGTGCGGGTAACGGCGCGCATGTTCGGCGCGCATTCCGACACGGGTCAGCATTTCGACAACGATCTCGTAACGCTCCTGGCCGCTCTTGTCCGTATGAACGCGCAATCCCTCGGCAATGCTCTCACCGATAGGCATGCGCGGGTCGAGCGAGGAATAGGGATCCTGAAAGATGATCTGCATGTCGCGGCGCATCTTCTTCAGGTCGTTGCCGTTCAAGTCAAAAACGTTCTTATCGTTGAAAAGCACTTCGCCGGAGGTGGACGGGATAAGCCGTAGGACAGTGCGGCCAACGGTGGTCTTGCCGCAGCCCGACTCGCCCACCAGCCCAAACGTCTCCCCCTCATTGATGAAGAAACTCACATCGTCAACAGCCTTCACCCACGCCTTGACGCGCTGGAGCAACCCGGCGCGCACCGGGAAATACTTGACAAGGTGGTTGACCTCAATCAGCTTCCGGCGCTCCCGCGGTGCGGGCTGGCTTCCATTCTGGCCCGTCTGCTCGACCATCCGCTTCTCCTGTATGTTGTCGGTCACGTCGCTCCTCCTCACTCGTACAACCAGCAGCGGACAGTGCGGCCGGCGCTGATGGGCTTCAGCTCCGGCTCTTCCTTGTCGCAGATTTCCAGATTATGCTCAATTCGGGCGGTGCAGCGCGGCCAGAACTTGCAGCCGGTGGGCAGATCGACCAGGTTGGGCACCGAGCCGGGGATCGTTGTCAGCGGCTTGTCGGCGTGGCCCAGAATGGGCGTGGAGCCGATGAGGGCAACGGTATAAGGATGCTTGGGCGTCTTGAAAAGATCGACAACCGGGGCCTGTTCAACGATTCGGCCGGCGTACATCACGTTGACGTGGTCGCACATCTCGGCCACGACGCCCAGATCGTGTGTGATCAGGATGATGGCTGTGTCCATCTTCGAGCGCAGGTTGCGCATCAAATCCAGAATCTGGGCCTGGATCGTCACGTCCAAGGCTGTCGTTGGCTCGTCGGCAATGAGCAATTCCGGCACACAGGCCAGAGCCATAGCGATCATCACGCGCTGGGCCATACCGCCCGACAACTCGTGCGGGAAAGCCTTGACGCGCGATTGCGGATCGGGCACGCCGACCATCGACAGCAGTTCGATCGCCCGCCGCTCGCCCGCTTCCTTGCCCATATCCTGGTGTATTTGCAACACCTCAGCCAGCTGATCGCCGATGCGAAAGACGGGGTTCAGGCTGCTCTGCGGTTGCTGGAAAATCATCGACACGCGATTGCCGCGGATCTCGACCATGCGCGATTCGGGCAACTCCAGTAAATCCTGATTGTCGAAGATGATCTGCCCGTCCACAATACGGCCCGGCTGGCCGATCAGGCGCATAATCGACAACGAGGTCACGCTCTTGCCACAGCCCGACTCGCCTACCAGTCCGACGACTTCGCCGCGCTTGACCGTGAAATCGATCCCGTCCACGGCATGCACCACCCCGCCTTCAGTGAAGAACTGGGTCCGCAAGCCCTTGATGTTCAGTAACACGTTGTTATCGTGGTCCACGATGTCCACCTACTCCTGCGAAAGCGGATTGGCGCTAGAGCTTCAGGCGCGGGTCGATAGCGTCGCGCAAGCCATCGCCCAGAAAGTTGAAGGCCAAACAGGTGATGAAGATCATCAGGCCGGGATACAGCGCTTTCCACGGCGCGGTCAGCATGTCTTTCTGCACGCCCTGGAGCATGTTTCCCCACGTGGCGACCGGCGGCTGGATGCCGAAGCCCAGGAAGCTGAGCGCGGATTCCAGAACGATAACGCCGCCCAGGGCCAGCGAGGCGTTGACGATGATGGGCGGTAGCGCATTGGGCATCATGTGGCGGGCGACGATCTGAATATCCGACATGCCCAGGGCGCGAGAAGCCTCGGTGAACTCCTGATTGCGCAAACTCAGCACCATGCCGCGCGCGAGGCGACACGAGCCCGTCCAGCCCAGGAGCGTGAGGATGGCGATAATCACCACCGCCTGGCTCCATTCGGCGGGCAGGAAGGGTATTTTCAGTTCGCGCAGGATAGAAGACAGGGTCAGGAGCAGCGGCAGTGTCGGCAAAATGAGTACAAACTCGGTAATGCGCTGGATCACGCTGTCGATACGGCCGCCAAAATAGCCCGACACCGCGCCCAGGAACATCCCGAAGATTTCCGAAACGAAAACGACGGTAAAGGCGATAAACAGCGACAACCGGCCGGCTACCAGGATGCGGAACAGCACGTCGCGCCCCAACTCGTCTGTGCCCATCGGGTGTTCGAGCGACGGCGAGGAATTAATGTTGCGCAAGTCCTGCGTATCGCGCGCGTAGGGCACTTCCGTGCCCTGCGCCACGTTGAGATAGGTCATGCGGGACATGATCACCGGGCCGACGACCGTCGCCAGGATGATAAGTCCCAGGATGATGAGGCTGGCCGTCGCCAGCCGGTGGCGACGGAGTCGCCGCCAATAGGTCAATACCAGCGGCTCGGGTTTACCGGTAAGGAGCGCTTCCGCTTGCAGGCTTGTCGCGTCGAGTTCGGCTACGGTCATGGGTGTTCTCCTCGGCTCCTGTCACTCAGTCGAAGCGGATGCGCGGGTCGACGATGGTGTACAGGATATCGCCCACGAGGGTGGCGATTACGACTAAAATGGCGGTGATGAAGAGGATGGCCATCACAATCGGCCAGTCGTCGCGGCCGAGCGCATCGATGAACAACCGCCCCATGCCGGGATAGTTGAAGATGGTCTCGGTCAGAATAGCGCCGCTGAAAATGCCGGGGATCTGGAAAACGACGATGGTGATGAGCGGGATGAGCGCGTTGCGCGCCGCGTGCTTGGCGATGACGGCCCGTTCGCGCAACCCCTTGGCCCGCGCCGTGCGGACGTAGTCCTGGCGCAGCACTTCGAGCATGGACGACCGCATGAAACGGCTCCAGCCCGCCAGGTAGAGCAGCGTCAGCACCATTACGGGCAGGAAAAGGTGGATGATCCGATCCGCCAGGGTATAAGGGGTGATTCCCAGTACCGCCTGGATGCTGCCAGGCGTCACGCGCGTGGTAAAGACGTCACCGGATGGGAAATAAGGCAAGCCCCATTCTCGAAATTTCAACGTGAAGAGGATGATCATCAGCAAGCCGAACCAGAAAACAGGCATCGACGTGCCGAAGAAGCTGAAGGTTGTCACGGCGTAGTCGAGCTTGGAATACTGCCTGACGGCCGAGATGATGCCAATCGGGATAGCGATGGCGAGTGACAGAGCAGTCACGGTCGCCATGAGGATTACCGTATTCTTGATGCGGCTGCCGATAACGCTGGTCACCGTTTGACCGCGGGCCAGCGACCAGGATTGGCCCCAATCCCAGCGCAATACTCCCCGGTTGCAGGGCGAAACTGCCTTGTCGGAGGCAGTGTTACGGTTCGTGCCGCCGGCATTCAGGCAGGTTGGCGTCTGGTAGTCCTGCCACGTTCCGGTAAAAGGCATCTTCTCCGCCGGGCCAGGGTTCCCAAGCGTGTTGCCGACCTCATCCACCCAATCCTCGCCCAGGAGCCACGTCAGATAGGCGAGGTAGAACGGCTTATTCAAGCCGAGCGTTTGGGCGATACGGGCGATTTGCTCGGGACTCAGGCGACTTTTGGCATCGGCGACCGTGTTGAGGCCCGAAAGCGGCCCGCCGGGCACGGCGTTGAGGAGGCCAAATATGGCGATAGTTGCCAGCAAGACAACCAGGACCATTTGCATCCCGCGTCGGATGAGGTAACTCGTCATAGCGCCTGTCTCCAAGCACCCGGCCGGTCAGGCCAGGTAAACACAAGTTTGCTTCGGCAGCACGCGACGGCCAGGGACGGCCGAAGGTAGCTAATAATAACAAATAGGCGGTAGAGAACCAAGGCGCACTGGAGGAGCCTCCCGCCGCCAAGGGTTATGAACCCGACCGCGAACGCCGGCTACGCGGAAGAAGGGAGCGGCTTGCGGCCGCTCCCTTCAACTAGCTAACGGACCTTACTGCTGCAGGTCGTACTCGTAAATGTTGTACAACTCCGAGTTCTGGGTCGGGTCGACGTTGAAGTTCAGGACCTCGGGCCGGGTCGCGGCAACCTTCAGGCTCAGGAAGATCGGCATAACCGGCAGTTCCTGGGAGAAGATCTGCTGCGCGCGGATGTGGCCCTGTTCGTATTCCGGCGTGCCGGGCAGCGAGCCGAGCGCCTGCTGGCAGGCTGCGTCGTACTCCTCGTTGGCCCAACCAGTCTCGTTCTGGTTGTCGCCACCCCAGCCGCCATACTCCAGGCCAGTCTTCGGGTTGGTTTCGCCCACCGGGCCGGGGACGCGCGAACCCATGTACAGGTCGCACGCCGGCTGGACGCCGGTCAGCCAGGCGAACAGGCCAAGGTCGAAGCGGCGGCCGAAGAGCACGCCGTCCGGGCCGTCAGCGAACCACTCGCCCGAGGGCAGGTAGTAGAGCTGCACGTCGATACCGCAGGCGGCCATGTTCTCCTTGAAGATCTGCGTCAACTGCTGGCGCAGAGCGTTGCCGGCGGTCGTGCCCAGGGTCGGCGCGAAGCGGTTGCCGCTCGGGTCGAGGCGGAAGCCTTCGGCGTCGCGCTGGTCATAGCCGGCCTCATCGAGGAGCGCATTACCGGCGTCGGGGTCATACGTCCACTCGGTGACGCCCTCGGTCGGGTATAGCGGGTGAACCTTCGGCACGTACGTGTGGATGACCTCGGAACGGCCGTAGAGGATATTGTCGACCATGCCCTGGCGGTCGGTGCACTGCATCATGGCCTGGCGGACCTTGACGTCCTCGAACCAGTCATAGCGCGTGTCGGCGTAATCGCCATAGGGGTCGACGTTGAAGTCGATGTGCTGGAAGGTCGTGCCGGTCTGGAAGTACGGGACGAGCAAGCCAGACGCCTCAGCCTCGATGAGGAACGGCGCGGTGTCGGCGTTCAGGCCGTCCTGCGTGCCGATGTCGCACTGGCCGGAGAGCAACTGGGCCAGCAGCTGGTTCGTGTCGGGGATGAACTTGAAGGTAACGCTGTCCAGGTAGGGCAGGCCCTCATCCGCGCGATAGTAGAACTCGTTCTTCGTCAGGCGGATGCTGTCGCCAGGGATCCACTCCTCGATCTTGAACGGGCCGTCGCCGACCGGCATGCGGTTCGACTCTTCGGCTTCCATCAACTCGGCGGCGGTGAACCCGCTCCACAGATGCTCCGGCAGCGGCTGCCAGAAGTTCGTGAAGTAAGTGCTGTCGGTGAAGCCGGGCAGACCCGTCCAGCGGAGGGTCAGGTCGCCGGTCGCCTCGTAGGAGGCGGTGCGCTCGACCGCGTACTTGGCCGAGGTCGTGTCGGGGTCGGCCGCCAGGTTGAAGCCGTAGACCGAGTCGCTGGCCTTGACCGGCGTGCCGTCGGACCAGACCGTCGGCTTCATGGTGAAGTCAACGACCATCTGGTTGACCGAGACCGGCGTGCCGTCGAAGGTCACGGTTTCGCCGTCGGAATTAACGATGGCGTCACCGGACGCCAGCGGGCCAACGCTGTCGTCAGCCTTGCGGACAACGTCGCCCTCGCCCACTTCCACCACGTTCAGCACCGCATCGCCATCGGCCAGGCTCGGGATCTTGTCGAGACCGTCAGCCTGATAGTCGTAGGACAGGTTGGTGATGTAGTTGGTGTAGATGGCGTGGCGGATGGCGCTCGCCGTGAGCATGGCTTCGCCGTAGACGTAAAGGGTCGGCGGCTCTTGGGCCATGCAGATGATGAGGTCCTTCGGCTGGGCCGGGGCCTCGGTCGGAGCGGCGGTCACTTCGACCACCTGCTCAACGATGCGGGTCACTTCGACCGACTCGCCCGACTCGGTCACGGTTTCCGTGACGACGCGGGTAACTTCGACGGTCTGGACTTGCGGCTGGCAGGCCACAAGGGCCACGCTGCCGACCAACACAAACAGGGCAACGAGTGCCCAAATCTTCTTCGACATGTAAATATGTCCTCCTCGAAACGGATGTCACATTGCTGACCCAACCCGGTCGTGTTCCAGCAGCACACTATCCGGATTGTCGCCATTCGGCGCTCTTGTCATGTCTGAGGTGATCTTTGCGGCTCATGGCGCGCAAACGGTGCAAATTTCAGGCAGACGCATCACCTCCCGTTCGATGGCTGGCTCCCCGCCGCGAAAAACAAAAACACAGCCGGAGGTCCGCACATGCGGTTCGGCTGTGTCTAGCGACTTGCTCTTTTTCGCGTCGTTAGTCCCGGAGATAGGCTCATCAACATAATAAACGGATAAGAAATGTA
Organism: uncultured Ardenticatenaceae bacterium; assembly: GCA_964608255.1. Lineage (GTDB taxonomy): Bacteria > Chloroflexota > Anaerolineae > Promineifilales > Promineifilaceae > Promineifilum. The sequence continues at coordinate 37,627 of CAZSOD010000012.1, forward strand.
AACCGGATTATAGAGAAAGGCTTGAGACCTGTCAACTTAGGGACAAACAAGTGACCGAACAGGGAGCAAGAAGGAACGGGGCGGGGACAAACAAAAAGGCCGCCTCGCGGCGGCCCGGGCAACTGCCCTTAGTGGAGATGGCGGGAATCGAACCCGCGTCCGAAAAATTCGACCTCTAGATCTCTACAAGCTTAGTCAACCTATTTAGATTTTGCCACCGGGCGCCCCGGTCAACTGGGTCAGCCGGCTGCTATCCGATTGCCCCCGAAAGGGCGTCTCTAGCCGCGCGTATCGGCGTCTGCGCGGAGCACGTCGGTCTATGTGTCGCCCGCCCTGGCCCGACTGACGAAAAGACCAAAGCGAACGGGTTCCTTGTTTAGGGGAACATCTGGCTTTCCCTAGACTGCTTTAGGCAGCCATGGGGAGAGCGCTGTAGGCATTCGTGCGGTTGGCACTTATGCGGGTGCTTCCAGTTTTACGAGATGTAAAGCGTGCTCGGCTTGCAATCCAGGGCCAGCCTTCCCCGTCGAGACCTATCATCCCCGAATGTACCGCTAGTATACCACGCGCCGCGGCCGATGTCTATTGGAATGGCGTTAACGCCCCCGGGCGGCGACACGCTCAAGGGCGAACTTTCGGGCTCTTGCTCCGCTGTCCGGCCTGAGTCAATTGCCTTCGTCCCCTGCCTCGCCGGTTGTCGCTGTTATGCGCCGCCGGACGTAGTCTTCGACGAGAAGCAGCGCGCCGCCGGCATGCTGAATTGTCTGGAGCAAGCCGGTCATCGAGCTAACCTCTTCCACCTGCTCGGTTACAAACCACTGCAGGAAGTTGGCGCTGGTGTGGTCGCCTTCCGTCTGCGCGATGCTGACGAGATTGGCAATCTGGTGGGTCACACGCCGTTCCTGCTCCAACGCGAAGCCGACGGCATCGGCCGCGCTGGAGAAGTCGTTCCGCAGGTTGGGTATCGCCGGGATGATCGGCATAGCCCCTGCCTCCAGCAGGAAGCGGATGAACTTCATGGCGTGGTCGCGCTCCTCTTCCGATTGGCGATAGAAGAAGCCGGCCAGCTCCGGCAGACCTTCCTGGTCAAAGTAGACGGCGATAGCGATGTACTGGGCCGAAGCGGTGAACTCGCTGACGATCTGTGTGTTCATGGCCTCGACGGTCTTTTCTTTGATAATCATCGTGTTTGCCTCCTCTAGCAACAGCCGGCTGCGACCCAATTCTTGCTCGTACTCAAGCGCGCTTTTTCAGCGGACTCCGCCGCGCCAGCGCTGGCGCAATGCCCGCGCCGCGCCGCGAATCCGGCCGCCGAATGGTCCGTGCGCCGCGGCGACGATCGCTTTATACCGCGCGCCGGGCACAACGACCACCCCATCGCCGCCCAGCGCCGCCAGCGACGCGGTCACAACGTCGCTGGCGGGCATCCAGAGCGGGGCGGGAATCTGTCCCCGGTCGAAGCCCTGGTAGTCGCCCACGTCGTGGAACTCCGTCGCTGTGAAGCCGGGGCAGAGCGCCTGCACCTTGATACCCTTGTCCTTCACTTCGGCTGCCAGCGCCTCACTGAAGGCGGTCAGGTAGGCTTTCGTCGCGCCATAGGTCGCCCCACCGGTGGAGGGGAAGAACCCGGCAATCGAGGAGACATTGATGATCGCCCCCCGCCCGCGCGGCTCCATGCTCGCCAGTGCCGCGCGCGACAGGGACACGCTGGCGATGACGTGAACGTGGATCATGTCCAGCGTCCGCGCCAGCGGCACCTCGGTAAACGTGCCGCGCGTGCCAAAGCCGGCATTGTTGACCAGCAGGACGAGGTCGGGCAAGCCGGTCAGGTAGTCGCCCAGGGCGGCAATGTCGCCGTCGCGCGACAGGTCGGCCGCGCGCGCCTCGGCGCGTATACCGTGAGCGGCGCTCAGTTCGGCGGCCAGCGCCGCCAGCCGCTCCTCGCGTCGGGCCACCAGGGTGAGGTCGAAACCGGCGGCCGCCAGTTGCCGGGCGAACTCCTCGCCAATGCCCGCCGACGCTCCCGTGATCACCGCCCGGCCGCGCGGCAAGGCAATCGCTTCGTCCGTCTTGCGCCGGCGCGCGGCGACCACGCCCACCGCGCCGGCCAGCGCCGCGCCGCCAACTGCCGCACCCACCAACCGCCTGTTGTCTTTATCTTCCGCCATACTCTCAATTCCCTGCCCGGATTTCGGCTCGTCTGAGGCAGCCGCGCAATCTGTAAACTCGGCGGCTGATTTTGCTCTCAGCTCTTGCCCACAATCAACTCGTGGATGTGGCTCACGGCGCGGCCGACGTCGCCCGCGGCCACGACTACGCTGATGCCGCACTCCGATGAGCCCTGGGCAATCGCGATCACGTTCACGCGATGCTCGCCGAGAGCGCTGAACACGCGCCCGGCAATGCCGGGTGTGGTCTGGATACCGGCCCCAACGATGGTGACAATCGCGATCTCGTCGCGCTGCCAGACGCGCTCAATGTCGCGTCGCTTCAGTTCCTCGGCAAATTCCGCCTCCAGTCCGGCCACGACGGCCGCGGCCGATGCCTCGGGAACGATGAAGCAGATGGACTGTTCTGACGATGCCTGCGTGATAAGCAAGACGCTGACATCCAGCCTGGCCACCGCGCCGAACGTGCGCGCGGCGATGCCGGGCACGCCGATCATCCCCTTGCCCTCAACCGTGATCATGCTGACGCCCTTGATGGCCGTCACCGCCTTCAGCGCGCCATTTCGCTCCGGCGCTTCATCAACGATGACGGTGCCCGGATGGGTGGGGTTGAACGTGTTCTTGATGCGCAGCGGGATGCCATTCTCCACGCACGGCCGCATCGTCTTGGGGTGCAGCACCTTGGCCCCGTAGTAGGCCAGTTCCGACACCTCGCGGAACGTCAGCGTCGGGATCGACACCGCGTCGGGCACGATCCGGGGGTCAGCCGACATGACCCCGTCTACGTCGGTCCATATCCACACCTCGTCGGCATCGATGGCCTGACCGAGGATGGCCGCGCTGAAATCGGAGCCGCCGCGGCCCAGTGTGGTCGTCACACCGTCGGTCGTCGCGCCGATGAAACCGGTGATGATGGGGATGGCGCCGCGCTCCAGCAGCGGCCCGAGGCGACTCAGGGCGAGCGCCTTCGTTTCGGGCGCCAGCGGGCCGGCGCTCTGAAAGTTGCGATCGGTGACGATGAGTTCGGTCGCGTCGATGGCCTCAGCCTCATAGCCCAGTTCGCGCAAATAGGCCGCCAGGATGCGCACGCTCATTTGCTCGCCCATGCCGCTGATAGCATCAAGCGCGCGGGGCGTCAACTCGCCAAGGACGTGCACCGCGCCGCACAGGCTCGTGAAGCGGTTGATGAAGCGCTCGATTTCGGCCAGAACAACCTGCCTCTCCCCTTCGGGCGAGAGCAGGCCGTCGATGGCCTCATAGTGGATGTCGCGCAACTGGCGCGCCAACCGCCGGAAGGTCTCGCCGTCGCCCTCGAAGGCCGAGTGCGCCCCCTGCAACAGCAGGTCGGTCACCTTGACCGGTTTTGAGCCCATGGCCGAGGCGATGGCGGCCACGTCGCCCCAGATATCGCGCGCTTGCAGGATCAGGTCGGACGTTTCACGCATGGCGTCCGCGCTGCCGACCGATGTCCCGCCAAATTTCATGACTAATGCCATTGTGTGTCCCTGTGAAGAGGGAGGTTATCCGCAGATTGGGCAGATCAGGCAGATTTTGCCGGAAGGACGGCTCTGCCGCGGCGGACGGTTGCCCTCTCGATGAGCTTGCGACCTGTGAGTATAGCGAGGCGAGGGGCGGGGGCCAATGGCGTTGGCGGACATAAAAGGAAACGGCCGATCCCTCGCGATGGATCGGCCGTTTCGTGCTTCTCTGGAGTAATGAACGCCGTTGGACACTGCGAGGGCGATTGCCTCTGGAAGGCAGCACGACCGATCTGCCTGGCGCATTCTTTGCCTCACTAGTTTCCCCTGCGGATGATTGAGGACCACTCCTAGGGTGCCAGTAGGATAAACTCTCCTGAGTTGAGGACGCAACGAGTAGGGCAAGCTGCCGAAAACTGAATAGCGTGATGACCTCGTCGTCCGCCATAATGGGCGCATAGATGAGCGCGGACGGAGGTAGCATGCAGACGTTACACTTGGAAGCAGT
>CAZSOD010000013.1:0-41319 GCA_964608255.1 uncultured Ardenticatenaceae bacterium
CGCCGGCGACGGGCATCGAGATCGTCCCGCCCCAGGCGACGGCGACGCCCGCGCCGCCCACCGCCCCACCACCCACGCCTACCGCCGGCCCGCTGCGCGTCTACGTCAGCGGCGCGGTCGCCAACCCGGCCGTCTACACACTGCCGCCCGGCAGCATCATCGACGACGCGGTGCGCGCTGCCGGCGGCTTCGCGTTCGACGCCAACACCGTGGCCGTCAACCTGGCCCAACCCGTGGCCGACGGGATGCAGATATACGTGCCGACGCTGGCCGAGGCCGTCCCGACTCCGCCCGTGGTCAGCGCCCCTGCGGTCACAGCCCCGCCGAGCCGCATGGGCGGCGTGACGGCCGCCGGGCTGATCAACCTCAACACGGCGACGCAGGCCGATCTGGAGATGCTGCCCGGCATTGGCCCGACGACAGCCGCGGCCATCATCAGCTACCGCGAGGCCAACGGCCCGTTCGCGACCCTCGAGGCGCTGATGGACGTGCCCGGGATTGGGGAGGGGAAGTTCGGGGCGATCAAGGATTTGATTACGGTTGGGCCGTAGGTGGCTGTCGCACCGGTGTCAGGATAGGCAGACGCAGAGATCGAATTATAGTTGTCTGCCTGGCATCCCTGCGCTTTCATTCGGGTCCGGCGCAATGGGCCTTGGCTGATCATTTGAACGTCGCTTGCCGGTTGTCTCGCCCCTACAACGTCTCCGCCAACCGCCCCAACGCCTCCGCCCAATACGCCTTCATCCGCTCGGCGGCGGCCGCGTCGGGTAGTTTGTTCTGCTGCACGGTGACGGCCGTCCGGTCGCCCTTGTCCACCAGGCGCACTTCGACCAGCGTGCCGTCGCCCCACGCCAGGCGCAGGGTGCGCGGCGGGGTCGCGGTGCGGACGGTGAAGGCGGCGTCGGGCAGCCAGCGAGCGCGCGTGGCTTCATCAGCCCAGGCGGCGTAGACGGCCGCGATGGGCGCGCCGACGGTCTTGCTGCGGCTGACCTGGTAGCCGTCGGTCATCTCGTGTTGCTGCCGCAACCCGCGGCTTTTCTCGTAGCCGACGGTGAGCTGTTGCTGCCACCAGGCTGAGACGCGAAAGTGCCGCCCCAGATGGGCCACAATCTCCTTATGGCTCATCTCTCGCGCCCCGGCGGCGTCGAGCAGGGGCATCCACTCGGCCCACGGCTTGCCGGTGGCCTTCTCGACCGCCGCGCTCGACGTGCCGGTGACCACTTCGGGGTCCAGAAACTCGCTCATCGTGCGTTCTCCCTGGGCGTTAGCCGGGTATAATCCCCGACGATGGCTATTCTACCACGCGGGCTGCCTTGCTGGGGGACGGCATGACCGACGCAAATGCCCTGCTCTTCTCTGTGCTGGCGGCGGCCGTGCCGGTGCTGCTCTATGCCGGCCTCATCTACTGGGTCGACCGCTACGAGAAGGAGCCATTGTGGCTGCTGTCGGCCGCGTTCCTATGGGGAGCCATCCCGGCGGCGCTGCTGGGGCTGCTCTTCAACGCTTTGCTCAGCGCGCCGTTCTACTTGCTGCTCGAAAGGGGCCCGGCCGAACTGGTGTCCGGCGCGGTCATTGCCCCGGTTGTCGAGGAATCGGTCAAGGCGCTGGTCCTGTTCGGGATTCTGTTCCTCTGGCGGCATGAGCTAAATAGCCCGCTCGACGGCATCATCTACGGCGCGATGGTCGGCATGGGCTTCGCCATGGTCGAGAACGTGTTGTACTACCTCTCGGCCTTTCAGGATGGGGGGCAGGCCGCCTGGACGGGGCTGGTGATCGTGCGCGGGTTAATCTTTGGACTCAGCCACGCGCTGTATACCTCGCTGACCGGGTTGGGCGTTGCCGCCGCCCGGCTTGGCCCCAATCGCTTGGTGCGCTTCATCGCGCCGCTGGCCGGACTGGGTGCGGCGATCGCCCTGCACGCCTTTCACAACGCGGCCATGTTCGCGGGCAACGCGCTCGGCTTCCTGGCCGGTTTGACGTTTGACTGGGGTGGCGTGCTCCTGACGGCGCTCATCATCGCCCTGGCGCTTTACCAGGAACGGCGGTGGATGGAGCGCTACCTGGCCGATGAGGTGGCGTTGGGGACAATGACGGCTGAGGAGTACGACCTGGTGCGCTCGGCGACGCGACGCAATCGGACGCGCATGGGGGTGCTGCTGAGTCAGGGGCCGGGAGCCTACCGCCGCAGCGGCCGACGCTACCGCGAGTGCAGCGAACTGGCCTACCACAAGCGCCACCACGCCATTTTCAGCGACGAGTTCAGCCTGAGGGCAGCCGAGCAGTTGCGCGAAAAGTTGAGTAGGGGCTAGGGGAGCGCAGGGCGACCCGGAACCGAACGACGAACCGACTACTGTCCCGCTAACCGACGGCCTGCTGCTTACCGCTTCCCCACCAACTGCCCGATCTGCTCCCCATGAACCCGGTCGTGCTGGACGGCCAGGTAGACTAGCTCGTGGAGCGAGGTGGGGCCAAAAAAGGTGTGCTGGCCCTGGCGATCCCACACGTCGGCCGGTAGCGGGGTTAGCCAGGCGATCGTCTCGGCCCGGGCCGCGGCGAATTCGACCGCCGCCGTCCGCCCGTCCTGCCCGCGATAGTTGCGCGGCCCGGCCCACTCGTCGGCGTCGACGCCAGCCAGGAAAGCTCCCTCGCCGGTCAAAATGGCGTCAAAGCGCGGCTGGTGAACCTCGCGCTCGACGTCGCGCAAATGGCAGGCAACCTCGGTCAGCGACCACTCGAACTCCGAGGGGCGGCGCGACCAATCGGCCGCCCCATCGGCCAGCAAGCCGATGAGGCGCTCGCGGAACGCCGCCAGTTCAGCCAGCAGGTCGGCCACGGGCGGCGGGTTGAGCAGGGTGCGGTTGGGCAGCATGGCGGGGATCAGGCCGACGCGGCAAGTTTTTCCAGCCAGCCGCCGGCGACAAGTTCGGCGAATACGTCGAGAGATCCCTGGCCGTTGACGAGGGCGGGATCGGGCGGCTCGGCATCGGCGGGGGCGATCCAGTAGGTATACAGGCCCACCTCGGCCGCCGGGGCGATGTCGTTCTGCCAGTCGTCGCCGACCATGATGGCCATTTCGGGCGGGCAGCCGATCGCGGCCAGGATTTCGCGGTAGTAGGCCGGTTGCGGTTTGGCGGCGTGCATGTTCTCGTAGGAGGTTACCAGCGCGTAGGGATATTCGTCTACAGGCACGCCGGCCCAGGCGAGCCGCTGCTCGATGGCCGTGGCCGGAAAGAGGGGGTTGGTGGCGATCACCACCGCCAGCCCGCGGTCAACAGCGGCGCGGACGAGGCGGGCCGCCGCCGGGCGCACGGCGACGCCCGGCCGCAGGCGGGCAAAGTCCATCTCGTAGAAGCGGCTGAAGAACGGCTCCAGTTCTTCGCGGCGGCCGCCGGTGAGCGCTTCGAAGTTGGCCCAGAAGACCTCGGCGTTGCTGTGCGCCGGGTCGATGTTGCGAATAGCCGCCTGCGTGGCCTGAATCAGGTGGGGCAGGAAGGTGGCGCTGTCCATAACCGGCTGGGCATAGTCGTTCAGCAGCGCGAAATAGCGCCGCATAAACGACTCGGTGTCGTTGCCCAGCAGGGTGTCGTCGAGGTCGAAGAGGATGGCGCGAAGCATAAGGACAAATTACGAATTACGAATTACGAATTCAGAAGGCTCCGCGAGGCTCTGAATTCGTAATCCATAACTCGTCACTATTCCAGCTTGTCGAATAGCTCCCGTAGTCCGGGGCGCTCGGCGGCGCACTTGGGGCAGCCGGCAGCGGGGCGATCCACGTCGATCAGATGGCGGCTGCAGAAAGCCCGCACCGATACGCCGCGGCCGATGCCCAGCACACCAGGTCTGACCGTCGCCTCCAGCACCAGGTTGGGGTTGCTGTTGGCCTGCAAGATATCTGGCACCGGGCAGTTGGCGCAGTCCTTGGGCTGCCAGCGTGGCGAGCGGGCGTTGGCCTTGATCAGGCGGCACTCCTGTTCGGAGCGGCCGCGGAAAAAGTCTTGGTAATAGAAACGGCACTCCTTGCCGGCCGGGGTGATCATTCAGATTGGCGTTCCTTGCTCCGTGGGCGACGCCCCATCGGTTATACAAATCTGGCGGCAAAAAGAAAAGCCCCATATCGCTTGATATAGGGCTTCATCGAACCTGGTACGCCCTGAGGGACTCGAACCCCCGGCCTTCTGGTTCGTAGCCAGACGCTCTAATCCACTGAGCTAAGGGCGCGTAACCTGTCACTAAGCATACCCGATCCGCAAGCGATTGACAAGCGCTTGACCGGTGCGCTCATGAAATCTAACCATGGCAAACCCGAACGGAGCGGGGAGGATGGGATTCGAACCCATGACCGAGTTTTACCCCGGTAACCGCTTAGCAGGCGGCCCCAATCGACCTCTCTGGCACCTCCCCTGGTTCGGGTGAGCTGTTGTCGCGCTCGGTTGTCAACCTCAGGCGGAGGGAGAGGGATTCGAACCCCCGGTGAGCTTGCGCCCACTGCGGTTTTCAAGACCGCTGCAATCGTCCACTCTGCCATCCCTCCGGGAACACCTGCGAGGGAACGTCTGGGAAGTATAGCATGGGGTAAGGCAAGGGGCAAGCGCGCGGAAGGGGCCAGGTTCCAGGGGCCAGGGGCTAGGTTCTAGGGAAGAGCCCATCACCGACAGCTTCTTCCCTGGCCCCTGGAACCTGGAACCTCAACGACCACCCGCTCATACAAAATACACCAGCGCCGACTTGATCGCCTCGCGCAGGTTTTCCTCATTCGTCCGATTCGACCGCCGGTTGCCGTACTTCAGCATCAGCGACCGCGGCTGGTTGGCAACCTGGTCGGGCGGCACGACCGGATCGAGGATGAGGTAATCGTCGCCATTGGGCGTGCGCTTCACGAGGATCACCCAGTGCTGCTCGATATTGGAGTTGTAGAGGCCGTCATTGGGTTTTGTGTCCACCTGCGCCAGGATGATGTTGCCCAACGCCAGGTTGTGGTCAATGCGGCCGATGGGGTCTTCGCCTGTCCACTCGGTGAAGTCCAGCGCCGGTTCTTCGAACGAACGCAAATTGCGCCCCTGCTTCACCGTCGTCAGGACGACCGTCGGGGCGACGAATTGGATGTTGGAGCCGATGAAGCCGCTGTCGCCGGCGAGCTTAAGGCGCTCGTTGAGTTCCGATGGGTTGAGGCGCGCGCCGAACGCCGTCAGCGCCATCGCCATACACGACATCAGGCAGCCCCACGACTGGATCTTCTGTTGCCCGTGGCCGACGACGAGTTGGGCCCAGCGCGGGTCGAGTTGCGAGTACCACGCTGTTGGGTCGTTCAGAAGCCTGACCAGCGGCGTGCCGCCCGCCGGTTGCCCATCGACAGCCGAAACGCCCGGCGTGGTGGTGATCTTGGCCCAGATGGGGTCGCCAAAGAACGCGCCGCGATCGTCCTGCATGCGCCACAGGCTGGAGTAGGGCGTAGTCTGACCGTTGGCGGCGGCCGGCGCAGTCATGGGTACGGACAGGATAACCTCCTCGCCCGGCTTAGCCGGCGGGATGATGTGGGCCGTCACGCCGCGGGCCATCTGCACATCGCCTTGGGCGAAGACGAGCCGGAACCCGCTACCCCAGTGGCGCTGGCCGCTGTTGCGAACGGACCACTGCTTGTGGAAGTCGGTTCCGGCCGTGAAGGGCGTGCCGTCGGGCACGGTATGATCGCGCAGGAAGGTCATGCCCGCCGCGCGTGCCGAGTCGCCGACCGGGGCCGGCGTGACGGTGACCTCGACGAAGAAGTGGCCGAAGGCCAGCCCGCCCGAATCAACTATCTGCCAGCGGCTGCGGTAGGCGCGGCCGAACTGCTCCGGCGCAGTCATTTCCAGGACGATCTCCGTCTCCGCCCCGGGCGGCACGGGCGCGACGGTGACGACGGATGCCAGGTCATAGCCCGTCTGCGCGGTCATGGGGTTGCTGTTGGCCCCGTCGGGCACATAGACGAGCTTGTAGCCCCGATCCCACGTTGTCTGGCCGCTGTTGCGGAAGCGCCAGCGGCCGGTGAAGGCCGTGCCCGCCGGGACGGCGTTGAAGTTGGTCAGCGTCGCGGCGAAGGATACGAACTCGGCCTTCGGCTCCGGCGCGGCCTCCAAGGCTTCTAACCCTTCCTCGGCCAGCGCCTCCAGGCCGGCGGGCGGCCGCTTGTCGCGCGACTTCATGTGCTCGAACGCCTCGAAGACGCCTGGCTTCGGCTTGCCGTCGGCGGTCAGGATGCCGGCGTTGCGCATCAAATCCGTCCAGCCGAACCAGAGCAGCACCGGCACGGCGGCGGCGAAGTGGTCGGCGATCTCGTCGACGACCTCGCGAACGTAGGTGGCGATGTTGGCGTAGTGTTCCGGGCCGATAAAGCTATCGGCGGCGACGCCGATCTCGGTGATCCAGATCGGCTTGTTCGGGAAGGCGTCGCGGACGCGGTTGATCGAGTCGGATAGTTTGCCAATAGAGCCAAAGTTGAACAGCGCTGTCTTGACGAAACGGCCGTAGGGGTGGATTGCCAGCGCGTCCACCGGCAGGCGGCCGTCCAGCCGGGCCTGCACCACCCGGACGTAACGGACGGCGTTGTCTGGCCCGGTGTTCAGCCCGCCGATGATCACCTGCGCGCCGGGATGGGCGCGACGGATCGCGGCCTGGGCCTTGTCCAAGACAATGGCGTAGTTCTCCGGGGCGATGCCGATGGCCGATTTGTTGTCCGGCCCGCTGTCCTGCTCGTTGAAGATCTGGTAGGCCACGCAGTCGCCGAACTCGCCACACGCCGCGGCGACCCGGCCGCACGCCTTGGCAAATGACTCGGCGTACTGCTCCCAGCCGCCGTTTTCCCACGGCGCGTTGCCCCACTCCGTGTCCTGGTGCAGGATGACTAGTGACTTGATGCCGGCGTTGGCGTAGCTCTGGATGATGGCGCGGTACTTGCGCTGGTAGGCCTCCTCGGGGCTGAGGTTCAGGCGCGAGGCGAAGAACACGAAGCGCACCCAACTCAGGCCCTTGAGGCGATCCACGTCCAGGCCGTGGGCATCAGGGTTGACGTTCATGCCGAACTCGACCCCTCGGGACACCGGTCTAACCGCGCCGCCGGAGACGACGCCGACGACGCCGATACGCAACCAGCGCACGCCGCCGAACGGCTCGCTGGCCGCGCTCTCCAACTGCCAGTGGAAAGCATAGGCTCCCGGCTGGGTCGGCGCGACGAGGTCAAGACGAATCTCGGCCGTCTCGCCCGGCGCGACGCGATCGCGGCCCGACACCTGCGCCAGCGAATAGACCGGCTTCGCGCCCAGCGCGGTGCGGGCAGTACCGGCGGTTTCCGGGGTCGATTGATCGACGTAGGTCACGCGGAAGTCGCCCGACCACGGCTGCGTCCCGGTGTTGCGCAGTGTCCAGATGCCGGTGAACTGCCGGCCTGGCTGGAGGTTGTTGAAGTCGCCGGCGGTGTTATCGAAGCGCAGGACTTCGTACTTCAGCGCATCGGGCTGCGCGACGACGACCGCGCGCAGCCAGCGCACCGGGCCGAAGAGCGCGCCGTCGGGCGCGGCTAGTTGCCAATTGGTGGCGACGGTGTTGGCTGCGGCAGGGGCGGCGAAGGTCAGTGTCAGCCCGGCCGACTCGCCGGGGCGCACGTCCGGCACGCCCAGCTCGGCCAGCGTATACGCGATTTTCGAGCCAAGAGGCGAGCGCTCATGGGTCGCCGTTTCCGGGTGCGGCGTCTCCGAATAGACTAGCCGATAGCGGCCGTTCCACGTAGATTGGCCGCTGTTGCGAAAGGTCCACGTTGCGCGAAACGACGCGCCCGCCGGCAGGCGGTCAAGGTCGGTATCGGCCGCAAAGCCGGCGGCTTCGGCGGCGTCGCCCGGAGCGTCAGTCGAAGCGGCCGTTACGCTTTCGGTCAGCGGCTCGTCCTTCTCAGAGCGCATTTCGCTGATGTGGCGCAGCACGTGGTCTTCGGCAGCGGTGCCAGCGATGTCCCACTTGGCCCAGATGCCCACGGAGCCAACGGTGAAGATCATGGCCCCACGGACGAACGCGTCTTCGCGTAGACGTTCATCGTACCAGGCGAGCATACCGGCGTAAGTGGCGTCGGGGTCAAGGCCGCGTTCGGCCCACAACGCGCGCTGCTCGGTCCAGGTGCCGATGCCACCGTCAAGCGGGGTCACGCTCTCGACGCTATCGCAGCCGCACTCCGTAATGAGCAGCGGCACGTCGTGCAGGCTCTCCGGCCGCAGGTAGGTGTCATAGATGTAGCGGTAGCGCAAGGTAACGTAGCCATAGGGATAGGTTTCATCGGGCTCGCCGGTAGCGTTCAGGCGGCCGTGCCAGCGGCGCGCCGGATGGCGCTGGCCGTCGACCTGTTTCCAGCCCACGCCGAGGTCGGCCTCGTAGCCCATGTACTCATGCAGGGCCAAATAGTGGCCGTGGTCGCGCGCGTGGCGAATGGCGGGCAGCAGGTGCGGCCAGACGTCGCCCGGGTCGCCGGGGCGGATGTCGGGCGTGCCCACCGCAAAGCAGAAGTTGGCCCGGCGCCGGCCGATGCCCTCGTAGAGGCGCATCATCTCAATGCAATAGTTGGCGTACCAGCGGGCTTCGTCCGGGTCATCGGGGACGACTTCGTTATCGTCTTCCCAGACGTCAATGCGTGGATTTACCAGGTAGCGGTCGACCGGCGGCTTCTTGGGGCCAACAAAAATGTTGCGCTGGACGTTGAAGCGGTGGGCGGCGACTTCAGCCGGCGCGCCGCCGCCGTTCTTATAGGCTTTCCAGTCGGTCAGGTTGAGGTTGTCGTCGCGTTGGTCCAGCTTGCCGACGACCAGCGGGCCGGCCGGGATCTGGGCGCTGGCCCCGAGACTGGTGGGATCGAACTTGAAGACGCGCGCCCCGGCTTCGAGCCAGCGGGGCAGGCCGGGCGTCCCGATGAAGTGGGGGCCGAGTTTGCTGGGCATGACCGCACCTCCAGATTGTGAATAGCCGCCGGGAAGGCCCCGGCCCACGCAAGACCGCGGGCAGATTCTAGGGGAAAGCGGGACAACGCGCCAAGTTGCCTATAGGTCAAGGGGCTCGATGGTCAGCCCGGCGATCTCCAGCCATTGCGCTTCCTCAACAGGTAGCGCGCCTGCCCGGAAACGGCCGCGCGGCGTCAGCACGAGGAACTGGTTGTCGAGCCAGCAGACGAAGCCCAGCGGCCCTCGCGGAGCGGTCGCCGTCTCTAGCGCCGCCTCGCCATCGACGAGAAAACGACAGCGCGATGCTTGCCACTCCAGCCGGTACTCGTGCCACTCCCGCAGGTCAACGGCCAGCGGCGTGGTGGTGATTCCCAGCCGGCGGCGGACGGCGGGCCAGACGCGCCGTCGCAAGGCGGCTGACTGGTTGAGCGCCAGCACCGCCGGGGCGAGCGGGGCCAATGCCACCGCGCGAGGCGTTGCTGCGTCCAGCGTGGCGGCGAACCAGCCGCGGCCGTCCGGCTCCGGCGCAAACGGCAGGTCGTTGGGCGGCGAGGCAAAGAAAAACCAGGCGGCGCGGGGCAGCGCCAGCCGGCGCGTTGTCGGATCGCCATAGGGCGCGTTCCAGAAGCCGAAGCCGGCCGTGCCGCGCAGCGTGTCGACGGGGTGGGAAAAGCGCGCCCGCAGGTTGAGCGCCAGGCCCGGCCGCCAGAGAAAGCGTGGCTCGTCGGCACGGGGGCCGCCATAGTCGTCGATCTGCGCGTCAGCGTAGCCGGAAACGCGGGGCGGCAGCGTGAAACGGATCGGCTCGTCGCCCGTCACCTGCCCGCCGCCAATCGCCAGCGCCCGCTGGTTGCCCTGCGCCATTCTTTGAGCCATCTGTCCCTTGAGCTATAATAGCAGACTTGTCACTGTCAGCAGCCGCGGTTGCCCCGGATGGGAACGGGTCGCCGCCTGACGGGTTGATATCGAAAACATCGACAGAGAGCACCGGGTTAAGGGCGACTTGTGTGACGTCGCAAGTGAAGCGGTGGAATCTGTGGATGTTCTCTCAATGGAGCATCCAGCCAATGGAGATTACCTGGTATGGCATGAGCTGCTTCCGCATGACGGAGCGCAAGCTGGCCACAATTGTCACTGATCCGTTCGCGCCAACGGTGGGTCTGGGCGAACTGAAACTGAAGTCCGACGTCATCACCATCAGCCATGATGCGCCGGGCCATAACTACCGCCAGGCGGTCAGCGGCTATGAGCAGGCGCTTGACGGGCCGGGCGAATATGAGATCGGCGGCGTGTTCATCACCGGAATCGCCACACCCAGCAAGAGCGGCCGGTTCAACAACATCATCTACCTGTTCGACTATAACGGCGTGACCGTTGCCCACCTGGGCGACCTGGGGGACGTGCCCTCGCAGAAGCAGATCGAGGACCTGGAACTGGTCAACGTGCTGCTGGTACCCATCGGTGGCGGGAGCAGTTTGAATGCGGCGCGCGCGGCCGAGCTGGTTTCTATGCTGGAGCCGAACGTAGTCGTCCCCATGCACTATCAGCTGCCCGGCCTGGCCACCGACCTGGAACCGATCGACAAGTTCCTCAAGGAGATGGGCGTGACCGACCCGAAGCGCGAGACAAGCCTGAAGGTTACCAGCGTCGAGAGCCTGCCCCAGGAAACGGAAGTCGTCATTCTGTCGCATAGGGAGTAGCGCTGCGCGTCGGGTGGGGTGAGGAGAACGGTATGGCTGCGAAACTCATCATGCGGTGGAACGTCCGGCACGAGATGGAGTCGGAGTACTTTGAGTTTCTGGTGCACGAACTGATTCCGGCCATGAACAAGCTGGGGATTGGCGACATTCAGGTCTGGTATACCGCTTTCGGCCAGGTGGAGCAGAAGATGGCCGAGGGCATCACCGAGTCAACCGAGGCGATGCTGCGCATCATGCGCACGGAGGAATGGGAACAGCTCACCGAAAAGCTCCAGACCTTCGTGCAGGACTTCAGCCAGAAGGTTATCCCGGCGACGCGCGGGTTCCAGATCTAGGCCTTCCGCAAGGCGGTTGTCATCCCGGCAAGAAAAAAGCCCGCATCTTTGGATGCGGGCTTGTGTATTGAGCTACTCGGAGGAGCCGGCGCTGGGTGTAGAGGACGCGCCGGCTGTGGAATCGGACGACGGGGTGCTTTCTTTGGCGTCCTTGCCTTTGGGTTTTGAGGACTTGCCGTTGATGCTACTCGACCGGTTGTCGGTCACGTAGAAGCCACTCCCCTTGAAAACCACGCCGACCGAGCTAACGACACGCCGCACACCACCGCCGCACACAGGACATTCCGTGAGCGGGTCGTCGACCATCCGCTGCCGGACCTGGAACTCGTGGTCACACTGGTTACATCGATACGTATACATTGGCATGGGCTGCAACCTCGGTCGCGTTGGGACGCTTCCTATCGATCCCTGATTCTAGCGGTTGTCACCTTCGCTGACAAACCCTTTTGATTCTACTGCGTGTATGTTAGTTTCCGGTTAGCGACCCTGTAGCGCGATTCTCCGGAATCGCGCCTGCGGCCTCGTCCGTCGCTTCCCGCGGTCGCCGCGCCTGTAGCTAGCTCTACCCAGGGCTAAAGGTGCGAGGCCGCGCGTAAGCGAGTTTTAAGTAAGGGCATTATTGGGCGGTGGCCGAGACGCGATTCTGGAGAATCGCACTACACGATCAGCATGGCATCGCCGAAGGAGTAGAAGCGGTAGCCAGCGACGACGGCCGCGCGGTAGGCTGCCAGGATGGCCTCGCGCCCGGCGAAGGCCGAAACCAGCATCAGCAGGCTCGAGCGCGGCAGATGGAAGTTGGTGATTAGCCCGGCGACGGCGCGAAAGCGATAGCCAGGGTAGATGAACAGGTCGGTGGCTCCCTCGAAGGCGGCGACCGGCCGCCAGGGGCAGATGTTGCTCGTCTCTCCCGCCGCGTCGCGGCCGCTGATAGTCTGGAGGCTGCCGCTGATGCCCGCCGAGCGCAGCGCGGCTGTTTCCAGTACGCGCGCCGTCGTCGTGCCCACGGCGATGATGCGCCCGCCGGCCAGATGCGCCTCATTAATCCGCCGCGCCGACTCCGGCGTTAACCGGGCCCATTCGCTGTGGATGATGTGGTCAGCAACCGCCTGGGTCGATACGGGCTTGAAAGTGTCCAGACCGACGTGGAGCGTGACCGTTTCGAAGAGGACGCCCCGCTCGCGCAACGCCAACAGCAGTTCCGGCGTAAAGTGCAGCCCGGCGGTGGGGGCAGCGGCCGAACCGGCCGGGCGCGCGTAGATGGTCTGGTAACGTTCGGGGTCGTCGAGCTGCTCGTGGATGTAGGGGGGCAGGGGCGTGTAGCCAAGCGCCTCGATCCACGTCTCGACCGGCGCGCTGAAGCGCAGGAACCGCTCCGCTTCCGGCCCGACCTCAATGATCTCGGCCGTCACGTCGGCTGGCTCACCCGCGTGGTCGAGCAAGGTCAGCCTCAATCCCTCATCCACGTGGCGACCGCCGACCAGCGCCGCCCAGGTCTCATTGTCGCGCCGCTCCAGAAGCAGGATCTCTACCCGGCCGCCGGTCGATTTGCGGGCGAACAGGCGGGCGGGGATGACGCGGGTATCGTTGGCAACGAGCACATCACCAGGGCGCAGATACTCGCCCAGGTCGCGAAAGTGACGATGGGTGACCCCGCCGTCGTTGCGGCCGAGGATAAGCAGCCGGCTGGCGTCGCGCGGCTCGAGCGGGTGTTGCGCGATCTGTGCCGCGGGCAAGTCGTAGTCGTAGTCGCCGACGCGGTCGCCGGACATGCTAGCGGGCGGCCACCTGGAGCCGCAGCTTGTCGAGATAAGCTTGCTCCAGGTCAATGCCGGTATCGTTGGCCAATTTGAGCAGGTGGGCCAGCAGGTCGGCCAGTTCTTCGCGCAATGCCGGGCGATGGGCGTCCAGGGCGTCTTCCAGAGTGGGTGGTTCGCCCGGCTTGCCCGCGGCCGAAACGCGCAGCAGCGCCGTCGCCAGTTCGCCCACCTCCTCCACCAGGAGCAGGTAGTGCGTGAGCGGGTCGACGGCCTGGCCGTTACTCGCTTCGTGTTCGCGCTGGAATTGCTGGAATGCGGCCACGCGGCCTTGTTGCAGAGCGCGCAGGCGCGCCTCGGGCGCGCCGGCCGGCGCGGCCCGCTCCAGCGCGTCGGCAATGAGGCCGCTGATGTGGTCGAGGTCGGCGGGGCGCGAGAGGTAGTCGAGATCGTTGGTGTTGATGGTCAATACGGCCACGTCAGTCAGGCGCGACAGCCAGGCGTCGTAGGCCGCGGCGACTTCGCGGATGTAATCCGGGTCGATGTCGCGCTCGAACGGCCGGTCGCGCAGTGCAATGCGGCGCATCAACACGTCGTGGTCGGCGCGCAAATAGACGATCAGGTCGGGACGCGGAATCTTCTCGCCCAGCGCGGCATGAACACGCCCGTACATCGCCAGTTCGTCGTCTTTCAAGTTTAGCCAGGCAAACAACTCATCCTTGGCAAAGGTATAGTCGGAGACGAGCGCGCCCCGTTGCAGGGCGGACGGGACGGCCTGGTACTGCTGGTGGTAGCGACTGAGCAGAAAAAAGATTTGCGTCTGGAACGCGAAGCGCTCGCGATCCTGGTAGAACTTGGGCAGGAACGGATTGTCTTCAACGACCTCTAGCAAAATGCTGGCTTCATAGCGCGGCTGGAGGAGGCGGGCCAGCGTTGTCTTGCCGACGCCGATGACCCCTTCAATAGCGATATACTTATTATTCATGGCCCCTTCTTATCCAAACTCCGCCCGTAGCATGTCCACCTGATACGGCTTGTCAGCGTCCATCGCCAATTCGGCCGGGCTGCCAAGCACGATCTTCACCGGCGCGCCGATGATCCGCTCGGCCGTGGCCTCAATGTCGCCGAAGGTGACCCGGTGAAACAGGAACTTCAGCAGGAAACCCAGTCCGACGATCTGCGCAATGCGCCACGGCTGCTTGCGCGCGCCGGTCAACGACTCCAGCAGTTCACGGTTGCGGGCCACAACGTTTAGCCCGGCGATAACCATGTCACCGCCTGCGACTTCCATGCCGTTCAATTTCGAGTAGGTACGGTTCGAATGGGGGTAGCGCGCTTCCAGCGTCTCGCGCGTGACGAAGTTGTAGTAGAGAGCGCGGTCCCACGGTCGGCACGCGGCGACGAAGTCGTCGACCGTTGACGAGGTAACGGCCGGGATGTCGGCCGAGCACCCGAGTATGACCTGAGCGCCGGGCCGGTTGGCTTGTATCCAGCCGCAACCGGCGAGCATGTTAGCAACCATTCCGCCCTGGTCGGGTAGAAACTCAACCGGGCGGGCAAACTTGAGCGGCGCGGTCATTTCCGGGCTCAAACCGACGACGAGAATGTCCTCGACGTAACGCGACCCCTGGAGAGCGTCGACGACGCGCTCCAACATCGTCCGGCCGCCCATGTCGAGGAGCGCCTTGGGCTTGCCCTGGGTGTAGGCATAGAGCGGGTCTTCCGGCCGAACCTGTCCGCCGGCAAGGATGAGGCAGTGCATGGTTGTTCCCGTGGCGTGGATTTGACAGGTATTGTAGCGGCTTTCAGAGGAAAGACGATGGACGACGGCCCACAGACCACGGCCTCAATCGCTCTGGCTGTGGTCGGTCGCCTGGGGTCTGTCCTCTCATCTTGGCTTGAGAACCGGCACAAAGACGTCATACGTGATGATCCCGCCGCCCAGCGCCTCATATGCGGCCAGGGCGTCGATGCGGCCCCAGCCGTAGACATTGTTGGGCAGGCTGTTGGGCGCGTCCGTGCCGCAGCCCTCGTCGGTCATGAGAGGCAGCGCGGAATTGGTGATGATCGCCTCAATCGCGTCCACCCGCCCGGCGAGCAGCGGCTCGGCCGAAACCAGCAGGGCCACCAATCCGGCCACGTGCGGCGCGGCCATGCTCGTGCCGTCGATCGTGCCATAAGGCTCGTTGGGGTTAGCCAGGTACGTGGGCAGACTCGACCGTATGTTGACGCCGGGGGCGACGATGTCGGGCTTGCGGCGGCCGGAGCCATCGATCGTGACCGGGCCGCGGCTGCTGAAACCGGCGATGCGGTTCTGGTCGTCGGTTGCGCCGACAGTAAATGAAGCATCGTAGATCGCCGCGGGCGTGGTGATGCTCGAGCAGCCGGAAAAGCCATTGTTGCCGGCCGAGTGGACGGTGACGATGCCCGCCGCGCGCACCGCCTCGACGACTGCCCGCAGCACGTCCGGGGCTGTGCAGCCTTCGCTGGGCGGGCAAGACCAGGAGTTATTGATCACGTCCGGCGCCCTGGCCGGGTCGCCGTCGGTGAACGGATCGCCCCCAAGGGGGTAAGGAGCGATAAACCACTCGAAGCACTCGCTGTAAGTGGCCGGGCTGCCAAAGCCCTCGTCCATGTTGCGGCAACCGATCCATTTCGCGCCCGGGGCCATCCCGATGTTGAGTTGCGGCGTGGCCCCGACCATCGTGCCCATCGTGTGCGTGCCGTGGCCGTCGTCGTCACAGGGAGTCGTTAGCTCATAGCCGCAACTATTGCTGCCCGGCCCGCCTTGTAACGGGGCGTGGATAGCGTCGTGCCAGTTGTAGTTATGATCAGCCTGGTTGCCACTCCAGCCGCGGTAGCGGGCCTTCAACGCCGGGTGGTCCCACTGGTAACCGGTGTCCTGCCCGCCGACGACCGCGCCCTCACCGGTGACCCCCTGCGCCCAGACCTGCGGCGCGCGAACGATCTGAATGTTCCACTCCACGGAATCACTCGTTCGCGCTGCGGTCGCGGGGACCGGCACAGGCAATTCGATGCGCTGCCACGTGTTAGCCCTGATGGCGCTGACATCGGGCCGCGCCGCCAGTAGTTGCACCAGTTCGCGGCCGCCGCGCACCCAGATCATGTTGTGGACCCAGTAAGCGCGATAATTTGCGCCGCGCTCGTCCAGCAGGACGCGCAACGGAGCCTGGGTGCGCGCCGCCACGGCGGTCATCGCCTCGTAGACGGCCCGCCCGCGAGCCGTCTTGTTTTGGGCAGCGTGAGCGGCGCTCAGATCGGCCTGCTCGTCCAGCACGACCAGGAACTCGGCCGTGCCGCCTCGGGCGGTGGCATCAAGTACGGCCCGGTCGGTCTTGGCCTGCCAATCGGCTGATGCCCGTGCCCCCGCAGCCAGCGCCGCGCCGATGAGTAGCAGCAGGAGGAGTAGAAGATGTTTCATGATTCGTGACCACTTATCATGGTAAGCTGACAGATGACCGTGAGTCGTACAGGGTCAAGCCAAGCACTCAAGTCGTTGATCCTGGCCCCAGAATCTCGAGAGCCGGAACCCCGCCTCTGAAACCTGGCCCTAGCGTAGCCGATCAACCTGATCGGCCGTTGGCTCCGCTCAGCAGAACCAGTCTTCGGTCAGGCGCGGCGGGGCGGGGTTAGGATGGCCCCGCGGCGCGAATTCCGGCGGCCGGCGGCCAGCCATGCCATAAGCAAGACGTTCGATGGCGACAAACACCTCTTCAGCGTCACCGGCCCGCTCGGCAATGGCCGCCGCCTGCCGCTGCAATTCGTCCACGCAGGGATCCGGGTTGCGCCAGGTATAGCTGAAGTTGGCCGGGTCGAGCGGGCCGAGCCAGGCTGCCGTTTCCGGCTCGTCCAGCAAGGCGCTGCCTGGCGGGACGAGCAGCCGGATGGAGAGCTGCACCGCCGGAACGTTGGCGATGAGGCCGCGGGCGCGAATCCAGTCCAGCAAATTGACATAATCATCAAGCGTTGTCCAGGGCGTGAAGGGTAGCCAAGTCGGCTGGACGGGCAAGCCCGCGCTAGACAGGAGAGACAGCGCGGTGTCCATGTCGGCTGCCGTGTGCCCCTTGCGCAAGCGGCGCAGCGTTTCGTCCGACACGCTCTCGAAAGCGGAGACTACGAAGCTTGCTCCCAGCGCACGCAACTCCGGTAATAGGGCGCGGTGCTGGAGGATATGCTCAACCTTGGTGGTGAAGTCAAACGTCAACCACGGGAACTCGGCGTGCAGCGCGCGGGTGATCTTAAGCGCGTGGCCGGGCCCATTGAGAAAGTCGGGATCGCCGAAGGTGATGTGTTCCGCGCCGGCGGCGACCTGCTGGCGAACGTCGGCCAGCACCGTCTCGACCGGAACGACGAAAAAGCGGCCGCCGTACACAGGCACCACCGGGCAGTGGCGGCAGGTATGGAGGCAGCCCCGGCTGGCCTCGACGTAGCCCGCCAGCCTCATATTGTCGCCGTCCAGGTAGCGAGCATAGCGCGCGAGCGGCGGCAGCCCCTGCCGGTCAGGTACGGGTAGAGAAAGGCGGACCAGGTGAGGGGAGGGTCGTGGGTCGCTTGTCGTCCGTTGATCGTTACCGCTCGCCTGTCGTCGGGGAACTGTGGTCTGTGGTCCGCGGTCTGTCGTCCGCGGTTGGCGGCCGGTCGTCGCGGCCACGACCCGCTCGACCAACGCCTCTTCCATCTCCCCGGCCAATACTGAGTCCGCGCCGTTGGCCAGCAGATAGGCGGCGTTGAGCCAGGCATAGAGGCCAAAGAAGCAAATGTGGGCGTCGGGGTTCAGCGCGCGAACGTCGGCCGCGGCACGGATGCCAAGTCGCAACGCGGTGTGCATGGGCACGCTGACGCCGACGAAGCGGGCACGAGCGGCTACGTCGCGTGGCAGCGCGTCGACCGCGAGGTCGACGGCGGCGACCGTGAAGCCCTCACGGCGCAATATGGACGCCGGCCAGGCCAGGCTCAACGGTTGGTGGCCCATTTCATAGCAGGCGAGAAGGAGGACGTCGACCGCGGGCGGGGCGGCGTCCGGGGCTAAGCCTGGCAGACCGAACGCGTTCACTTCCGCGCCGGGCCGCCCTTGCCGCCGGCCACGGGCGCTTCCGCGTCCGGTCGTCCCTCCTCGAACAGGAACGACTCCATCTGCTCGAAGAGAAACTCCTGTGCGCGCGGATCAGCCATGTTCAGGCCATAATGGTTGATGATGAGACGCGCCTGATCCTGCCAGAGGCTATAGGCATATCTGGAAATCTCGTTGTAGATGCGCTCGCCAAGCTTGCCGGGAAAAGGCGGCCGGTCGAGCGCCGGCAACTCCGCTCCCAGCTTGGCGCACTGGACAACGGTGATGGTCTTGGTTTCTCTTGCCATAGGGCCCTCGGTTTCACGCAATAACTGTGGTGGTGATAGGCGGGCAATGCGTATTGCCCCGATGCGGATCGCTGAACCTATGATAAGGCTTTAGGCTCCGCGCCGCAAACGGACTCAGGAAGAGCGGAGGAGCGCTAAAGAATGCCTTTCGCCGAAGGGGAAAAGGAGTCGCCGGCACACCCCTGCGCTTTGTTCTCCGGCGCGACGGAGACGTATAATCTGTCCATGCGCATCCTCTTTTTCGGCCTGCCCGCGGGCATCTCGGCCGTGGCGCTGCGGGGGCTGCTGGACGACGGGCGCGATGTGGTTGGCGTTGTCGTACCCGCGGCGGCCGTCCCCCACCTGTTGCCCGATGACGCGCCCCTGGCCCGCCTCGCGCCGCCCATCTCGCCGCGCGGCCCGTCACTCGCCCTGGGCGAGCCCGACGACCTGCTTGGCCTCGCTTGGTGGCGCGATCTGCCCGTTCTGGCCGTTGGCGATTTCGGTAACGGCGGCACGCTGGACGCGCTGTCGGCCTTTGCCCCCGATGTGGCCGTCGTTGCCTGCTTTACGCGGCGCATCCCGGCCAATGTTTTGGCAGTGCCGCGCTTCGGGTTTCTCAACCTTCACCCGTCGCTATTACCCTTCTACCGCGGCCCGCAGCCCCTCTTCTGGCAGTTGCGCGACGGAGCGCCGACCGGGGCCACGGTCCACACCCTCGACGAAGGGCTGGACACGGGCGACATCGCCGCCCAGGCGGCCGTTGACTTGCCCGATGGCGTCAGCGGGCCGGAAGCGGAGCGACGGCTGGCGCTGGCGGGGCTGGATTTGCTCCGTGGCGTGCTGGACGACCTCGCTGTTGGAATCGCGCGCCGCGAACCGCAGGGCGAGGGCAGCTATCGGCCCGCCCCGACCGACGCCGACTTCGCCCTGTCGACCGAGTGGCCGGCGCGGCGGGCGTTCAACTTCATGCGCGGCACGGCCGATTGGGGCAAGGTTTACCCGGTCGTCGTCAATGGCCGGACGGAGCGGCTGGCGTCGGCCGATGAGTGGAGCCCGGCTGAGCTTGATCGGCCTAGCGTCCGCCACGGCCGCCACATCGTCATTCGCTTCTCGCCGGGGGTGCTCTATGCGCGGCTGGCGAGATAACCCTTCTCTTGCGCGGTCGTTGTGGCTCCTCTTAACCCTGGTCGTCGCAATGGCCGCCGTGGCCTGCGTCGGGAGTGCTCTGGCCGGGGGACAGAGCGCGGCGCCCCCTGTCCTCATCGACAGTGTTCTCTTTGACGGCTACGCCTACGACGACGCCGACGAGGCGGTGCGGCTGGTCAACGTCTCGGCCGCGCCGGTTGACCTGAGCGGCTGGACGTTAAGCGACGGGACGACGACCGCGGCAATTCCCGCGGGAACCGCGCTCGCCCCCGGGTCCGGGCTGTGGTTGGCCCGCGACGTGGCCGCGTTTACCTTCCAATTCGGCCATCCGCCTGACCTTGTCCTCAGTCCATGGCCCGGCTTCAGCAACACGGGGGATGAGGTTGTTTTGCGCGACGCGGTCGGCGGCCACGTAGATGCGCTGGTCTACCTCAACGGCAACGCGGCCCAGCCTGGCTGGCTCGGCCCGTCGGTCGCCCCCTACCGCGTGGCTGGCGTCTTCGCCCAGGAAGGGCAGATTCTCTTCCGGCGGCGCGCCGAGACTACCGGCGCGCCCGTCCCCGACACGGATGCCGTCGCCGATTGGGCGCAGTCAGCGGCCGATCCGATGACCGGCCGCAAGGTGCGCTATCCCGGCTGGTCGGCCGACCGCTTCGCCGCGCCGGTCGTTGTCACGGCGACGGCAGCGCTGACGGTTGCCGTCGCGCCCGATAACGCCTATGCCGTTCTCGTCGACGCCATCGACCGCGCCAGGGCATCCATCCACCTGTCCTCGTTAACATTGGAGAACGCGGCCATCGGCGCGGCGCTGGCGAGGGCGGCCGGGCGCGGGGTGGCCGTCGTCGTCTTGCTGGAGGGCGCGCCACCGGGCGGGCTGAGCGATCAGGAGCGCTACGTGTGCAGCCTGCTGGAAAGCGCCGGCGGGGCTTGCTGGTTCATGGCGAGCGACGCGGCCCGGCGCGTCCACAGCCGCTACCGCTATCTGCACGCTAAGTACATCGTGATAGACGGCCGCGTCAGCGCTGTCAGCAGCGAGAACTTCAGCCCCGACAGCTTTCCCGACGACGACAAGGCGGATGGCACATGGGGCCGGCGCGGCGTGGTGCTGCTGACCGATGCGCCGGGCGTGGCGACGCAACTGGAAGCGGTCTTCGCCGATGATCTGGACGCTGCCCATGCCGACCTTGTGCGCTGGACGGCCGCCGATCCCGTCTTCGGCGCGCCGCCGCCCGGCTTCGTACCCATCACCGCCAGCGGCGGTGTCAGCTACACCGTCCGTTTCCCGCAGCCGGCGGTTTTCCACGGAACCCATCGCTTCGAGATCGTCCAGTCGCCGGAGAATAGCCTGCGGCGGAGCGACGGCCTGCTCGGGCTGGTGAGCAAGGCAGGAACGGGAGATGCGCTCCAGGTGGAGCAGTTGTCGGAGCGGCCGTTCTGGGGCCCGACGACAAGCAATGCCGCGGCCGACCCTAACCCGCGGCTGGAGGCGTACCTCGACGCCGCGCGGCGCGGCGCGTCCGTCAACCTGTTGCTCGATAGTTTCTTCGACGAGCCCGAAAGCGCCGTGAGCAACGTCACCGCCTGCGCCTACGCCAACGATGTCGCCCGGCGCGAGGGACTGCCATTGCGCTGCCTCACCGGCAACCCGACGGGTCTGGGCATCCACAATAAAATGGTTTTGGCGCGCGTCGCCGGTCGCGGTTACATCCACGTCGGCAGCCTGAACGGCACGGAACTTTCGCACAAGGGCAACCGCGAGCTGGCGCTGCAAGTGCAATCCGACGCCGCCTACGCCTACCTGGCGCGCCTCTTCGCCGGGGACGTGCCCAACGTCGTCTACGCGCCGCTGGCGTTGGGCGGCTTCCAGGGTGCGGCCGCTCACGTCCTTATCAGCGAGATCGTCTATGACACGTCCGGCCCGGACGAGGCCGAGTACGTTGAATTGGTCAACCCCACCGGCGCGGCCGTCGACCTGACCGGCTACGCGCTGGGCGACGCGGTCTACGCGACCGATTTCGAGGACATGCGTCACTTCCCGGCGGGCACGATCCTGCCGCCCGGGGGCGTGCTGGTCGTCACCATCAGCGCCGCCGCCTTTCGCGCCGAGTTTGGCCTTGCGCCGCAGTTCGAGATCGTGGACAGCGACCCGAGCGTGCCCGACATGCTTGATGACCCGGCCTGGGGCGATCCGGAGGCGCTCTTCCGGTTGGGCAACAGTGGTGACGAGGTGCTGCTGATCCGCTGGGATGGGCTGGTCGACGTGGTGACCTATGGCGACGGCTACCACCCGGCTGTCGCTGGCTGCGCCCTGCTCGCGCCCCCGGCGCGGACGCTGGAGCGCTATCCCTATTGGCGCGATACCGACAGTTGCCCGGCCGACTTTCGGGCGTGGGCCTTTGCCAGTCCGGGCCGGCTGCCCTGACGTCCGCCGCAAGAGGACGGTAAACGACGGGCCAGAGTAGGTAGGCATCAGGTAATCGACGCGCTGGAGCGAGTCCCAGACCTGTCTCTACAAATACGATTCCAGAAGAGGCGGGCGCATCCTCAGACGCGCGCTCTCCTGGCATAATGCGAAAGCCCCGCGCAAGGCGGGGCTTTCTGAAAGGGGGGATAGAGACACGGACGAGGTCCGTTGTCTTTAGGTACCGTTACGATTGTTCCGTCAGCAGGCGGTCGATCTCGCCGCGGATGGAGGTCAGGTCGTCGAGTCGCAGGTAGACGATGGCGTAGCGCACGTAGGCGACAAGGTCAAGCTCCTTCAGCTTGCGGATGACCATGTCGCCGACGACGCGGCTGCGCACTTCCTCTGTGCCCATGCGCTGTAACTCGGCCTCGATCTCGCCAGCCATGCGGTCGATGTCGGCAGCCGAAATCGGCCGCTTGGCGCAGGCCACACGAATACCGCCCAATAGCTTCTCGCGCGAGAACTCTTCGCGCGTGCCGTCTTTCTTAATGAGCAACGGCGTGGCCAGAATCGGCCGCTCATAGGATGTAAACCGCTGGTCGCACGACTCGCACACCCGCCGGCGGCGCGTGCCGCCGCGCCGATCGTGACTGGTGTCGATGACGTGTGTCTTCTCGTAACCGCAATAGGGACACCGCATGGCCCTGGCCTCCGTGAACGCTGCCGGGTTGATGAACAGACGGCATATATTGGCGTGCAGCGGGATTTTACCCGGCCAGCAGCCGATATATGCTATCTCCCATTCTACCCGCGGCGGCGGCGGCTGACAACAGCGACCGCTGGCCGCGCCCGGCCCCTAACCAGGCCGCCCTACTGTCGTTTGCGCAAGAAGGCCGGTACCTCCAGGTCGTTAAAGCGGTAAGCTTCCTGATTTGGCCGGGCGGGCTGCTGCGGCTGCGGCCGGTTGGTCGCGGCGCTGCTCGGTGCGCCGACGGAGACCGACTCGCGAGTCGGCGGCCGATTCGGCATCAGCCGCGCCTGCTGGGCGGCCGTGCCGGGGGCCGACGCCATGTGGCGCACCGGCATGGTGTGCTCGAAGCCCGTGGCGATGACGGTGATGCGGATCTTGTTCGACATCTTCTCGTCGATGACCGCGCCGAAGATGAGGTTGACGTCCGGGTGCGCCGTCTCGCGGATGATGGCCGCGGCCTGGTTAATCTCATACAGCGTCATGTCCGGCCCGCCGGTGACGTTGAACAGGATGCCACGGGCGCCGTCGATGGTCACGTCCAGCAGCCGGCTCGACAGGGCCTGGGTTGCCGCGTCGCGGGCGCGCTCGTCGCCCGAGCCTTCGCCCACGGCCATCAGCGCCGCCCCACCCATCGACATGATTGTCTTCACGTCGGCAAAGTCCAGGTTGATCAGGCCGGGCACGGTGATAAGTTCGCTGATGCCCTGGATGCCCTGGCGCAGGATGTCGTCGGCCATGCGGAAGGAGTCGAGCAGCGACACGCGCTTGTCGGCCGTTTCCAGCAACCGGTCGTTGGGGATGACGATCAGCGTATCGACGTGCTCCTTCAACTGGTCAATGCCAGCCTCGGCCGAGCGCGCCCGCTGCGACCCCTCGAACGTGAAGGGGCGGGTGACGACGCCGATGGTCAGCGCCCCCGCCTCGCGCGCGGCGCGGGCGACGATGGGCGTGGCCCCGGTGCCCGTGCCGCCGCCCATGCCAGCGGTCACAAAGACCATGTCCGAGCCTTGCAACGTCTGGCGCAACTCTTCCAGCGACTCCTCGGCGGCGCGCGCGCCCGTTTCCGGGTCGCCGCCCGACCCGAGGCCGCGCGTCGTGCGCTCGCCGATGGCGATCCGCACCGGCGCGTTGCTGCCGAGCAAGGCCTGCTGGTCGGTATTGACGGCCACGAACTCGACGCCAACGATGTTCTCGTTGATCATCCGGTTCACGGCATTGCTGCCGCCGCCGCCGACGCCGACGACTCGAATCAGCGCCGAGCCTTCGGTGGCCGGCATCCTCTGCGCATCTCTCCCTCTGTAATCGTTCATGTCTCTAGACCCCTCTAACTTGATCTCTTACCAATAAAACGGTGACGTTTCGCCGGGCCCCTTTAACCCGGCAACAATGTCCTGATGAGGCTGCTCACCCGCCGCCCCCACTGATTGGGCGTCTGAGTGCGCGTCTGATAACGGTGGTGGTCCGTGCTGGCCCACCGCAGCAGGCCGACGCTGGTGGCGTAGGCCGGGCTGTGCAAGGAATCGACAAGGCCGACGAGGTTCTTGGGCGAGGCAACCCGCGCCGGCACGTTCAGCACGCGCTCCGCCACGTCGGTGATGCCGCGCAGCAGCGCCGTGCCGCCGGTCAGGACGATGCCCGCCGGCAGCAGTTCGTCATAGCCCGACTGCTGAATGTCCTTCAGGATCATGTGGAAGATCTCTTCCGTCCGCGCCTCGATCACCTGGGCCAGATCCTGGCGGCCGACCTGAATCTTCTCCCCGCCAAACGGTTCGACAGTGAAGACGAAGTCGGGATCGATCTCCGCCGGGCGGCAGTCGCCGTACTGCACCTTCACCTTCTCCGCTACTTCATACGGCGCGCGCAGGCCGATGGCGATGTCGTTCGTGATGTGGTAGCCGCCGATGGGGATGACGTGGGTGTGCCAGACCGTGCCCTGCTTGTAGAGAGCCAGGTCGGTCGTGCCGCCGCCGATGTCGGCGATGAGGACGCCCATTTCCTTCTCGGCCGGCTCCAGCACCGCCTCGGCCGAGGCTAGGGCGTTCAGCACCATCTCCTCAGCGCTGATGCCGACGGTGCCGGCACAGGTTTGAAGGTTTTGCAGCGCCGAGGCGGCGGCCGTCACGATGTGGGCCTCGACCTCCAGCCGGAAGCCGTGCATCCCCAGCGGTTGTCGCACCCCGGCGTGGTCGTCGATGGTGTAGTGCCGCGGGATCAGGTGGACGATCTGCCGGCTGGGCGGAATGGGGATCGCCTGCGCGGTTTCCAGGGCACGGTCGATGTCCTGGGGGGTGACGCCCATGTCGTTGCGCCCGATCGCCACCATGCCCGAGTTGTTGGTCGAGCTGATATGCTCTCCCGCTACGCTGATCAACGCCTGCGAGAGCTGGTAGCCCGACGTCTCCTCGGCCTGGGCCACCGCCTTGGCCAGCGCCACCGATGCCGACGGTACATCGACGATCATCCCCTTGCGCATCCCGCTCGACGGCGTCACGCCCAGTCCGATGATCTGCAATTCGCGGTTGCGCACCGCGCCCACCACGGCGCAGATTTTGGTCGTGCCGATGTCGATTCCAAAAATGATCTCTTCCATAACGCCCTCTTCCCCTGGTCTACGGCGCTGCCCGGTAATACGGCTTGTACTGGTTGCTGACGCTGATGTACTCCGGCCGGATGCCGCGCGCCATCAGCTGAGCGACCACGGTTTCGTAGACCACCAACTTCTGATGCATATCGCGGCCGGTGCCGAAGTAGGCCCGCCAGCCGCGGCCGTCCTGGTAGCTCAGGCCACCGGCGCGGCTGTAGTAGAGCTGCTCGATGTTGGGCCGCAACTCCCGCAGTTGCAGCGCCCCTTCCAGCACGTCCCGCGGCACGAAGGCGACGGCGGCGTCCGGTTCGTTGGTTGCTTTGTCTTCGCTGCCGCCCGATTTCTCGTCGTTCGTCGCGGGTCGTTGGTCGCTCGCCGCTTCGTCCGCTGCCGGTTGTCCGTCGGCCGTTGTGCCGCCGTCGATCAGCGGTTGGCTGCCGGTCGTCGCCCCCGGCGGCAACTCCGACACGATATTGAGCAGGCCCACCGTGTGCGACCGCGCCACCGAAAGACCGCCGTCCTCGTCGATCCAGTAACTTTGATCGCCTTCCTGCCACGTCGCCAGCGGCGGCTTCTCGCGCATCGTAATCATCACGTCGCTGGGCCAGCGCAGCGTGACCGTGGCGGTTATCACGCCATCCATCGCGCCGATATGGTCGGCCGCTTCCTGCGGGTCGGCGGCAAAGATGTGGCGCCCGGCCAGCCCGCTTTCGGCAACGACATGGTTGATGTCGAGCGACGACGCCCCTTCGACCGGGATGTAGTTCAGGTAAAAGCGGTCGTCGCCGCCGATCATGAACAGCGACCAGGCGCACAGTCCCAGGATGCCCAAACTGAGCCACCGCGGGCTGAGGAGAATATCGACGATGCCGGAGAGCGGCCGGCGGATGCGCTGCTGGCTGTTGCGCCGCTTGCGCTTTTGGGCCGTCCTGGTCGCCGCCCGCGCGTCCGGCGCGGACAGGTCGGGCAGCGGCACGGCCGAGGCCGTGTAGACGCGGCGCATGCGTGGCTGCTTCCGCAGGCGCTGCTTGGGCTGGCTCTTGTCCAGTTTCATGCCGCCCTCTCTTCGCCCGACACCAGCGCCGCCGGGTCAATCGACGTTTCCAGGTCTGCCTTCTCGGCGTGGCGCTCCAGCGCCAGCTCGATAAGGCGGTCGAGCAACTCATCGTAGCTCAGGCCGCTCGCTTCCCACAGCTTCGGGTACATGGAGATGCTCGTGAAGCCGGGGATGGTGTTGATCTCGTTCAGGTAGAGGTCGCCCGTGGCGTCATCGAGCAGCAGATCGACCCG
Organism: uncultured Ardenticatenaceae bacterium; assembly: GCA_964608255.1. Classification (GTDB taxonomy): domain Bacteria; phylum Chloroflexota; class Anaerolineae; order Promineifilales; family Promineifilaceae; genus Promineifilum. Next base: position 26,277 of record CAZSOD010000013.1, read on the forward strand.
GCCTAGCCCGGCGCAGTCGATGGCCCGATAGGCGCGGACGGCCAGCGCGCGCACCATGTTTGCCAGCGCCGGCTCGATGGGCGCGGGGATGAGCAACTCCGATTCCGCTTCCGACCCAGGCTCCAGTAGGTACTTGGCGACGTAGTCGTAGAACTCGCGCCGCGGCCGAACCTCGCCCACGACGCTGGCCAGCGGCTCGTCGTTGCCCAGCACGGCCACTTCCAGCTCGCGCGCGCGGTCGATGCCCTGCTCGACGATGAGCCGGCGGTCGAAGCGCGCCGCTTCGACCAGCCCGGCGCGCAACGCGGCGCGGTCGGCGCACTTGCTGATGCCGACGCTGGAGCCGAGGTTGGCCGGCTTGGTAAAGACCGGATAGGGCAGGGCGTCTTCGATGGCGTCCAGCACCGCTTCGGGGTTGCGCTGCCATTGGCCGCGGGTGAACAGCCGCCAGGGCAGCACCGGCAGGCCGTTGGCCTCCATGACGTGCTTGAAGATGGCCTTGTCCATGCCCACCGCCGAGCCAACCACGCCCGCGCCGACGTAGGGCAGCCCGGCCAGTTCCAGCAGGCCCTGCACCGTGCCATCCTCACCGTAGGTGCCATGCAGGACGGGCAGGACAGCATCCAGTTCGGCGATGACCGACAGGCTCGACGCGTCGCCGGTCCGATCGAGAGCCAGCAATTCCGCGCCGGCTTCAGCGGCCGGTTCCGGCAGCAGCGTGACCGCCCGCCCACCCGGCGCCAGTGCCCCGGCGGCGTCGCCGGCCACCCAGCGGCCGTCCTTGGTGATGCCGATGGGTACGACCTCATAGCGGGCCGGGTCCAGGGCGGCCATCACCGACTGCGCCGAGCGCAGCGATACTTCGTGCTCGCCGGAGCGGCCACCAAAAAGGACGCCGATGCGGAGTTTGCGGGAGGCAGTCATGATAGTAAGCCAGTAGGTCAGTAAGTCAGTAAGTCAGTCGTTGTTTGTCGTTCGCGTCACTCGTCGTTCGTCGCTCGTCACTCAAAGGACCAGTCGCCCACCAGCTCCACTTCCAGTTCCATCTCGATGCCGAATTGCTCGCGGACGCTGTTCCAGGCTTCGGCGATCAGGGCGCGGATGTCCTCGGCCGTCGCTTCACCCTCGTTGATGAAGAAGTTGGCGTGTTTCTCCGAAATAGCCGCGTCGCCAATGCGCAGGCCCTTCAGGCCGGCCGTATCGATCAGGTAGCCGGCGTAAAAGTTCTCCGGGTTCTTGAACATGGAGCCGGTGCTGGCCCCGCCGGGCTGCCGCTCCTTGCGGTGGGCGGTGAAGCCCTCTGCCCGCGCCGCCAGCACGTCGGCCGGCTCGTTCTTCAGCCGGAACTCGGCCGATAGCACCACCCGCCGCGCCCGCGCTTGCTGGTCGCGCTTCAGCGCGCTGTCGCGGTAGCTATAGGCCATGTCCTCGCGGTTGTAGACGCGGCTGCCGTAACCCGGTTCCCAGACCTTGGCCGCCAGGAAGTTGGCATCGATGTCGGAGCCGTGGGCGCCGGCGTTGCCGACGACCGCGCCGCCCACCGTGCCCGGCACGCCGATAGCCCACTCGAGTCCGCCCAGCCCGCGGCTGATGCACTGCCGGGCCAGAGCCGACAGGTTTGCGCCCGACTCGGCGGTGCAAACAACACCCGCGCCGCTGTGGCGAAAGCTGACCTTGCGCGCCCGGTTCATTATGACCAGCCCGGTCACGCCGGTGTCGGCGACGAGGATGTTCGAGCCGCCGCCCAAGACGAAGTAGGGCAAGCCGGCGGCGTAGGCCACTTCGACCGCGGTCAGCAACTGTTCGGCCGAGGTGACCGACAGGAATAACTCGGCCGGGCCGCCGACACGCGCCGTGGTGTGGCGGGCCAGCGGTTCGCTAATCGTCAACTGGTCGCCGAAGATCTGGCGCAGCCTCTCTACGGTCTGGAGCGTGGTCATGAGTTTCATATTCTGGCTTATCTCGTGACTCCTCGTTGCCGTTGCAATCCTTCCAGTACCCACAGGCCGACCGCATCGCCATCGCCCGCGCCCAGGGTCAGCACCACGTCGCCAGGGCTGACGCGTTCCAACAGGTAATCGGCCGCCGCGCGCCGGTCGGGGATGTGGGTCGCTTGCGGGTGGGCCATCCGGGCAACCACGTCGGCCGTGCTGACGCCGGGGTCGGCCGCCTCGCGGCTGCGATAAATGTCCAGGGCGATCACGCGGTCGGCAGCGTCGAAGCTGCCGGCGAACTCGCTCGCCAGCAACCGGGTGCGGCTGAACGTGTGCGGCTGCCACACCGCCCAGAGGCGGCGGCCTGGGTAGCGCTGGCGGGCAGCGGCCAGCGTGGCGCGGATCTCCGTCGGATGGTGGGCGTAGTCGTCAATAACGGTCACGTTACCAACCTCGCCGATGACCTGGAAACGGCGCTGCACGCCCCCAAAGCTTGCCAGGGCGCGGCAGATACGGGCGAAGTCGAGCTTCAGGTCGAGGCCGACGATGATCGCCGCCAGGGCGTTGCGAACGTTGTGGACGCCGGGAATGCGCAGCCGGGCCAGGCCGATGGTGCGACCGTCGTACTCTACAACGAAGTCTGTCCCGCCAAGCTGGTTAGGTCGCGCGTCGAGGGCGCGGACGTTGGGCGTCTCGGACTTCGGCAAGTTGCCCAGCCCATAAGTCGTTACCTCGACGCCGGCAGCGTTCAACTCGTCCAGCAACTCTACTGCGCCCGGGTCGTCCACGCAGACGATCAGCCGCCCGTTGGCCGGCACCAGTCCCGCAAACTCGCGGAAGGCCGCGCGGTAAACCTCGGCCGTTGGAAACAGGTCGGGATGGTCGTGTTCGACGTTGGTGATGACGGCGACATCGGGCCGCAGCCCGAGGAACATGTAATCGTACTCGTCGGCCTCGATGACGAAGTGCGGCCCCGCGCCATAACGGCCGTTGCCGCCCAATTCATCCAGGGTGCCGCCGAGGACGACCGTGGGATCGAGGCCCGCCTCCAGCAGGATGTGGGCGATCATGCCGGTGGTTGTCGTCTTGCCGTGCGTCCCGGCCACGGCGATGGCGATGGTTCCCTCCATCAGCCGGCCGAGCACGTCCGCGCGCTTGAGCACGGGTATGCCTCGCGCGACGGCCGCCGCCCGTTCCGGGTTGTCTGCCGGCACGGCCGAGGAAATGACCAGCAAGTCAGCGGCGTCGATCTGATCGGCGGCGTGGCCGGTATAGACGGTAACGCCCTCGGCGGCCAGCGCCCCGGTTTGGGCGTTGGACTGCATGTCGGAGCCGCTCACCCGGTAGCCGCGCCCCAGCAGCACGCGCGCGATGGCCGACATGCCGGCCCCGCCGATGCCTACGATATGGATGCGCATTCCGGGTTTGAGTTCCATCACGTTAGTGTCACGCTCTGTTCAAAGGGCGGGGGGAGAATCCCCTTCCGCCGCGCGCCCTTCGCTATCCCATGCCTCTATTCATTATTCCTAATTCCAGTTCGTAGTTCGTCATTACAACAGCACGACAAGGACGAACAGGAACACCACCACCAGCAACAACGGCAGGATATAGGGCGACTGCGTCAGCACCGGGATGGGCAAGTTCTCGATCATCGGCGCGGCCGCGAACGCCGGCCGGGTGATGTTGACCGGGTTGAACGGATACGGGATGCCCTCGGCGTAACGCACCCAGTTGCTGGCCGCGACGACCTTGTACTCGAGGAAGGCCCAGATGGAGCCGACGACGAGCCAGCCGTTCGTGCCACCGACCAAGAAGCCCAGCACCTTGTCCTGTAAATTGTCGCGCCGCGTAAGCCGGTCGCCGACGCGGCTGCGGGCCAGCGCCGGCCCCTGATAGCCGAAGAAGGCAATCACCAGCAGGAAGATCGACATCAGGTAGAACTCCCAGCGCCGGAGCGAGTCGGGCGGCGGGTTGAGGTTGTTGTCCCAACCGATGAAGGTGAATAGGGTGCTGAAGAACTGGTTGATCGTGAACAGGGCCAGGATGAGCGACGACGTGACGACGACCTCTTTCGTCCAGCCGCGCATCGAGCCCACCAGCGCGAACAAACCGACCATAATCCAGAAGGCGGCGGTCAGGCTTAACATAGCGCTTCCTCTTGGGCAACAGGCATCCCCTGGGCCAGAATGAGCCGGGCCAGATCGGTCGCGGCGTCCGGACGGTCAAGCACGGCGGCCGCGGCGGCCATGCGGCTGCGGCGTTCGCTGTCGAATAGCAGGCCGCGCACGGTCGGCAGCAGCGTCGCGGCCAGGGTCTCGTCCGTCAGTTGGACAGCCGCGCCGCGCTCGGTCAGATAATCGGCGTTCACCTTCTGGTAGCGCCAGGCAAACGTCAGCGGCACCAGCACGGCCGGCAGGCCAAAGGCGGGGCACTCGCCCAGCATGCTGGCGCCGGCGCGGGCCACAACCAGATCGGCGGCACGGAAAGCCGCCCCCATCTCTTCGTGAAGGTAAGGGCAGGGCCGGTAGAAGGCGCGCTGCTCGGCCGGCAACGTGGCGGCGTTGGCTTCGACCTCGGGCCAGGTCAGCGTGCCGCTGATGTGAATGACCTGCGTGTCGTCCAGCAGTGCCGGCAAAATGCCCATGAGGGCGCGATTGATGGCTCGCGCGCCGCGGCTGCCGCCAAAAACGAAGAGCGTCGGCCGCCCGGGAGTCAGATCGAAGCGGGCCAATGCCTGCTCGCGGCTCAACGCGCGCGCGGCGCGCATTTCCGGCCGCACCGGGTAGCCGGTGACGACCATTTTCTCTTCGGGCACAAAGGCGCGCGAGCCGTCGGTGGTGCAGGCCACGCGGCGGGCCAGCGGCATGACCGCGCGAATGGTGCTGCCCGGCTCCACGTCGGGCAGGTAGACGACGATGGGGACGCCGCGGCGGCGGGCGGCCAGCGCGACCGGCGCGGCGACATAGCCGCCGGTCATGAACATGGCTGCCGGGCGGAAGCGGCGAATGAGACCTGACGCCGCCCCGTAGCCGCGCGCCATCCGCGCGGCATTGCGCGCCCGCGTCCCGAGGGGAACGCCGACGATAGGGCCGGCGGGGATCGTCTCCAGCCGCAGCCCGGCGCGTGGAACCAGTGTCTCTTCCATCTCACCCTTGGTGCCGATCCACAGGATGTCGGCATCCGCCACGCCCATCCGCCGCAGTTCCGCAACTGCGGCCAGAGCCGGGTAGATGCCGCCGCCCGTGCCGCCAGCACACACCAGTAGCCGCATCTTAATCCTGTTGCTGTCGCCGGCGCGGCTGGCGGCCACCCATGGCCCCGTCGCGCGAGACGTTCAGCAAAATACCCACGCCAATCACTGTAATCAGCATCGATGAACCGCCGTAGCTTAGAAACGGCAGCGGCATTCCCGTGAAGGGGATGACCGACGTAATGACCGCCAGATTGATCAGCGCCTGGTAGCCGATCCAGACGGTGACGCCGACGGCCAGCAGAAAGCCATAGGTGTCGCGGGCGCGCGAGGCGACGCGAAAGCCGCGCCAGGCCATAAAGGCCAGTAACCCGACCAGCAAGAGCGCGCCGAACAAGCCGAGTTCCTCGCCCACGATAGCGAAAACGCCGTCGGTGTGGGCCAGCGGCAGCGCGCCGAACTTCTGGACGCCCTCGCCCAACCCGACGCCGAACAGGCCGCCGTTGGCCAGCGCGCCCAGCGCCTGCCGCACCTGGTAGCCAGCCTGGAAGGGGTCGACCAGCGCGGCGCGGTAGTCGGTGACGCGCTGCGCGGCATGGGGCAGGGTCACCATCATGAAGGCGACGACCACGCTGGCAAACAGGCCGACGACCAGCACCTGCTTCAAGTCGGCCCCGGCCACAAAGAAGAGCGTAAAGCTGATCAGCGTGACGAGGATCGCCGTGCTGAGGGCCGGTTGCAGGACGATCAGGGCGAACATAGCGCCGGTAATGATCGAGAACGGAACCAGACCGTAATTGATCTGCTTGATCTTGTCACCCTTCGAGTATAGCCAGTGGGCAATGTAGAGGATGGTCGCCAGCTTGGCCAGTTCGGAGGGTTGATAGGAACCCTGCGACAGGGCTCGGGCGGCGCCGTAGTCCACCGCGCCGAAGAAGAGCACGAAGAGGAGCAGTACGATGGTGACGGCAATGAGCGGCACGGAAGCGTAGCGGAGGACGTGGTAGTCGAACTGCATCAGGATGACAGCGACAAACACGCCGATACCCATGGCGCCCAACTGGCGGGTCAGGTAGTAGACCGGGTTTTCCTTGTAGCGCAGGCCCAGGTCGAACGTGGTGCTATAAACCATCAGGAAGCCAAAGACGAGCAGGGCGGCCGTTGCCAGCAGCAGCCAGTAGTCGAAGGCGTATTTATTGCGCCCCGCGAGAATGGACTCGCCGCGTTTCTTGACCACACTGATCGTTGCCATTGGTTTCTCCCATAGCGCGATTCCGGAGAATCGCGCTACTCCAGATCTTCTACCAGAAGCCGGAAATGCTCGCCGCGCTCGGTAAAGTCCCTGTAAGCATCAAAGCTCGTGCCGCCGGGTGATAGCAGGACCACGTCGCCCGCCCGCGCCTCGGCCTGGGCCACATAGACCGCCTCGGCGAGCGTTTCCGCATAGGTGGTGGGCGCGCTCTGGCCCAGCCGCGCCGCCAGGGGCGCGGCCAACTCGCCGAACAACACGACGCGTTTGACCCGTCGCGCAACCGTCCGCGCCCACTCGTCCCAGACCATGTCCTTGTCGCGGCCGCCGGCCAGCAGGATGATCGGCTCGTCGAAGGCGGCCAGGGCCGCCAAAGCCCGTTCCGGCGCGGTGGCAATGGAATCGTTGATGTACTGCACGCCGTCCAGCTCGCGCACCAGCTCCAGCCGGTGGGGCACGCCGCTGAAGGTGCGGATGCCGGCGATAATGGCCTCGTCGGGCAACCCGGCCGACTCGGCCAGCGCGGCGGCTGCCAGAACATTGAGTACGTTGTGGGCCCCGCGCAGCCGGATGTCGGCCGTGGGGCAGAGGGCCCGCGACCCGCGCGGCCCGCTCAGCCAGATTTGGCCGTCGTGGACGTAGGCACCATTGTCGACCGGGCCGCGCTGGCTGAACAGGCGCAGCCGGCCGCGAATGAGTTCCCGCAGCGCCAGCGCGCCGGGGTCATCTGCCGAGAGCAGGGCTACGTCGAGCGGTTGCTGGAAGCGCAGGATGTTGCCCTTCGCCTCGGAGTACCGGGCCATCGTCTTGTGCCGATCCAGGTGGTTGGGCGTGATGTTCAGGATCGCGGCGATGGCCGGGCTGACGTCTTGCCAGATCTCCAGTTGGAAGCTGGACAGCTCCTTCACCACCAGGTCGCCGGGCGACATCTCGCTCAGATGGTTGATGAGCGGCTGGCCGATGTTGCCGCCAACCCACGTCACGCGGCCGGCCTTGTGGCCCATCTGGCCTACGAGCGAGGTTGTGGTGGTCTTGCCGGCCGAGCCGGTGATGCCGACGATGGGCGCGGGCGAGCGGCGGGCAAACTCCAGCGAGTCGTTGGTCAGGGGAATACCGCGCCGCCGGGCTTCAACGGCGATGGGCGCGTCGGTGGCGACTCCGCCGCTGAGGGCCAGCACGTCACAGGTGTCGAGTAGCGACAGCGGGTGCTCGCCCAGGACGAAGCGCAGGCGATCGGCGGGTAGGTCGCTCAAGGCGTCCAGAGCGCCGGCCAGTTTATCGGCCGGGCGCAGGTCGGACAGGGTGACGAACGCGCCCGCACCCACGGCAAAGCGGGCCAGCGCCGTCCCCTGCCGGGCCATGCCGAGAATCACCAGTCGCTTACCGTGTAGTGCGTCCATGTCGTCACAGAATCAACGCTAAGATGCCAGGACGCCAAGACGCGCCGGGCCATATTGGCGTTCTTGCGTCACTGCGTCCTTGCGTCCTTGCGTTAAAATCTTCATAACCATCAAATCAGCGCCAGGGCGATACCGATCATCGCCGTCAACATGGCGATCAGCCACCAGCGCTGGACAATCTGTGTTTCGCTCCAGCCGATCAACTCGAAGTGATGGTGTAGCGGGGCCATCTTGAACAGCCGCTTGCCGCCCGTGGCCTTGAAGTAAAGCACCTGCAACGTCGACGAAAGCTCCGTCGCCACCGGGATAGCGATGATGATCGGGAAGATGAGCCACTGATTGGTCATCAGCGCCAGCACGCCCAGCGCCGCGCCCAGCGCCTGCGAGCCTACGTCGCCCATGAACATCTGCGCCGGTTTGGCGTTGTACCACAGGAAGCCGAAGGTCGCGCCGATTACGATGAAGCTGAACACGACCAGAAACTGCTGATCCTGCAGGAAGGCGATGATGCCATAGGCGACGAAGGCGGTAGCAGCGATGAGCCCGGCCAGACCGTCGAGGCCGTCGGTCAGGTTCACGGCGTTGGCGGACCCCGTGATCACGATGACGGCCGCCGGGATGTAGAGGATGCCGATGTCGAGCAGGACGGGGACGGTCGGCACGGCTACCCAGCCGTGCCGGTCGTTCACCATCCAGTAGAGCAGGACGGCCGCCAGTAGCGAGATGACAAGCTGGATCGCCAGTTTGACGCGGGCGCGCATACCTTCACCGGGTCGTTGGCGAAGCCCCTGGTAATCGTCTATGCCACCGAGGATAGAGTAGGCTACCATGACGCCCAGGGGTATCACCACGCTTTCGGCAATTTCCAGCGCCTGCACAAACTGCACGATATTCACCACCACACTGACTAGAACCGTCCAAGCGACGATCAGGATACCTCCCATAGCCGGCGTGCCCACTTTGGCGGCATGGGTCGCCGGCCCGTCGATACGAATGTTCTTCCCCAACCGCAGGCGCCGCATGAGTTCAATCAGCGGACCGCCCCAGATAACCGCCAGCAAGAACGTGGCGGCGGCAACCGTCAGCGCCAGCCCCATCAGTCCAGCCTCCCCAGGGCCGTGACGATGCGGTCCATGCGCATGCCCAGCGATCCCTTGACCAGAATGACGTCACCGGCGGCAATCAGTTCTTCCAACAGCGGCACGGCCGCCGGCGCGTCGTCGACCATCAGCACCTGGTCGGCGGGCCTGCCAAGAGCCAGGGCTTCCGCGCCTATCGTGCGCGCCCGCGTCCCTACGGTGATGAGGATGTCAGCTACATCAGCCGCGCGCCGGCCGACGACGCGGTGGCCCTGCCGCTCCGCCTGGCCGAGTTCCAGCATGTCGCCCAGGACGGCAATGCGCCGTCCGTTCAGGTCGGCCAGCAGGTTAAGCGCCGCCAGGGCCGAGTCGGGGCTGGAGTTATAGGTGTCGTCGATGATGAGCGAGTCGCGCGGGCCGTCGCTGACCACCAATCGCAATTGAGCCGCTGACGCGTTTAGCCCGGCGATTATCTCATCCCAGCGCACGCCCTCAATCAGGCCGACGGCCACCGCGCGCAGCGCCGTGTGGACGTTGTGGCGGCCCAGCAAGGGTACGCGCACCGTGAGCCGCTCGCGCCGGTGGTGCAGGGTGAAGCGCAGGCCGTCCAGCCCCATCGTCTCGATGCTGTCGGCCCACAGGTCGGCCGAGGGGTCGAGCCCGTACGTGAAGACGCGAGCTTGGGTATAGGCGGCCATGCTCATGACTCGCTCGTCATCCTTGTTCAGCACGGCCGTGCCGTCTTCGGGTAGGGCCACGACCAGCTCGCGTTTGGCGGCGACGATGGCCTCCATCGAGCCCAGCCGCTCCAGATGCACCGGCCCGATCATAGTGACGACGCCGACGCTAGGCCGGGCCAGGTCGCACAACGTGTCGATCTCGCCTTGAGCGTACATGCCCATCTCGATGACGGCGCGCTCGTGCTCCGGGCGCAAATTCAGCAGCGTCAGCGGCACGCCGATTTCGTTGTTCTGGTTGCCAGGCGATTTCAGCGTGCGGTAGCGGCGCGACAGTACGGCCGCGGTCAGCTCCTTGGTCGAGGTTTTGCCGACGCTGCCGGTAATGCCGATAACGCGAACGTCGAAGCGGGCGCGCCAGGCGCGGGCGATAGCTTGCAGGGCGTGAAGGGTGCTATTCACCCGGATGACAACCGGGAGACGGGTGGGCAGCGGGGCCGCGCCATCGCGGGCATCGACCACCGGCCAGTCGCCGTCCGGCGCGCGCTCGACCAGGGCGGCAATGGCCCCCCGGCCGAACGCGTCGGCCACGAACGCGTGCCCATCCACCTTCTCGCCGGCGAAGGCGACGAAGACGGAGCCAGGCCCGGCCTCGCGGCTGTCGACCACGAACGACGCTACGACCGGCTCATTTCCGGCCGGTTGGTAGCCCGTCAGGGCGTGGAGTATGTCACCCAGGGTCAGCATTGCCGTAGTGCGTAGATCTTATCCCCCGCCATTGCCCGCGCTGGCTTGCAGGTCGAGCCGCACGTCGTCGGGCGGGATGCCCAGCAGGACGACCAGTTCCTTGGCCAGCTTGGCGAAGGTGGGCGCGGCGGTCATGGAGCCCCACGGCGCGCTCTGCGGCCGATCAAGCTTCACAAAGACGACGATCTGCGGGTCGTCGGCCGGCAGCCAGCCGATGAACGAACCAATGATGTCGGTCGGATGATAGCCGAACGCCTCAGCGATTTGAGCCGTGCCGGTCTTGCCGGCCACGGTGTAGCCCTCAACCTGGGCTTCCGGTACTTCCTGCTGCACGGCGGTCACTGCCATGGTGGTCATTGTGGCCGCGGTCTGCGGGCTGACAGCCTGGCTGAGGACCGTCGGCTGATGGCGGTGGACGCCGTTCTCGTCACGGACTTCCTCGACGACATACGGCTGCATGAGGTAGCCGTTATTCGCCAGAGCTGAAACGGCCGAGATCATCTGCAAGGGCGTGACGGCCAGCGCCTGACCATAGGCATTGGTGGCGATGAAGGACTCCTGCCAGTCCGAACTGCCGGGCAGCGGCATGAGGCCCGGCTCCTCGCCGAAAATGTCGATACCCGTCGGGCGGCCGAAGCCGAAGCGCTGGAAGTAGTCGTAGAATGTAGTCGGCCCCATCCAGGTAGCGATGGTCGCCGCGCCGACGTTGAGCGACTGGGCCAGCAAGGTAGTCATATCGACAGTGCCGTGCGCGCCCCGGTCCCAGTTGTAGCTGACGTGGCCGCCGACCTCGATCGCGCCGGTGTCGTTGTACGTTGTCTGGGGTGTTACGGTGCCGGAATCGAGCGCCGCGGCCATGGTGATGAGTTTCATTACCGAGCCGGGCTCGTAGACAGCGCTGACCAACGGGTTGTAGAACAACGACTTATCGGTGTCGTAGAAATCGTTGGCCGAGAAGCACGGTTCCGCAGCCATCGCCAGGATAGCGCCTGTGTGCGGGTTCATCACAATAATCGACCCGCTGACCGCGCCGTGCTCCACCAGCGCTTCTTTCAGATGGCGCTCAACGGTGTATTGCAGGCTGCGGTCTATTGTCAGTACCAGATCGGCCCCCTCGCGAGCAATGACCATCTTCTGCTCGCGTAGCGGTGAGATCGGCACCGAGGCGCTGGCGGCTTCTCCGGCCAGTTCATTCTGGTAGTAGCCCTCGATGCCGCCACCGCCCTTGCCCTCGAAATCGACAAAGCCAAGGACGTGGCACATCAGACTACCCTGGGGATAGAAGCGGCGCGGCAGCGGGTCGAACTGCACTTCGTCGCCGAGCGGCAGCTCGCGAATGGCTTCGGCCGTTTCAGACGATACGCGCGGCGCGAGGACTTCGTACAGTTTGGGTGATTCCAACTGATCGAGCAACTGACCGCGCGGGATCTGCAAAATAGGCGCCAGGTCGTTCGCCAGTTCCTCGGGGTCGGTCAAGATGCTGGGTGAAACGGCAACGCGGTAATCCCACTCATCTACCGCCAGGGCCGCGCCGTTGTGGTCGTAAATGACACCGCGTTCGGGTCGATCGGTTACCGGTACGTCCTCGATCACGATCTCTTTCCACTCGTCGCCGTGGACGACCTGAAACAGAAACAGGCGCAGGACAATAACGCCCAGCGCCAGGCCCATGGCAATACCGACAGTCCACATGCGCCTGATCTGGCTATTGCTCACGCGTTTCTCCTCGGGTCAGGTCAATGCCCATGTCCTGAATCGCCAAAGCGACCGCCTCCCAGAACGTCTCCGGGGGTGGGGCAGGTGTTACGTCGGACTCATCCAACATATCGCCGCCCGAGCGGTCGGGCGCCGGCTCAATCGGGTAGTTAGGGATGACCACGTAGTCGATGTCGGCTGGCGTGGACGGCACAAACCCCAGCCGTCGCGCCTCGTCGTCCAGCCGCTCCAGCGACTGCGCCTCGGCGATCCGGCGCTCCAAATCGGCGTTGGTAAGCTTGACGTTATCCAGGTCGTCCTGCTCCATTTGCACGCGGCGGCCGATGGCGGCGATCTTGCTGGCCTGGTTCAGGTAGATGGCTCCCAACAAGGCGGCCAGCACCAGGATAACCCCCCAGCCAGCGGCGGCTTGCGCCTCGGTCAGCAGACCGAGACGCCGCGCCAGTTCGCGCGCCTGTCGCGGCCGGAGCCGCTCGCGGGGCTTGTCATTCTGTGTAGCCATCGTGTCTATATCAGTAAGTCAGTTCGTCGTTCGCTGTTCGTCGCTCGGCATCCGTCGCCTGTGGCGCGCCTTTTTCCCTAAGAACCTAACCCGTCTTCTCCGCCACGCGAAGGCGGGCGCTGCGGCTGCGCGGGTTAGCCGCAACTTCGGCCTCCGCGGGTTGCACCGCCTTGCGCGTTACGCGCCGCAGCGCCGGCTGCGCGCCGCAAGTGCAGACCGGCTGCTGTGGCGGGCACACGCAATCGCGGCTGGCCTGGCGGATGAATTGCTTGACCAGGCGATCTTCCAGTGAGTGAAAGCTGACGACCGCCAGCCGGCCGCCGGGTCGCAGGAGCGCCAGCGCGCCGCGCAGGCCGCGCTCGATCTCTTCCAGCTCGCCGTTGACGGCGATCCGCAGCGCCTGGAACACCTTCGTCGCCGGGTGGCGGCCCGCCCGGGATCGCCGGAAGTTGCGCTCCAACAGGCTGGCCAGCTCCGTCGTCGTCGTGAAAGGACGGTGAGTGACAATGAGCCGGGCAATGCGCCGGCTCTGCTGCTCTTCACCGTACCGGAAGAAGATGTCGGCCAATTCTTCCGCGCTCAGGTTGTTAACAAGGTCGGCGGCCGTCGGCCCGCCGCGGGCGTCGAACCGCATATCGAGCGGGCCTTCCTGCAGGAAGGAGAAGCCGCGCCCGGCGTCATCCAGTTGTCGGGACGAAAGCCCCAGGTCCAGCAGAACGCCGTCGACGACGCCGAAGCCGCGCGCCGGGGCGATGTCGGCCATGTCGCCGAAGCTACTGGCGACAAGCGTGGCGCGCTCGCCGAAGGACGCCAGCCGCCGCGCGGCAAAGGCCACGGCCGCCGGGTCGCGATCGAAGCCGAGCAACCGGCCGTCGGGCGCGGAGCGCTCCAGAATGCCGGCCGCATGGCCGCCCGCGCCGAGCGTGCCGTCGATGTAGCGGCCACCGGCGCGCGGCGCGAGGCCGTCCATAACTTCGGCATAGAGGACGGGCACGTGTCCGCCAGTGTTCGTTGCCGCCTCATCAGCCATTCCATATCTGCGCAATTACGAGTTACGAACTACGAATGACGAATTCAGAATGGACCGCGTCTTTCGCCGCCGCCTCTTCATTCCCAATTCTCTCAAATGCCCAGTTTCTCCCAGTGCTGCTCGTCGCCTTCGATCGACTCGCGCACGGGTTGCCACGCATCGCTGTTCCAGATCTCCAAATGGTTATACATGCCGGCGATGATCACGTCGGCGTCGATGCCGGCGAAGTCGCGCAGGTAGGTCGGCAGGAGGATGCGCCCCTGGCGGTCGGGGACAAGGTCCACGGCCCCGGAAAAGACGCGGCGGCGAAACTCGCGCGCGCCGGAATCTGTCAGCGGCAAACCCTTGATGCGCTCGGCCAGTTCCTCCCAGCCTTCGAGCGAGAAGGCCATGAGATTACGCTCCAGGCCGCGCGTGACGACCATACCGCTGGCCAGCAGACCGCGGTATTTGGCGGGGATCGTCAGACGCCCCTTTTCGTCAATCGTGTGCCGGAACTCGCCCAGAAACATAAAAGTCCAAAATTAGAACACTTGTTCGCATTGTCCCATTCTAGCCGGAAAATGAAGGGTTTGCGCGCCTGTATGTCCCACTACGCCCCACTTTTTCCCACGAATGCCCAAAGTATAACGCATCCCCTCCCTTATGTGAAGGACGGGCCGCGATATTTTAAGCTTGGAAGAGGAGCAAAAAGGCGGGTTAGTGGGACGAGGTGACAAGCGCGGGCATGGGATCCGCCGCCGAGTGGGGACCAGGACGCGTCGGGCGCGTCATTTGACGCGGGAGGGATGGCCGGAATGCACGCCATCTCGTGCGTCAGCTGTCGATTGCTGGTGGGGCCGTTCCATTACGTACGGCCGCCGGGTATGCGAAGGGGAATAAGAATCTTGTGAGTGGCGTCTCTAGGGTCGGTCATTCACCAGCGTCGGCCCGCTGTCGCGCCTCGTCGGCGCGCAAGCGCATCTCGGCCAGCAGACCATCGATCCGGCTGCGGCGATAGAGGTAAAGCAACAGGCTGCGGACCTTGTCCTTCTTGTTGCCGGCCTCGAGTTGCTCCCAGTCGATGCCCAATGCGGCCGTCATCGCCTGTAACTCCTCCGCACTGTAATGGGCCAGCAGGTAGTGGCGCAGCACAGTGCGCGGCGATTCGGCGCTGAGTTTCTCCAGGCGCGGCAAGTGTTCCGGCAGGGGCGGGGTCAGGATGCGTTCGACCGCCAGAGCGACGTCGCCGGCGTGGCCATCACGGTCGGCGGCATCCATGATGCGGACGATCAACTCATCGTTGCTCTGCCCCGGCGTCACCACGTCCAGTTCATTGACGCCCAGGTCGAACATCAGGTCTTGCAGGTCGTCGCGGCTAAAGCGCTGGCGCACTTCCTCATAGAGCATCGCCCGGTCGAAGCCGGCCACGGCGTAGCCGTCGGTGTGGGGCGGCGGCAGCGGGGCGGAGCTGTGGGGAGCCGCTTCGAGCGGTGGCGCGGAGACGAAGGGGGCCGCCGGCGCGCCGGCGGGGACGGGG
>CAZSOD010000014.1:0-39136 GCA_964608255.1 uncultured Ardenticatenaceae bacterium
CACTGCTCGAGGTGCAAGTAGTGGCCCAGGAGGAACTACAGCAGCGCGTGCAGGAGTTGAGCGCCCGCCTGGCCGAACTGCGCCGCGCCATAAGCGCCGGCGGGCCGCGCGGCGACAGCGCCTAGGCGTCGATTGGGCGATAGCTGGCCCACATCGATCGCAAGACGAGCGCCAGACGAATCTGCACCGCGTCGTCGAACCGGCGCGGGTCCAGGCCGGTCAGCGAGGTTACCTTATCCAGCCGGTAGCCGAGCGTGTTGCGGTGAATGGAGAGCTGGGCCGCGGCCTGTGACGGACAGCAGTCGGTGGCGAAGAATATCTTCAGCGTTTCCATCAACTCGTCTTCGTCGTCCAACGGGCTCAGCAGGTGGAGGGCCAGGTCGATCTTCGTCCGCTCTTCGGCCACGCCAACAAACGCCGGTATACCCAGTTCGTCAAGACAATGGACCTGGTTGGTCTGGCTGAACATGCGCCCGAGGGACAGGGCGGCTCGCGCATCCTGGTAAGAGCGGGCCAGCCCGCGCAAACCGGGGTGGTAGCGGCCGATGCTGAGATGGAAATTGCGCCCCGGGGCACTCGGTAAGTGCTTCAAAAGCCCTTCAACAGCCCGCTTCAGGGCGGCCAGGTCCGCCCATGATGAACTTTCATCCTGCGGCGGATTGTCCGTCCAGTCGGCCAGATTCCCCGCGTCGCTGGCCTTTAGAACCACCACCTCGCCGTTGCCCACGTAGGCGCAGATCAGGTCGCTCGGCAAGTGGAAGTAGTTGACGACGGTGCGAATGATGAATTGCGCCCGGCGCTGCGCTTGCACGTCTACCTGGTGGCCGCGCGTGGCGCAACTGGGCATGATGTAGTCGGCCGCATCGATCAGGATGACCGCGCGCGGCGGCCGCAGGTCTAGCCCAAGCTGCGAAGCTTGCTGGTGGACAACTGCTTCGTCCTCGGCGCGACCCAGCAGCAAGTCATAGATGAACTGGTTCTTGATCTCCGTCAGGTCGGGCGCGGCCGGCCGGCCGGCCGTCTCATTGATGATAAGTTCAACCATCACCTGCGCCAGGCGACCGGAGATGATTTCACCCTCGGGTAGTTCGCAGACGACCACCTCGCCCGGCTCCCCGTTCAAGTAGAAGGGGATGCGGAACGCCTTCTGCGTTTGCTGGCAATAGGTCAATTGAAAGGGCACACCGACCAGTTCGGGACGCGCGGCGGCCACAATGATCTCTTTGGCATCCAATACCATCGAATCGGCATGGAATAGCTGGCTAACCTTCTCCGATACTTCGTTTGCGATCCGTCGAAACGAACTGCTGGAATAGACTGCCAGCGATTGAACAATTTCTTCGCTGTTGGATTTCATTCGCCTGCTTCCTCTGTCAGGGCAGCTCGGAACCAGTGCGGCGGGGATGTTAGCAAAAGTGCGGCAAGTGTTTTCGCTCCCTTGGCGTGATATCGGTTACTTCTCGGCGCAATCATGACGCAAGAGGAACGCCAAGTCAGTAGACATTATGCACATTTGTGGTCTTTCCGAGAGAAATCCCGTCTTTTGTCTATCCATAGGCAAGGTAATTGCCGGCTTGGGCAAGGGCGACTGCCATTTGAGACAGGGCAGATAAACAAAAAAAGGGATACTCCGACAGGAGTATCCCTAGAAAGTGGCCCGGGTAAATTGACCAGACTAGGAAAGCGTGGCCGACGTGGGCCGCCCGGCCGGAACGGTGGAATACGCTTTCTGGCGCGCGCCGTTTGTGGCGGGCAGTTTGTTCTCGACCCGCGGGTGCACGCCGTCAATGCGGAAGGCGCTGCCGGCATAGAACCCGTCGCGGATCGAGTCGGCGATACCCTGGAAAATCCAGCGGCCATAGCGGCCGATCTGGTAGATGCCGTGTTTTTCCAGCGCGTCTAGCGCTTGCCGCGTCCAGGGCGAGTTGGGCCACGACCACGTATAGGCGACCTCGATCCATGTCGGGTCCACAACCTGCGCTTCCTCGATATAGCCCCACGCCTTCAATTCGGCGACCACATCGTCGCAGTACTGGCGCACTTCTGCATCGGTTGGCTTGGTGCCGCCGACATAGGCGCGCTCGATGTAGATGCTGACCGCATTGTTGTCCTTGCGCGATGACCGAGGCAGGAACGAACGATCAACGTTGCTGTAGAAGCCGACCCGGTGGAAGCCCGACCGGGCATCCGGATTGTAGAGCCAGTGGTCGTCGGGGCAATTCGGGCCGCGCGTCGCGCCGATGTTGAGCACCAGCACCGACGTGTATGGATCGGGCCGGGCGTCAACCGTGAGGCCGGTCATCTCCATCATGACGTTGAGGGGCAGCGTGGAGAGAAGCGAGTCGTAGGGTTGGGTGCGGCCGTCGTCAAAGGTAACCACGCGCTCGGTCACGTCGACGTCGATGGCCCGGCGACCATAGCGGACATCGGCCGAGCGGGCCATCTGTTGGGCCAGCATATTGAGCCCGTCCGTGGGATAAATGAAGGTCACGTTGTAGCCCACCGCCTGGGCCTCGCTGAACGCGCCCTCAATCGCCAGCGGCAGCTTTACCGGGGACTTATAGGCGTCCTGCGGGGCGATCTCCGTGTACAGCCCGGCCGTGTAGAGATCGTGGAAGGGGTAGAAGAACAACTCGCAGAGGGTCTTGCCGAAGCTCTCCTCCAGCCAGTCGGACATTGTCGTCATTTGCCCCTGCGGCTCGGCCAGTTCCTTAAGGGCCCGCACCACGATGTCGCGATCGAGGTAGCGCAGATGGTTTTGCAGCGGGTAGGGCACGTAGAGGTCCTGCCCGGCAAAGTAGACCGAAGAGCGACGGTGATAGGTTTTCACCGGAACAAGGCTCTGGATAAAGCGCAAGACCGTCGGATCGCCACCGAAAATCCAGTGGCCGCCGCCGATCTCAAAGCGATATACCTCCCCATCGGCCGGGGCTTGGGCCAGGCGCTCGGAGTCTCCCGGGCGGACATAGTATGACGAGCAAATACCGCCCGGGTCGGCCGTGGCTTCAAACACCGGCAGCCCCGAACTGAGTCCGGCGGATAGGCCCGTCATGCCGCCACCCAAAATGAAACTACGCTTCTGTCCTGTTTGCATCCCAATTTCTCCTTTTGGTGAGGACTAGTCCTGATACTCTAGCCGCCGGCGTCCTTGCCGCCTATAGGCGTTTGCCCAAGGTTTCTCGAGGTGCCCGGAGGGCGCATTGGTCATTTGCCTAACCGCAAGGGCTGGTGAAGCCGTTGCCGCCGCATTCTTGCAGCATCAGCCAGCCCGCCGCGGCCACTTCTTCGGCCGAGAAGTCGAGGCAGGCCAGATCGAAGGGGCAGGTGAAGCCATAGCAGGGGCTGCATGGCGTAGGCCGGCGCAACAGGCGGCTGGGGCTGTGGCGCGGCGCCCACTGCGACTCATACTCCGTGCCGGAATAGAGGATGACGCTCGGCGTGCCAGTGGCGTCGGCCAGATGCATCGGCAAGCTGTCGTTGGCGAAGACGAGGCGCGCCCCGTCAATCAAGGCGGCTAGCTCGGGCACGGTTGTTGCGCCAACCAGGTCGACGCCCCACTGGCCCAGGGTTGCCATTAGCGGCAGGCTGCGCTCCCGGTCGCGCCGCCCGCCGGCAAGGACGACCGGCAAACCAGCGCCGGCCGCCAGCAGCCGCGCCGCGGCGGCGAACCGGTCCGGGAAGAACGTGCGCGCCGGGCAGCTGGCCCACGGCGCGAGCACGATGTAACCGCGGCCGGGTTCGATGCCGTGCGCGGCCAGCAACATCGCTGTCCCTTGCCGCGCTTCCGGTGGGACGGCGACGGCCAAGCGCCGATCGGCAGCGGTAAAGCCGGCTGCTTCCACCAGACGCAGGTTGCGCTCCACCTGGTGCAGGTCATCGCCGGCCGGCGCGACGGTGTGGGTCAGCGCGCCGAAACCGTCTTCCTTTGACTCGCCTAGCCGTGGCTGGATGCCGGCCAGGGCGCAGAGCAGCGCCGGGGCGTGGGGCGACTGGCTGAAGCTGGTCAGGATGAACGCGGCGTCATATTCCCCGGCCGCCAGCCGCGCCGCGAGGGCTGCTTCTCGCGCCGGATCGAACGGCAAGTGGCCCAGGTCTTGCCAGACCACGCGCTCGGTCACGGTTTCATCGATCCACGGCAGCAACGGCGCGGCCTGCGCTCCGCCCGGGCTGGCCAGCAGGGTCAGGTGGGCGTCCGGCAACGTGGCCTTGATCGCCCGCAGCGCCGGGCCGGTCATCACCACGTCGCCGATGTTGTCTGGCCGCAAAACCAGCACGCGCCGGCGACCGGCGCGTAGATGCGCCAGTACGTCCGGCGTCGCCGCTGACGTCATTGGCTCACCCGGGTCGCGGTTGGCAGGGGCCGCTTGGGCGAGGTCCCATTGATCGGCTTCGGGTCAGCGAGCTGGCCGGCTTTGTCGGGTACCAGGTCGCGGAAGAGTCGCGCCGTCCGGCGTACGGTTTCGGCCAGGTCGTAGTGCGCTTCGGCGCGCCGGCGGGCCGCCTCACCCATGCGCGCCAGTCGCTCCGGCTGGCTGAGCAGCGCGAGTACACCATTGCCGGTGCCCTCCCAGTCTCCGGGCGCGCTGATGAGGCCGGTTGTGCCGACCTCGACGAGTTCCAGCACGCCACCCACGGTCATGGCGACGATGGGCTTGCCACAAGCCATCGCCTCCAGCAGCGCCAACGGCATGCCCTCGGTGCGCGACGTTTGGACCATCACGTCGAGCGCCGGGTAGACGTTCCAGGTATCGCGGCGCATCCCGGCCATGTGGACGCGTTCGGACAACGCCATCTCCTCGACCATGCGCGCTACGTCGCCGCTCATATGCCCTTCGCCGACGAGAACGAAATGCACGTCGGGGCGATTGCCGTGCACGTGGCGGGCCACATGCATGAATTGATCGGGCCCTTTCTCCCAGGCGATACGGCCGACGAAGCCAACCAGCGGCGCGTCGCGCGGGATGCCCAGGTCGTCGCGAAAGGCGTTTCCGTCTGCTGCGGGCCGGTAGCGGGCCATATCCACACCGTTGGCGATGGCCGTCAACCGCTCGGCGGGCACGCCCAGTGAACGCGCGTGGATGTAGGCTTCCTGGCAGACGACCACCAGGTGCGAGTTGGTTGTCTGGCTGACCGCCAGCTCGTCCGGAGACAGAGCCATGCCGTGGACGGTGGCGACGACGGGCCGGCCGGTCAGCGAACCGGCCAGGCCGGCCAGCATGTGGGCCTTGTAGAGGTGGGCGTGCAGCAGGTCGATGTTCTGGCTGCGAACGACCTCCACGGCCGTCTGGATGGAGCGCCAGGGCGGATCGGTCGCCATATAGGTGACAAACACCTCGCAGCCCATTGCCTCCAGTTCGGCAGTCAGATCGCTTTGGTAGGGGCAGAGGCAGGTGACGCGGAAGCGGTCCGCCGGCAGCCGGTCGATCAGGTTCCTGACGTAGGTTTCCATGCCGCCGACAATGGCGTTGCCCAGAACTTCCAGGACGTGAATCTTGCCCCGGCCGTTGCTCAATCGTTTGCTACTCATCTTCGGTTTCTCCTCGGGTAGCGCCTATGCTCTGTTCAGGCTATGGCGTGGGTAAACCACTCGCGCTACCATTGGTCAAGCGCCATGAATGATGATCGTCCTCTCCCACCGCCCGTCGGCGGCGTCAATCTTGGCGATCTGCGCCGCCTGACGCCGATCAGCCGGTCGTTCGGCTTCGACCGCGGCCAGCCCATCGACCGCTACTACATCGAACGGTTCCTGGGTCGCCAGGCGGCGGATATTCGCGGCCGCGTCATGGAAATGGGCGACCGGCAATACACGACGCGATTCGGCGGCAACCGCGTCGTCCAGTCCGACGTGCTCGACCTGCCGCGCGAAGACGCCATTCACGCCACCATCATCGCTGATCTGACCGACTGCGATCACGTCGCCTCCGACCAGTTTGACTGCATCATCTTTACCCAGACGCTTCAGTTCATTTACGACGCCGCGGCGGCCGTGGCCTCGCTCCACCGCCTGCTGAAACCCGGCGGTGTGCTGCTGGCGACTTTTCCGGCGCTCAGCCAGATCTGCCGTTTCGACATGGACCGCTGGGGCGACTACTGGCGCTTTACGACCGCTTCCATTACGCGGCTGCTCAGCGACGCCTTCAGTCGCGAGCAAGTCCACGTCGAGGCCTACGGCAACGTGCTGACATCCATTGCCTTCCTGACGGGACTTTCGGCCCACGAGTTGGAGCCAGCCGAACTCGACTTCTACGACCCCGACTACCAGCTTCTGATCGCGGCGCGAGCCGTTAAATAACCGCGTGGTTTCGCCGCACACCGGTCTTGCCGTTCTCATACCTCGAACACGGCGTAGGCGCGCTCCGTGTGCCGCGCCTGCACAAAGCGGCAGACATTATGGACCGGGATGCCGTCCCGCGTCTGCCCGAAGGGTGAGCCATGGTGGGCATGGCCGTGGACAATCAGGTCCACGCCGCGCCGCTCCAGCGCGTTGGCCAGCCGCGACGAGCCCAGAAACGCGTACAACTCCAGTGGTTCTCCCTCCAGCGTTGCCCGGATAGGGGCGTAGTGGAGGATGGCGACTTTGCGGTCGCAGTCGAGCTTGGCCAGGGCATTCTCCAAGCGCACGGACTCGTCGAGGCTCGACTGGATGAACGCCTTGAGCGCCTGCTCGCCGAAAGGTTGGATGAATAGATCATCAAAGCCGCCGCAGAAGCCCTTCGTCCCGACAAAGCCGACGCCGCCCACTTCGCACACACTGCCGTCCAGCACGGTAACGCCTGCGGCCTGTAGCCGTTCGCATAGAACTTCCGGCTGGCCGCTCTCGTGGTCGTGGTTGCCCAGCACGGCGATCATCGGCAGTTTTAGGCTCTCCAACTCGCCTAGTAGCACGTCCGCCTCGGCCGGTAAGCCGGTGTCGGTCAGGTCGCCGGCCAGCAGCAGGATTTCCGCTTCGTCGGCGACTCCGGCCAGCAGCTGCCGCAGCTCGCCGGCCGACGATGTCCGGCAATGCAGATCGCCAATCGCCGCAATTTTCATACTCCCGTTTCTCCGGCTACCGCCCCCTGGTCGTCAACTACCGGCCGCAGGTCGCGCCGGTCCTCCGAGCCCCAGTCCTCCATATCGACGGCAAAGGAAAATGGGTCAATGAGCGCCCCGCGGAACGTCTCGAGGGAGACGCCGGGTGCGTCAGATTGCCGCAGCAGTTCCTCGAACAGATGGCTCATAAGCGATCGCGGCAAAAGGTCGATCTTTCCCGGATAGACGTAGGCGAAGAGGACGAGATGCCAGAGCAGCAGCGGCCAGTTCTTGCCCAGCAGCGCCAGCACGCGCTGCCAGTCGATCCGCCCGGGGGCACGCAGAATGAGGTGCAGCACGTCGGCGCCGTCGAAACGGTAGCGCTCGCCGATAAAGGCCTTGGAAACAATAAGCTCCTCCAGCGGGATGAGCTGCACCGGCACGCCTGCTACCTGAGTGGGGCGAGAATTCTCGAACCACTGGTTATCGATCGCCAGTTGGCCGTGGCCCGTGCCGAAGATGAGGTCGATGAAGTACGGCTCTTGCCACGCTTTCGCCAGCCAGTGGTTGTAGACGATCTCCGTCTCCATGCCGATGCGGGTTAGCGCATCGAGCGCCCCCTGCAAGTCGCCGGGCTTCAGGAAGATGTCGAGGTCTTTAGTGTCGCGCCAGATGCCTGTGTAGGCGTGCTTGGCAAATGCTCCGGCGAGCAGATAGGGAACGCCGGCCGCGTTGAGCGTCCGCAAGGCGCGCGCAAACAGCTCGGCCTGCTCCGGCTCGAAGTCGGGGCGGCCGATGCGCGCGGCGTCGGGTAGCTCGTCGTCGCTACCGCTCATACACTGGCTGTCCCGCGGCGACCGGGTGTCGCGCGTTCCATGCCGCCGTCAGCAGGTTGTGCATCTGGCCGGCTATATGGTCCCAGCCGTACTGGCGGAGGTGGGCTTGCTCACGGGGGCGGCGGGCGGCGCGCTCAGCCGGCGTCTCGCCCAACGCGCGCTCAACCGCTGCGCCGAACGCCTCGGGTGTGTCGGCGACGGCGACCACGTCCGCCCACGTCGCCGCGACGTCGTGGATGGGGGTGCTGACGATGGGCTTGTGGGCGGCCATATATTCCAGCGTCTTGGTCGGACTGATGTAGCGCGTGGCGTCATTGATAGCGAAGGGCATCAGGCACACGTCGAAGCCCTTCAGGAAGTGCGGCAGCCGGCCGTAGGGCTGCTGGCCCGGGTAGTGGATATTCGGCCGCCGCGGCAAGTCCTCCGGTGTTATCTTGGCCAGTGGCCCGACGAGAACGACCGACCACTCCGGGTGGTCGACGGCCAGCCGGTCGATGAGACCCAGGTCGAGGCGCTCATCGATGACGCCATAATAGCCCAACACGGGGCGTGGCAAGCCGGCAACCTCCGGAGCCAGCGGTGTTTCGTCCGTTAGGTGGAAATGCGTCCTGTCGACGCCGCTGGGGAAAAGGTGCAAGTTGGGGTGGGCTCCCCGCCGCGCTTCATACATGCTGCGACCGCCGGTAAACACGACATCGGCGCGCCGCAGAAGGTGGCGCTCGCGCTCCTTCATATCCGGCGGCGCGCCCTTGAAATTCGCCAGCTCATCCATGATGTCATAAACGATCAGGTCGGCCGGCAGCCGGTCGGCGAAGTAGGCGGGGATGGGGGTATAGAACCACAGGATGAGCGGCCGCGCGGTTTTCAGGTGGCCGTTTTGGAACACCACCGACTCATCGACCAGCAACCGCGTGACGAGGTCCACGTAGCTGTTTTGCCAGTCGGCAATGACGTCGGGGCGGTCGGCGGGGAAGATCGGCTGGTAGGCCAGCAGGTTGTCGGCCGCGCCAACCAGGCGCAGATGCGGGGCAGCCGCCGGCTCAATCCAGGGCTCATTGACATAATAAACTGGATAGTGAGCCGCCAGGCGCGACAGCAAGTGCTGCGGCCGCTGCCAGACGAAATCCCATGCCAGGTGGGCCAGGCACAGGATGACGGGCTTCGAGTCGGACGGATTCTTCATTGGCGGGCTTCTCCTGATAGGGTTGTTGTCCATGTCAGCCACCGGTTCGCTGCCGGAGCACTTCGCGGAAGAAGGCGATCAAGCGGTCGGCGTGGCGGTCGAACATGAAATATGACCGCTGCCGCCAGGTGTTTTCGCGCAATTGGGCCATGCGCGGCGCGTCGCTCAGGCGCTGGCCTAGCTCGGGAATGCTGCTGAAGAACACACCGATGTCGTGCTGGCGGGCCACGGTCTGCGTGGCTACAGCCGCGCCCTCGTTGTCATATTGCAACACCGGCAGGCCCGACACGGCCAGCGTCGCCAGCCGCGCCGGCAGGTTGAGATCGTCCCAGTTAGCGCGGCGGATGTCACCGCCGTTTTCGCTTTTGATCCAGTGGAGCCACCCGGCGTCATACTGTGAAAACTCGGCCACCCAGTTCTCCTGGTCGACGTTGGGATGCAAGTGCAGGTGGTTCGGGGCCATGCCTAGCGTTTTCTCTACCCAGGCCACCCATTGCCCCTGCGTGAAGTCGCCGTAGAAGTGCAGGTGAATGCCCTGTCCGGCCAGTTCGGCCACGGTATGGGGGTGCAAACCGATCGGCCGCCCCGGCACCACGGTATGCATCTCGCCGTCCTGCGCCGAGAGCAACGGCGCGCGTTCGGCGTTGAACCAGTCGCGCTTGGGTAGATCGCCGTCCAGCACCATGATGGGGCTATTACGCGTCACGCCGGGCATGGCCGTCTCATACCAGTCAACCATCTCGGCGCTGGAAAAGATCTGTCCCTCCACCTGGCGATGGATGGCCTCCAGCAGCGCCCAGTGGCCGTGTTCCAGCGAGATAAAGGGTCCTTCCTTGAAGTGCCAGACAATCGGTACATCCAATCCGGCCTGAACCACTTCGTGGATGAAGGGCACGGCTTGCCAGTTGAGCAGGGCGTAGATGATGTCGGGCTGGATATCGCGGATAGCCTGCCGCCAGTTGTCGCGCGGCAAATCCTCCACGTGGCCGAAGGGCAGCGGCCCAACGGTGTTGTACCAGTACGGATCGGGCATCCACAGACCGTATAGTTTGTGGCCGCGCTCCTCAAGGGCCAGGACGCGATCAGCGTTGTACGCCAGTTCGCCGAGCAGGACGATCTTAAGCCCATCCGGAGCGAGAGGCGTATCCGGCCGCTCGCGAAAGGCGCGGTAGCGGCCGACTTCGTCCATATAATTGCCCTGGGTCGTGTGGAAGCGCAGCGGGTGCTGGACGTTGTAGCGCTGACGGTAGGGGTTAATCCCGCCGATGGGTTCCTGCAAGAGCTTGTGTAACTGACCGGGATGGGCGACCCATTCGCAGGTGATCTGTTCCGTGCCGATGAACTGCCCCAAACCGCGCAATTGGCCCCAGGCCAGCCGTTCCAGATCGTCGCTTTCCAGCTCGCGACGAGTGAGCCAGCGCTCGGCCGTGCGCCGGTGCATCACCTGCACCATCTGCAAAGAGTAGCGCGGGATGGGCACTTGTCCTGTGGTCAGACGGTTGTAGTTGTAACGCACGCCGCTGTAGACCAGGACGGCTTCAGGGGTAGCATCCAGGATCGCGACGAGCGAAGCCAGGTGTTCGGGATAGTAGACATCATCCGATGGCAGGTAGGCGATGTACTCGCCCCGCGCCGCGTCGAGCCCGCTGTTGGTCGCCGCGCCGCGACCAAGGTTCTCCGGCAGCCGCGTATAGCGGATGCGCTCGTCGTCCAGATAGGGCGCGACGAGGTCGGCCGTGCGGTCAGTTGAGGCGTCGTCAACGATGATCAGTTCCCAATTGCCATACGTCTGGCCGCACAGGCTCTCAATTGCCCGGCGGATGAAGGCCGCGTGGTTGTGGGTCGGCATTAACACGGATACGCGCGCTGTCATTCCTCTCCCTCTCCGGTCTTTGCCCGGCCGGCGGTACGCCAGACGGCGATCCAGCCCGCGAGCAATACCACTTCAGCCAGCGCGTCGAGCAGGTATGCCGGCGAAATGCGGCGCTGCGCTGTAAAGATCACGTCGGTCGCCGCAAGCGCGGCGGCGTTGCCGGCCGCGGTCAGCGGTACCTCTACATCCAGCTGAGGCTGCCGTCGCATTCCCGCCAGAAGCAGGACACTCGAGAAGGCCGTGAGCAGCAGGCCTATCGTCTTCACCAGCCACTGGTCGCGCTTCGGCCCGGAAATAGCCTCAAACGAGCGCATGTGGATCAGCGGCCACAGCCCGGTGACAGCGTAGTATGCCCCTTGCCCCAGTAGCATAACCTGTACGAGCGGCGTGCGGCGCATTTGCTAATCCCCCATTCCTGTGCGGGCGCTGACGCCCAGGCTCGGGCCAATGCCCGCCAGCGCGGGCTCGACCAGCTTGCGCGTTGGCCCCCGGTCGCCACCGGCAGTTGTCGCCTGTAGCAGATCGAGGGCGGCGGCCACTACCGCCTCCGGCGTGACGAGGCGCAGGCAGTGGTGGTGACCCTCCGGACACACGCTGCGGTAGCAGAACTTGCAGGGCACGTCGTGATAGAGGACGCGGCTCGGCACGCCCCAGGGCGTGTGTTGCGGGTTCGTCAGCGCGTACAGGTCGACGACCGGCGTGCCGACGGCCGCGGCCAGATGCACCGGCCCGGTGTTGTTGGCGATTAGCAGGGGCGCCAGGCTGAGCAGCGCCGCGAGTTCTTCCAGGGTGAGTATCCCGGCCAGCGAGGCGGCGGGCGCGCCCAGCCGTGTCCGGATATCGTCTATGAGGTCGGCCTCGGCCGCCGAACCCGTCAGGACGACCGGGACGCGGTGGTCGAGGATGAGTTGCCGGGCGGCCGCGGCATACAGCTCCGGCGGGTAGCGGCGCGAGGGAGCTGTTGCGCCGGGATGGAGCACGACCCAGGGGCGACTCAGGGCCGTGCCCGCCTCTTCCAGAAGTCGGTTGACGCGCTGCAAGGCTGCGGCTGAGAAGGCGGCCGATAGACGCTCATTGAGCGCCCGCGCCCCGACACGGGCTACCAGGTCCAGGTGGCGGCGCACTTCGTGGCGGATGCCGGTCTGCGGCTCTGTCTCCGGGGCCCAGTCGGTTAGCAACTGGTAGGCGTTCTCGCGGCAGTAAGCCAGTCGCAGCGGGATGTCGGCCAGATAGGCCAGGAATGCCGCCGGGAGCGGGTTCTGGCTGTAGACGGTGAAGATGACGGCCGCGTCGAACCGCTCGGCGCGCAGCCGGTCAAGCAGCGCCCGGTCGTAGCTGCTGTCCTGGCGCTTGGGTGTCGATTTGGTCCAGGGCGAGTCGTAGCTGATTACGTCATCAAGCTCGGGTACAAGTCGGCCCACGGCCGCGCCCGAGCCGGAGCCAAGCAAGGTAATGCGCCGCCCTTCACCCGATTCACGCAGCGCGCGGATGGCTGGCGTCGTCATCAGCACGTCGCCCATGTAGTCGAGCCGGACGCACAGGATGCGTTCCGCCTGCGCCCATCGGGGCGGCGCCGGCGCGGTGGCGGGTGGAGGAAACGCCCCGCCTGCGCGGGGAAGGCCAGCGATCGTCATCGAAGAACCTCGGCCGGTAGCAGCTCGGCTTCGCGAATGCGCTCGATCATGCCCGTTGTCGAGTGGTCCTCCAGGTAGGGCAGGAGCCGCACCTCGCCACCCAGCGATTCGACAAGGGGCGCTTCCGGCAGCGTGCGGCGAGTGTAGTCGCCGCCTTTGACAAAGACGTCGGGCCGAACCAGACGAATGAGCTCGCTGGGCGTGTCCTCGCCGAAGGGCACCACGTGATCGACACAACTGAGCGCGGCCAGCACCTGGATGCGGTCTTCCAGCGAGTTGATCGGCCGCGCCTCGCCCTTCAACCGGCGAACGCTCTCATCGCTGTTCAAGCCGACGATGAGCACGTCGCCTAGCGCTTTGGCGCGGCTTAGATAGGTGATGTGCCCCCGGTGGAGGATGTCGAAACAGCCGTTGGTGAAGACGATGCGCCGGCCCTGCTCGCGGTAGTAGGCCAGGCGGGGCTCCAGCAGCCGCCGGTCGGCCACAACCTTGCGTTCCTCGAAGATGAGACCCGTCAGTTCTTCGGCCGAGCACGACGATGTACCTTCCTTGCCGACGACAACACCCGCGGCGGCCGAGGCCAGTTCGGCCGCGGCCGGCGTGTGGGCTCCGGCGGCCAGGGCCAGCGTCAGGACGCTAACGAAGGTATCGCCCGCGCCGGCGGCGCGACTGTTGGGGTGGGGCCGGGCGTAGGTGCGATAGGGGTCGCGGTTGCGCTCGAAAACCAGCGCCCCCTCGGTATCCAGCGTGACCGCGGCGACCTGTGCCCCGGTCACGGCCAGAATGTCCTGCTCATAGGCGGCCATTTGCTCGGCCCGGTCGCGGATGGTTTCGCGCTGCTCCAGCTTGAGCAGGCGCACCGCCTCGCCGTAGTTGGGTTTGACCGCCGTTACGCCCACGTGGCGATAGGCTTGCAGGTTCTTGGCGTCAACGACGATGAGCCGCGGCATTTCTGTCTGGCATTCGGCCAGGGTGTCGATCACCGATGGCGTCATGACCCCGTAGCCGTAGTCGGAAACGATGATCGCGTCATGTTGCGGGATGAGGGCGCGCAACCGGTTGACCAGCGCCTGCTCGATGTCGGAGCCCAGCGCCTCGGTGGTTCCCAGGTCGAAGCGAACGAGCAACTGCGACGAGGCGACGACCCGGTGCTTGGCCAGCGTGCGGCGAGACGGATCGTGCAGCACGTGTCCCACGTCCACGGCGCGCTCAACCAGCCCTCTCAGCAGCGCGCGTCCCTCCCGGTCGTCACCGACGACCGTGAGGAAGCTGACCTGAGCGCCCAGCGCGCGGACATTGACAGCCGTATTCGAGGCGCCGCCCGGAAGCTCCTGCCGGCTTTCCACGTCGACGATGGGCACCGGCGCTTCGCGGCACAGGCGACCGCTCGGCCCGGCCAGGTAGATGTCGAGCATGGCGTCGCCAACAACCAGCACCCTCAGACCCGCGAAGCGGGCAATGAAATTGAGCAAATCATCAGGCGTCATCGCGTTCGATCTCCTCAGCCACCCGCGGCACAGGCTTGCCTGGCGGCCGGAACTCGCCCGGCGTCCAGACGCGCCTCTACGGCAAGACACAGACTGTGGGCCATCGCCAGATGGATATCCTCAACGTGCTCGCGGCGGTCGGCCGGCGCGCGCAAGACCACGTCGGCCAGCGCTTGCATCGATCCACCGTTGCGTCCCGTCAGGGCGATTGTCGTTGCGCCGGCGCGGCGCGCAGCGCGGGCTGCCGCCAGGATGCTGCCGGATTCTTCCTGGGCGGCAATGGCGACGACAACGTCGCCAGGATGGGCAAAAGCCGCCAGAGGCTCAGCGAAGACATGCTCGAAGCCGGTATCGTTGGCCCAAGCCGTCATCAGCGAGACGTTGTCGGCCAGGGGCAAGACGCGAAAGCCGGGCCATTCGCCCGATCGGCCGCGGCGCGCCAGGTCGCAGGCCATATGCGAAGCCGTGGCCGCGCTGCCGCCATTGCCGACGACGAAAACAGTACCACCCCGGTCGCAGCAGTCGGCCAAAAGTTCGGCCGCCCGTGACAGGGAGGCAACTGGTGGCGATAGCACGGCCGCGCTGAGGTCGCGCCAGTAACCGGGGAGGGTCTCGGCGGGCTCGGCCGCCGGCCAAGGTGGGGCCGGCGCGACGCCGACAAGGGTCGCGCCGGTCGTTGTCAGAGCCACCGGCCGTTCCGTTAAGCCGCAGGCTCCCAGCCGGCTGCGCACGGCGCGCTGGGCGCGCAGCGGGCAATAGAGCAGGAGATGGCGCCCGGCTACCCGCCCGCCCAGCGCGCCCGCGGCCAGCGCTGCGTCATACCATGCCGCGGCTATAGGGTTATCAGGTCGCGTCCCAAGCAGCCGCCCGAAGCCATCCATGTCGCCGCGCTCCAGCGCCAGGGCCAGCGATCCGGCGGGCGCTTCCCGGTCAACGGGCGCCAGGTGCTGTTCCGACGCCGGCGTCTCGAATTGCAGAAGGCGCAACGCCAGCGCCGCGACGGCGCTGCCCGGCAGGTGGAGCGGACGCGGCCCCGTTGCCTGGCGCGCCGGCGAGACGTTCAACCCGCCATATAGCGCGCTGGCGGCCAGATTTGGGTCCGCGCCTGGGAGGTCGGCGACAAGCTCGATGATCTCGTCGGCTGTCAGAGTTACCCCGGCGAAGGCGACCAGCGCCGTCGCCAGCGCTACGGCCGCGGCGCTCAGGACGCTCGCCTCGTCGCTGCCGGTCTCGGCCGCCAGAAGGGCCTCGACGCGTTGCGATAACCAGCCACGGCTTTCAAATCGCGCCACCACAGCCGAGGCACGGGTGAGCGCGGGATCACCCGCGCTGGCCACGCGGCTGGCGCCGGCGGCCGATGGTCGAACGATTGCGTAGCAGTATGTCGCTGTCGCCGCGCTCAGCCCCGCGCCCAGCCGAATAGGCAGCGGCGCGCGGGCAACCGTCGTGACTGTATCGTGGCTTGTTGCCGCTAGCTGCATGTTACTTCCTTGGCTAAAGACCTGTACTCCGCCGTGAGCGCCCAGAGGCACTCGCGCCTGTTCGGGCCGTCCTGTGGATACCGCCGCTCCATGCCCGGCGCGGGCTCAAGGCCAGCTGGTTTCGCCAATAGGCGTGACCATCATCTCCTGTATGACCGACTGCTGGGGCATCCGTACGGCAAAAACGATGGCTTCGGCCACGTTGGCCGGGTCTTGCAGCTTGTCCATGTCGGGCATCGGGATGCCCTGGTCCACAAAGCGGTCGAAGAAGTGGGTGCGCATGCCACCCGGGATGACGGTCGTCACGCGGATGTTGTCCGGCCGCCCTTCCACACCCAGCGCGCGGCCGAAGCCGATCAGCCCCCACTTCGAAGCGTGGTAAGCCGCGGCATTGGCCCAGGCCCGCGTCGCCGCCGTCGAGGCGATATTGACGATGTGTCCGGACTTCTGCGCGCGCATAACCGGCAGCGCGGCCTTGGCAAACATAAACGGCCCGCGCAGGTTGACGCCGATGACCTGGTCCCATTGGCCGACACTCATCTCATCGATGGAGACGGTGTGATCAACAGCGGCATTGTTGACAACGACGTCGAGGCGGCCGAAGCGTTCGACCGTGTCCTGGACGATGCGGAAGACCGCCGCCTCGTCGCTGACGTCACAGCATACCGGCATCGCCCGAACGCCATAAGTCTCCACAGCCTTCGCCACTCGTTCGGCGTTGGCGCGGTTCAGGTCGGCAACCACTACGTGACTTCCGGCGCACGCGAACGCCCGCGCCGTGGCCTCGCCGAGGCCGCTGCCGCCGCCCGTCACCAGGACGACTTTGTCTTCCAGATTGATAGTTTCCATACCGTGTCTCTCCTTGCTGTTGCCGGCCCGGTGTTGCCCGGCCGGTGGCGTTGTTCTGTTTGGCCAACCCCGCGTATTCACCCGGGTGGACGTCAAACTCCTCGATTAACTCGCCGAATAGCCGGACAGCATTGTCTTGCCGGTCGGGTACGGTAGTCGGCAGGCCCATGTGGTAGGTGCCGGCCGGCAAGACGCCACAGCCGCCGTACTTGCGAATGAGCAAGAATTGCGCCACCACTTCCTCGCCCGCGTGTTCCGGCGGCAGTCGATCCCACCAGCTAAACCCCCCGACGTGGCGCAGCTTTTGGCGGTCGAACAGCACGTTGGCCCCGCCCACCCAGCACACCTTGTAGCGAACGGTTTCACCGGTAGGCGCTAGCTTCTGCTCCAGGTGTAGCGGGTTGGCGGCATTGTTCACCCGGTGGCGGTTCCACGGCAGTTGGCCCGGCGCGAAGGGCTCCGGCGTCACCGGCCCGTCCCAGAGCTCGATGTCCTGCTCCTGCGGCCGCACGTCACGGAGGTAATCGAGTCCCGTCGCCGGGCAGCCGACAAAGCCGCAGCCTTCCGCCTGGAGCACGGCCAGCATTCGCTCCATGACTCGCGGCTCCAGCACCACGTCATCGTCGATGAAGTGGGCATAGGGCGCGTTGCCCTGCTCGAACAGGAAGTTGCGTTGTTCGGCCATGCCGTGGCGCGGCCGGTCGCGGTGCAATTGCACCTGATGGCCATGCCAGCGCAACGCCCGCACCAGCGTTTGAATCTCCACGCTGTCCAGCGCCCGTTCGTTCCCATCGCTCTGATCGGAAATGATGACGTCGAAGTCACTAAAGGTTTGACCCAGTAGCCCGGCCAGGACGATCGCCAGCCCCGTCTTGCGGTTATAGGTGGGAATGAGAACGTCAACCAGCGCCACCGGTCCCACCTCCCAGATAGGGCCCCGCCGCAGGAACGACAGCCCGCGGCCGAGCGGGCGCTTCGAGGCGGCGCTCCTGGATTAGCGACTGGTAGAGCGCGGCTGTGCGCAGGCCAACCGTCTGCCAGGTGAACTCTTGTTCCACCCGAGCGCGGGCGGCCTGGCCCATCTGCCGCCGCAACTGCTCGGCCGTCATGAGCAAGTAAAGTTTGCCGGCCAGCGCCGCCGGGTCGCGCGGCGGTACGTGAAAGCCGGTCACGCCGTCCTGGATGGTGAAGGTGATGCCGCCGACGGCCGAGCCGATGACCGGCCGGCCACAGGCCATTCCCTCCAGCGGCGTCAGACCGAACGGTTCGTACCACGGTGTGGTCACGGCGACGTTGCCGGCGCTGTAGTAGCGGTAAAGCTCATCGGGGGGGCGCGCGCCGGCGAAGTCCAGGTACTCGCTGATACCGAGTTCCGCGCCCAGGTCTTGCAGCGCGCCGATCTCCGGTGTGATCTCCCGGTCGGGCGCGGCGCTCTCGCCCCCGACGATGAGAAAGCGCACTCGCGGCAGCGTTGTGTCCGCGCGCGCCCGCTCAACCAGCAGGGCGATGGCGCGGACCACGTTGCGAACGTCCTTGCGCCGCACCATGCGGCCAACGTAGGTGACGATGAATTCGTCCGCCGGCAGGTTTAGCAGAGTGCGCGCCTCGGCCATCGGTAGTGGCCGGAATCGTTGGGTGTTGACCGCCGACGGAATGAGGGCCACCCGCTCTGGCTTGGCGCCATAGCTCTGCACCAGCTCGTCGCGCTCGGCCGGGCACTGGGCGATAAAGCGATCGGCCTGGCGGACGATGGTCCGCTCGATCGCGATGCGCTCGTCCGGGCTGGTGTCGGCCTGGCCCTGGTGGCGGCGTTTGGTCATGCCCATGGCGTGGAAAATCTGTACGGCGGGCGCATTCAGGCGGCGGCGCAACTGAGCAGCCACCCAGCCCGACATCCAGAAGTTGCCGTGGATGACGCTGTAGCGCAGGCGGTTGGCGGCGGCGAACTGCTCGATGGCGTCGCGGAAGGGGGGCATGAGCGGCCACAGGTCGTCCTTCAACAGGAAACGCGGCGGGCCGATCTTGACGTTGATAACGCGCACGTTAGGCGCCCACTCCACGATCTCCGGCGCGTCCGGCTGGCCGCAGCGGGTGAACACATCGACAGCGTAACCCAGCGCGCCCAGGTTACGCGACACTTCATCGACGTAAACGTTCTGGCCGCCGGCATCCTGGCCGCCCAACAGGGCTACGGGGCTGGCATGCTCGCTCAGAAAAGCAACTCGCGTATGTTGTTTCATCTCTTTCCTCGTCGCCGGCTAGCGGCCGGCGGGCCGCGCCACGGGCCAGACCGCCGTCCGGCCCGCCCCAACGCGGCTAAACGCCTCATTCCAATCGCGGGCAAAGCGCTCCAGGCTGAAGCGTTCCTCCGCCAGATGGCGAGCGTTTCGACCCAGGTGGCGCGCCTCGGCCGGATCGTTGAGCAGCCGGCGCATGTGGGCGATCAGCTCCTGGACGTCGCAGGAAACATAGCCGTGACGGCCGTTCTCGATGACCGCCGGCAGTTCCGTCGTTGCCAGGGCGATGATTGGCATGCCAATCGCCAGCCCCTCGATGACTGCCAGCGGCAAGCTGGTATACCGGATGGGGCTGAACAGGAAGCGGTAGCGGGCCACCAGCCCATGCAGGTGGCGATAGGGCACGTCGCCCAGCCCGCCAAATGCTTCCGTCTCCATGCCCACCGCGTCGAGCGGGATGAGCTCGCGCGCGTGCTGGAAGATGTCGTACCCGGCAATGCGCGGCCGCTTCTGTAGCCCGTTAATCACGGTGATGCCGCGCGACAGTTCGCCCGTGTAGCGCACTGCCGGGTCAATGGCAACGCTGTGCTCGATAACCATCGTCGGCGTGCGGCCGTTGTCCCACATCAGCCGGTTGAACTGTGTGACATGCACCAGCAGCATGTCGGGATCGTTGATCGGATGGACGGAGTCGGTCGGGTGCGGGCGGGGCGTGTTGTGCTCCAGGTAGATGCGCGGCAGCGCCCGCTGCGCCTCGCTCAGGATTTCGTATTGGTCCTGAAGGTAGTTCTTCGGCGTCTGGAAGATGACCAGATCGAGATCGAGGTGACGGACCTCGCTGGCCGGGACCTCACGCATGGTATCCGGCAGGTCGAATGTCGGGCCGCGACCGCCGTAGCCCTCCGGCCGGCCTTCTTTCACCGGCAGGTACCAGTTATGGTCGATGCGGGCCAGCGCGTTCAGATAGCTGCCATGGATGTGCCAGATGAGGATGTTCAAGCGGTCCATGCGACCTCGGAAGGCAGGTGCGCCGACTCGAGAGCGGTGATGACCTGCGCCGCCTCGAGCAACGTATCGCAGATGTGATGGGGCAGACGATGGGGGCCAGCCAGCACCCACTCCGTTTCGCCGCCGTTATCAAGTAGGACTGTGCGACATCCCGCGCGGCGACCAGCCTCTACGTCGTGAAGAATGTCGCCGATGAACCACGAGCGGCTAAGGTCGATGTCGTGTTCGGCCGCGGCGCGCACCAGCATGCCCGCAGCCGGCTTGCGGCAGCCGCATTCGCCGGTGTATTCCGGCAACTCCCCTTCCGGGTGGTGGGGGCAGTAGTAGAAGCCATAGAGCGGCACGCCCGCGCCGGCTAGCAACTGGCGCAGGTGCTCTTCAACTCGTTCCAGCGCCGTCTCCGGGAAATAGCCGCGGGCCACGCCCGATTGGTTAGTCACGATGATCGGCATGAAGCCGGCGTCGTACAGGGCGCGTAGCGCTTGCAGCGCGCCCGGCATCAGCCGAATCTCGGCCGGGTCGACGTTGTAAGGTACGTCATAGATCAGCGTGCCGTCTTTATCCAGAAAGACAGCCTTGTTCGGCCACTCTTGCCCGTTGGTTCCGTTCATCATTTCCTCAGCGCAGTTGCGAACTCCGAATTACGAACGACGAGCGACGGATTTTGAAGGATTCGCCGCTCTCGCTAGACCAGTAGCGCGCCGCGCGATGGCTCCAGGGCGTCTTCGACCAGTTCGCAGATGGTGTGCAGGACCAGCATCTGGATTTCCTGGACGCGCTGCGAGTCGCGCGATGGCACGACCAGCGCTGTGTCGGCCAGCGGCAGGGCCTCGCCCCCATCCCCGCCGAGCAGGGTAACAGCGTGCAACCCCTGGCGACGGGCCGCGTCCAGGGCGCGGATGACGTTGGGCGAGCGCCCGCTGGTGCTGATCGCCACCAGCAAATCGCCGGACCGCCCCAGCGCTTCCACCTGACGCGCGAAGACCAGTTCATAGCCGGCGTCGTTGGCCCAGGCGGTCAGGATGCTGGTATCGGCCGTCAGGGCAATGACGGGCAAGGCGGGACGCTGGGCGGATTTGAAACGGCCGACCAGTTCGGCGGCGAAGTGCTGGGCATCAGCGGCGCTGCCGCCATTGCCGCAAACCAGCACCTTGTTGCCCGCGGCAAAGCAGCGAACCATCACCTGCGCCGCTTCCAGAATGCCCGGCTGCAACCGCCGCCGGGACTCGCGCAGGGCGTCCACAGCCGTCTCAAAGGCCCGGTCAACTAGCGCGCTCTGCCGGACGGCGCGGCTGGGCTTGCGTGGCCGGGTTTCTGTTGCCGGGTGCGGGAACACAGTAAACGATTGGGTCATGCCATCTCTCCTGATCCTGCGGGGAGCGTCGTGCCGGTGGCGAGCGCCGGCTCATCGGCTTCAAGGCGCTGCGCGACGTTGGCCCCCTCCAGTAGATGCCAGTGATGCTCGACACGGCTGCCCGCCGGCCGCGATCTCACCCACAGCGACAGAACCGAGCCGCCGAACTCGAGGGATTGGCCGGCGCGCACGGGTATGCCCGCCAGATAGCAGGCATAGGCCACTGGATGAGGCGACGCACCCGGTTCGGTCAGAATGATCGCAGCGTCAAATGCGCTGTCCTGGAACGCGGCCACTACCTGGCGCACCCCCTCGGCCTCGGGCCACTCGACCGGTGCCAGCAGCAGGCGGTCGGCAGTCAGCAGTTCCACCGGGGGCCAGCAGGCCGGCGATGCCCAAAGCGTCAGCCGGGCATGGGGGGCGGCTTCGCGGATGGCCGCTAGAGCCGGGCCAAGCGCGGGCACGCCGTCGACCGGGCCGACGTAGGCAACGAGCAGCCGGCGGCTGCGCGCCCAAGCGCTCTCAGGCATAGATCGCCTCCGGGGCCGTCCGCGCCAGCAGGGCCGTGGCGTCGGCCAGAACGTCACCGGCGGCCAGACCCCCGGCGCGACCGTCCCTCACGAGATGGCGCTCATTGTCGAGCGGGGCCCAGCGCGCCGGGTCGGACGCGATGAATAGCACCAGACTGGGCGCGCGCACGGCCGCGGCCATGTGTGACACGCCGGTGTCGTTGGCAACGAGCAGCCGCGCGCCGCGCAGCAAGGCGGCCACGGCTCCCAGCGACGTCTCGCCCGCCAGATCAACCGGCGTCTGTTCCATCTGGCTGGCGACGGCGGCCGTCAGCGCGGACTCCCCCGCCGTGCCCGTGAGTACGACCTGGAAGCCAAGCCGGCACAATCCGTCGGCCACAGCCGCAAACTGCGCCGCCGGCCAGCGCCGCTCAAGTTGGCTGGCGCCGGGGTGAACACAGACGTAGCCGCCGGGACGCAGATGATGGCGTTGCATCAGGTCTTCCAGTTCGGCCTCGTCCGCGCTCTCGATGGGGAACTCCAAGGCGCTGCCTTGCAAGGGGATGCCCAGAAACTCCAGCAAACGCAGATGACGCCATACTTCCGGCACGTCTTCGGGGTAGGCCAGAAAGCGCGCCGGGTCGGG
The DNA here is from genome assembly GCA_964608255.1 of uncultured Ardenticatenaceae bacterium. Taxonomy (GTDB): domain Bacteria; phylum Chloroflexota; class Anaerolineae; order Promineifilales; family Promineifilaceae; genus Promineifilum. The sequence goes on from CAZSOD010000014.1 coordinate 22,109, forward strand.
GCAGTAGTTGCCGGGCACGTAGAACCCGGCGGTGGTTCGCCCGGCCAGCAACATGGCGAAGGCGTTGCTTGTCGAGCCGTTCCCGTGCATTTGCACGACGAGGTCGAACGGGCGAGCCTGGACGCGAGCCAGGAAGGCGGGGAACTCATGCACCTGCAGGGGCGCGTCGTTGATGCCCGGAAAGCCGGGGAAGGGCAGATAGTCGTCCAGATAGCGGCCGAAGCGGATGACCAGTTCCCGGGCGGTGGGCAGGCCAACGAGGGCAATGCGAGCGCGGGGAAAGGCCGCGCGCAATGCGCGCCACGCGGGTACCGCGCATAGAAAATCGCCCAGACCCGGCAGCGCGCGAATGACGGCAACCCGCTCCGCGGCGACCGGCCCAGCCTGTCTTGCTCCATTTCCTCCCGATGCGTGAAGAGCCATGCTGCCCACTTTAGACGCTTCGGTGGGGCGATTCATCGGGCATACGCCCAAGACTCTTTTCAGGGGGGTAAGGCGCTATTGTTCAACTGCCTAATGGGATGAACGGGGCTGGCCGGCCGCGGACCGGCGCCGAGCGCCACTTCCGTTGGCCGATGGTAAGCCACGATTGACGTGATAGGGGCCGGAGCGAGCCCGCACGGCCGAAGGGTCTCATCCGCGCGGGATGACCCGGTGGCTCTGCGGCTCCGTGTTATGTCAATCCACGAGAACGGCGCGACGCCGGCCGCGGACGGAGTTGATGAGTTCGATGTGCTCAGCGCGGGCCAGGTCGGCGGCCGTCAGCGTCCGTTCGGCGATGGCGCCCGTGGCCAGCAACTCTGCGCGCAGCGTGCCGGCCAGCAGCCCGGCGCTGACCGGCGGCGTCCAGGCGCGGCCGTTGAGGAACACAACCAAATTGGCCGCGCTGGATTCAGTCAATTCGCCGCGTTCGTTGAAGAGGATGACGTCGTCGCAATCGGGTCGCGCGGCGCGCGCGGTGTCATAGACGGCGCGGCGGGTGGTCTTGTGGTAGAGGAAGACGTCGGCCGACGAGACCGGTTGGCCGGCCAGCCCGACGCGAATGGGCTCCGGCGGCGCGCCTTCGGCCAGCGGCCGAGCCTCAACGCGCGTGTCCCCGGCGCGCCCGACGAGTAGCCGCACCTTGGATGGCTCGGCCAGCTCGTCGGCCAGCCCGTCAAGCTGGCGCTCGACGGTTTTTATGTCAATAGGACAAGCGAAGTACTCCGCTGATTCCGCCAGACGGCGCAAGTGCCGTTCGCGCAGGAAGTAGCCGGCGTCGGGCGTCCAGAGCAGCGATTCCAGTAGATCGAAGGGCGCGCTGTCCGGTGCGACACTTAGCACGCGCGCCTTCAGCAAGCACTCCGCGTACTCATCGGCCGCGTCGGAGTCCCAGACGACGCCGCTGCCGACGCCGTAGGTGGCCGCGCCGCGCAGCCGATCAATGACGGTCGTGCGGATGGCGACGTTGAACTGCGCGCGACGGCCAGGCAAGATCGTCCCAATCGCCCCGGTATAGATACCGCGCGGGCCGCTCTCCAGTTCGCGCAGTAGCTGCATCGTTCGCACCTTCGGCGCGCCGGTGATGGACGCACAGGGAAAGACCGCCGCCAGCACGTCGCTCAGCGGCGCGTCCGTCTCGGCCCGCACGGTCGAGGTCATCTGGAGCAGGGTCGGGTAGCGCTCGACGGCGAACAGCGTGGGCACGTGGACGCTGCCGGTGCGGGCAATGCGGCCGAAATCATTGCGGATCATGTCCACAATCATTACGTTTTCCGCCCGGTTCTTCTCTGAGTAGTGGAGCCAGCCAATCTGCTCGCGGTCCTGGGCCAGGGTCAATCCGCGCGCGGCGGTGCCTTTCATCGGCCGCGACTCCAGCGCCACCCCATCGCGCCGGAAGAAAAGCTCCGGCGAGGCGGAGCAAATGACAAAGCGTCCCAGATTGAGGTAGGCACAGAAGTCGGCGCGCTGGGCGGCCGCCAGCGCGGCGAAGAGGGCCTGCGGCTCGCCGTCGAATGAGGCCGTCAGGTGGAAGGTGAGGTTGGCCTGGTAGGTGTCGCCACGGGCGATGGCCGCCTTGATGCGCTCGATGGCCGCGGCGTAGGCAGCGAGGTCGAGCGCCGGCTGCCACTCACCGAAGCGGAAGCTGCCCGGGTTCGACGGAGGCGCGACCGCTTCTCGCCGCCGGAAGAGACCGAACCACAACAGCGGTGGCCCGTCGGCGTCGGGCGAGTGAACGGCCAGCCCGTAGGCCGCGGCCGCTTCGTAGGCCAGATAGCCGGCGGCGATCAGCCCTTCGCCCTCCACCGCCCGCTCGACCTCGACCACGGCGGCGGCCACTTCGTTCGGCTGGCCGGCGGCAATGACCCGCTCCAGCCCCTCGTATCGCCACCAACGGCCGTCTTGCTGGATGATGACCAGTGGCGCTTCTCTCTCATCAGCGGTCATGGGTCAGGGGCCGTTGGTCGTTTGTCGTTCGGAGAGCCACTCGCCTCTTCATCCGTCACTCGTCACTCGTCACTTCTGCTTACGCCGGCCCTTTCACCTTCTCTCCTTGCCCCAATTCCACCGAACGCTGGTAGGCGGCCCAGATGCCGCGCGAGAGCACGGTGCGCAGCCCGCCCTTTTCCATGTGATAGAGCGCGGCGGCCGTCGTCCCACCGGGCGAGGTCACCTGGTTGCGGAGTTCGGCCACGTGCTTGCCCGACTGCGCGGCGTATTCCAGCGAGCCGCGCATCGTCTGGAAGACCAGTTGCTCGGCCACGCGGCGCGAAAAGCCGAGATGCACCCCGGCGTCGATGAGCGCCTCCATGAACATGAAGATATAGGCCGGGCCAGTGCCGCTGAGCGCCGTCGCCATGTCGAGGTAGCCCTCGTCGTTGACGAACAACTCCTGCCCCAGCGCGCCTAGGATGGCCTGGGCTTGCGCTCGCTGCTCCTCAGTCACCTCCGTCGTGGCCGTCCACACGGTCATGCCCATGCCGATCTGGGCCGGGGTGTTGGGCATGGCGCGAACGACCGCGGCGTGAGCCACGCCGTCGGCCAGCTTGCGGATGGGCGTGCCGGCGAGGATGGACAATAGCAAGTCCTGGCGGCGCAGGTGGCCGCGAATGCCGGGCATGACGTCGGCCAGGTTCTGAGGCTTGATGGACAGGACGATGACCTGCCCGGCCTCGGCCGCTTCCGCGTTATCGCCCGTCACGCAGACTTCGTAGCGGCGGCGCAGGTCTTCGCGCCGCTCCGGCAGAGGGTCGGCGACGTAAATCTGTTCCGGGGCCACGATCTGCTGCGTGAGGAGGCCGCGGACCATCGCCTCGCCCATGATCCCACCGCCGATGAAGGCTACATTTTTGTCCGTAAACATCGCTTCTCCTCCAGATGAGGAAACCGCAGATTGCGCAGATGGCACAGATTCGGAGAACTCGGTGTCATCGGCGCAATCTGCGGTTTCTCTTTTCTTATGCCTTGAACGTCTCCCGACGCAGGGTGACGGCGGCGAGCTGGTCGTGGTCAATGGCGACGCCCAGGCCCACGCCGTCGGGGACAGTGATCGTACTATCTTCAGCGTTCAGGTAAAACGGCGCGGTGATGTCGCGCTCGTAGTAGCGCGCGGTGGCAGATATGTCGCCGGGCAGCGTGAAGCCCGGTAACGAAGCCAGGGCTAGTTGCGCTGCGCGGCCGATGCCGGTTTCCAGCATGCCACCGACCCACAAGGGCATTCCCGCTTCCCGGCACAGGTCGTGGATGCGCCGGGCTTCCGTCCACCCGGCCACGCGCGACGGCTTAACGTTGATGATGTCGCATGCCCTCAGCGCCAGGGCATAGCGAGCATGGTCGGCCGAGTGAATGCTCTCGTCGAGGCAAAGCGGCGTGCGGATCAGCGGCCGCAGCCGACTATGGTCGTAGATGTCCTCGTAGCCCAGTGGCTGCTCCAGCATCAGCAGGTTTAGGTCGTCCATGGCCTGGAACACCGGCGCGTCCGCCAGCCGGAAGGCGGAATTGGCGTCGAGCATGATTGGCAGATCGGGAAAGGCGGCGCGGGCGGCGCGGGCCAGATCCACGTCGTAGCCGGGCTTAATCTTTAGCTTGATGCGCCGGTAGCCCGCGTCGACGTACTCGCCGATCACGTCCAGGGTGCGCGCGATGCTCTTCTGAATGCCGATGCTGACGCCGACCTTGACTCGCGGCCGCGGGCCTTCCGGATAGGGTCGAGCCAGCGCCGCCGCCAGCGAAACGCCCTCGCGCTGGGCCGCCAAATCCCAGACGGCCTGGTCGAGCGCGGCCTTGGCCAACGGATGGCCGCGCACGAACGACAGCGCCGGCCCGAGCGCCTCCGGCCCATCGAGCGATATGCCGGCCAGGGCCGGAAGGAGGAAGTCGCTCAGGACATGCCACGCCGTAACGACCGTCTCGTAGGAGTAGCCGGGGTCGTTGGTGGCGACGCACTCGCCCCAGCCGGTGAGGCCGTCAGCATGGACGGCGACGATGAGGCAGTCGCGCTGCTGTTGGGGCCCGAAACTGGTGACAAATGGGCTGACCAGCGTCTGGGTGATGTGGTACAGGTCAATACGCTCAATGTTCATGGAAGAGGTGTTATTCGCAGATTGGGTAGATGGGACAGATTCACGAAGGTCGTTGACGATACCATAAGCAACCGGATGCTCATGAGTCCTGGTGGGTCAGAAAGTAGTAGCTGCGCTGTCGGCCGTCTTCGTCGTTGTGGGCCACGAAGTCGGTGACGAGGAAGCCGGAGTCGAACATACCCTCGAATATATCGCGCGTGTGGGCCCGCCAGCGCTGCGCCAGCGCGAAGTCCTGGCGCTTGATGGTCTGGAAGCTGGCGGGTATCTCGACCAGCATGAGGTTGCTCGGCCGGCTGACGTAGTTGGCCGGAGGCACCGGCAGCCCGGCGGCGTTGAAGCTGGCCTCATTGACCAGCAGCGCTCCCCCGGCCAGCAGCGCGTCGAGGCGCAAGGGCCGCCACTTGCGCGTCGCCCGGGCCTGTACCCGGTGGCTCGTCACCCACCACTCGACCTCGAACCGGTCGGTTTGCAGGCCGTGATTAAGGCCGCTCATGTCGCCGTGAAAGTGGCGCAGATAGCGGTGGCAGACCGCACCGAGCTTGCCGATGTTGAAGCGAGCGTTGGGGCTTTCCAGCGGGTCATATGTCCACGTAACCAGCCGCACGCCGATACGCAGGCAGAAGTCGCGCTGGGCCATCTTCAGCCGGAAGCCGACGTTGCGGTGCTGGTACTCCGGCAGCACCCCGGCGATGACCGAATACATCTTTAGCCGCGCGGCGGCGACCTGGTCGATGCGGCCGGGTATGTCCTCCGTGCCCAGAACGCCGAAGGCGAAGCCGACGACCCGCTCGCCGTCGAAGGCGCCCAGTAGGGCCGCGCCGCTATGCTGCATGGCGTGCAGCGCATGGGCCGGGATGATCTCGAGATCGGGCATGCCCCAGGTGACGCGCTGAACCTCTTCGGCCGCGGCGATCTCGGCCATTGTCTCCAGGGGGCGGACAATGATTTCGCTTTCGGTCATCGGGACTATTCTACCTCACCTAATCTCGCCCTGTAGCGCCCGTAGCGCGATTCTCCAGAATCGCGCTACATCAGCAAAGCAATAAGGCCGCCCAAGGCCAGAAACGCCCCGTAGGGCAGCAGGGCCCCGCGCCCGGCACGGCGGGAGAGCAGCAACCAGGCGGCAAACCCACCGGCCAGCAACACGCCCAGGAGCAGCGCGTAGCCGCCCGCCGGCCAGCCCAACGCCGCGCCGAGCAGCGCCGCCAGCTTGACGTCGCCCATGCCAAGCGCGCCCGGGCCATAGACGTAACGGCCGAGCGCCCACAGGCTCAGGAACGCGCCGAAGGCCCCGGCGGCGACCAGCGCGGCGGCCAACGGATCATCGCTCAGGGCCACAGCCGCGGCCAGCGCCGGCAACACGACGACGTTGGGCAGCCGCCGCTGCTCCAAATCGACCACAGCCAGCAGGACGAGGACGGCGGCAAAGAGGCAGGCCGCCAGCGCGCCGTCCCCGCCCGGCCATGCCAACGCCGCAAACAGCAGCGGCAGTCCGACAGTGACCACTCGTTGTCGTCGCGGGTGGCGCGTCAGGCCGCACGCCAGGCGCGACGGTCCGAGCCAGCAATCGACGGCGCGGTTGACTACCAGGGCGGCGAAGAGGCCTACCAGGGCATACCAGGCGATCGGCATAGCGGCGAATTATAGCCGCCTTCCGCGCCCGCGTCCTAACCCGAAGATCAACGCAAAGACGCCATGACGCAAAGCTACAAAGGCCGCCTGCGTTCTTGCGACTTTGCGTCTTCGCGTCTTTGCGTTCATCCCCTGGCGGTCTCTTTACAGACGGCGCGCATCGGTTATCATACGCGCGCAAGCTTGGCGGCCGAACGGCCCCAGTGGGAGCTACCAATCTGAGTGAGAGGAGAAGTGAACCGATGAACCGCGCCGCCCACATTTTGCTTTTCATCCTTGGCGTTCTGCTCGGCCTTGCCTTGATCGTGGTCATTGCCTTTGTCGCCATCCGGCGCAGCCCGTTCCCCGATACCGACGGGGAGAAAGCGATTGGCCTGCCGGACGAGTGCCACGCCGCCGCCACCCGCGACGACAGTTTCTGTGTGGCGCTAACCGGTCACGGTCTGAAGGACACGGTCACCATCTACCGCGACGACTACGGTATCCCCAACATCTACGCCAGTAGCCCCGAAGATCTATTCTTTGCCCAGGGTTACATCCACGCGCAGGATCGCATGTGGCAGATGGAGTTTTGGCGGCACATCAGCCAGGGGCGCATCGCGGAGATCGTCGGCGAGCCGGGCATCGAGAACGACAAGTTCATCCGCACGAGCGGCTGGAACCGCATCGCCGCGGCCAACACGGCATATTACGAAGCAGAGCTGCCGGAAGCCATGAACGCACTCACCGCCTACAGCGCCGGCGTCAACGCCTGGCTGGCCGAGAACCAAGACGATATCGCCATCAGCCAGCGCGTGCTTGGCCTGGTGGGCGAACCGTGGGCAATCGAGCCCTGGGAGCCCCTTCACTCCATCGGGTGGGGCGTTGTCATGGGTTGGGACCTGGGCGGCAACTGGACTGACGAGTTGCAGCGCGCCCGGCTCTACCGGCTGATCGGCGAAGAAGCGACCAATGAGCTTATCCCTGGCTATCCGTACGATTCGCGACCGGTGATCGCGCCGTCGGAAGAGATTGGCGGGGTGGCCCGCGACGCAAATGGCGCGGTGCGCGTCGCGAGCGGCGCGCCGGCTATAGACTGGGCGCGCGTCTCCACCGACCTGATTGGGCGGCCGCCGGCGGCGCTGGGTAGCGGCCCGCTGCTGGGCAGCAATAACTGGGTCGTCAGCGGCGACCACACGGCGTCCGGGCTGCCCTTGCTGGCGAACGACCCGCATCTGGGCATCCAGATGCCGTCCATCTGGTATGAGGTCGGCCTCCACGCGCCGGGCTGGGACGTGCGCGGCTTCAGTTTCGCCGGCATCCCCGGCGTTATCATCGGGCACAACAACCGGATCGCCTGGGGCGTGACCAATGTCGGCCCGGACGTGCAGGATCTCTACATCGAGAAGATCAATCCCGACAACCCGAACCAGTACGAATACATGGGCGAGTGGAAGGATATGAACGTCATCGAGGAGGTCATTAAGGTCAACGGCGGCGAGGACGTGGTGCTCCAGGTTCGCGAAACGATCCACGGCCCGATCGTCAGCGACGTGCTGGAAGACCAGCCCGACGCGCTGGCCCTGCGCTGGACGGCCAATGCCGGTCCGTCGCGCATTCTCCAATCCGTCCTCAGTATCAACCAGGCGCAAAACTTCGACGAGTTCCGCGAGGCACTGCGTTTCTGGGAAATCCCGTCGCAGAACTTTGTCTACGCCGACGTGGACGGCAATATCGGCTACCAGACGCCGAGCCTCATCCCCATCCGCAAGAGCGGCCAGGGGATGGTTCCTGTGCCCGGCTGGACGGACGAATACGAATGGGACGGCTACGTCCCCTTCGAAGAGCTCCCCTACATCTTCAACCCGGCGAAGGGCTTCATCGTGACCGCTAACCATGCCGTGGTGGACGAGCAGTATCCATACTTTATCGCCCGTGACTGGGCCAGCGGCGACCGCGGCCAGCGCATCACTGACATGCTGAGCGAGGCCATTGCCGCCGGGCCGGTGACGGCCGATGACTTCGCGCGCATTCATTTCGACAGCTACTCGCTTCGCGCGGAGAGCTACGTGCCGCTCTTACTCGACCTGTCAAGCGATGACGCCGCTATCCAAGAGGCGCTCGGCTATCTTCGCAATTGGGATTACCAGGAGCGGCGCGACAGCGTGGCCGCCAGTCTATTCGAGATTTTCTACATGCAACTGGCGCGGAACGTTTTGGCCGACGACGTGGGGGAGGAGAACGTGAGTGACGCTTATAGCACGATCTACTTCCACAAGCTGGCCCGCGACCCGGCGGCGCGGTGGTGGGACGACACGACAACACCGGCGACAGAGACGCGCGAGGATATCCTGCTCCGCTCGCTGGCCGATGCCGTTGCGTGGTTAAAGGCGAACCGCGGCGGCGACATGAGCGACTGGACATGGGGTAGCCTCCACACCGCGACGTTCTCCAGTTCGCCGCTGGGCGAGAGCGGCATCGGCCCTATCGAGGGTCTCGTCAATCGCGGCCCGTTCCCGGCCGATGGCGGTAGCGACCTGGTCAACGCCGCGAACTGGGGTTGGGACGATCCGGCGGTCATTACCTCGCACCCCTCCATGCGCATGATCGTCGACCTGAGCGACTTCGACGCCAGCCGCAGCGTCATCCCGACCGGTCAGAGCGGCCACCCCGGCCACACGCATTACGACGACCAGATCGAGTTGTGGCTGAACGGCGAGTACCACCCGATGCTGTTCAGCCGCGCCGCCGTTGAAGCGGCGGCCGTCGACCAACTCATCCTCCAACCGGAAAGATAAGAGGGAAAAATCCGTAGATTACGCAGATTGCGCAGATTGAAGAAAGTCAATCTGCGTAATCTGCGCAATCGGTGGACTCCTCTTCTTCAGAGGCGACATGCTCCACATCCCCGTTCATCACGAGACCGACGATCCCGACTTTCTGGCGCTGAGCGACTTAGTCGTCAGCGAGATGCGCCGGCTGCAAGTGCCGGGCGTGGCTGTCGGGCTGTTCCACGACGGCCACGAGCATCTGGCCGGCTTCGGGGTCACCAGCGTCGAGAACCCCCTGCCCGTCACGGCCGACACGCTGTTCCAGATCGGCTCGACGACCAAGACCGTGACCGGAACGATTATCATGCGCCTCGTCGAGCGCGGCCTGATTGACCTCGACGCGCCGGTGAAGTCCTATGTGCCCGAACTGCTTTTGCAGGACAAGACAGCCGAGGAAACGGTCACCACGCGCCACCTCCTCACCCATATGGGCGGCTGGCTGGGTGATTTCTTCCGCGAGACGGGCAACGGCGACGACAGTCTGGCCCGCTACGTGGCCGAGATGGCGACGCTGCCGCAGGTCGTTCCGGTGGGCGCGGTCTGGTCGTACAACAACGCCGGCTTTGGCCTCGCCGGGCGGGTCATTGAGGCTGTCACGGGCCGCACATACGAGGCGGTGGCGCAGGAATTGCTGCTCGATCCGCTGAGGATGGACAACTCTTTCTTTTTCCCGGCCGACGTCATCTCGCGCCGCTTCGTCGTCGGCCACCACGTGGCTGAGGGGACAGGGCCGGTGGTTGATAGGCCCTGGGCGCTGGCCCGTTCGGCTCACGCCGTGGGCGGTCTGTGCTCCAGCGCTCGCGACCAGGTGCGCTATGCCCGCTTCCACCTGGGTGACGGCGCGACGGCGCGCGGCGAGCGTCTCCTGTCGGCCGAAACCATGGCGCTCATGCAGACGCCGCAGTGCGCCGCTAATCTGGGCCGGGAAATGGGGCTGAGTTGGATTCTGAAGGACATGGCGGGCGTCCCCACGGTCCTCCACGGTGGCGCAACCAATGGTCAGCTCTCGGCCTTCGTCATGGTCCCCTCGCGCAACTTCGCTATCACTGTCCTGACCAATGCTGAAGAGGGCAATATGCTCCACGACGAGGTCGTCAAGTGGGCGATGGGCCGCTACTTGGGGCTGGTCGAGCCGGAGATGAGTTACCTGGCGCTAGAGCCGGCGGCGCTGGCCGAGTACGCCGGCACCTATCAGGCGCGGCTATCGCACCTGGACTTCTACACAGAGGGCGGGCAGCCGATGGTGCTCCAGACGCCGCACGGCGGCTTCCCGGACGTAGACTCACCCGCCTCGCCCGCGCCGCCACCCAGCCGAGTAGCCTTCTTCGGCACGGATCGCGCCATAGCTCTCGACCCGCCGCTCATCAATATGAAGATGGAGTTCCTGCGCGACCGGGACGGGCGGATTGAGTGGCTCAGGACGAGCCGGCTGCACAAAAGACAGTGATGAGAGAGAGAAGCCGTCTGTTCCGGCGTGTTGGCACTGTCTCACTGACCTACTGAATACTTATTCCCGCCATCACGGATAGGCCGGCGGCTCCCAGTTGCCCTGATATTCGTTGACGTAGTGACGAACTTGCTCCGGCACGGGAAAGGCGGCGCGGTGGATGTAGTCATACATCACCTGGACGGTCTTGCCATAGGCCACCAGGCGGCCGTCTTCGCCTAATACCCGGTAGAGCATATCAAAGCTCTTGGTGCCAAAGCGCGAGATGCCCGTGCCGATGTGGAGCACCTCGGTCAGGAGCGCGGGCGACTTATAGGTACAATTGGCCTCGACGAGAATGAGGGGCAAGTCGAGCAACTCCGTGCCCATCAGGCCGCTGCGCTCCATGATCTCGCCCAGAAACTTGATCCGCACTGTCTCAAAGTAGGCAAAGAACACGGCGTTGTTGACGTGGCCCATCGCGTCGATGTCGCGGAAGGCCACTTCCAAGGCGATTTCATAGGGGTAGGTGGTTATGGTCATGCTGCATCGGGAGGTCGGGCAGGCTAGGCCCGGCCAAAGTGTCCGTTCATTCTAGCACGTTTTGCCGCAAGGCAACCCCATTGCGGTGAGGCGCTCGGGTGAGGCTAGCGGCCACGCCCAGACGTAGGAATTGCCTTCGTTCGCCTACCCGGGCGACCGTCGCCCCGTTTAGGGGAGACAAAAAGGGGCCGAGCCTGAGACAACTTCAGGCTCGGCCCCTTGGCCGGAGCGGGCGGTCGCGCTTAGCGACTGACCATGGGGACGAAGAGACCGTTCTGCCGGATGACGACCGTCCCGGCAGTCGTGACGTTGTCGTTCTCGGCCGACTCGGTCACGACATTCGTGGCATCGATCTTGGCCCAGTACTGGTGCGTGCCCACAGGCAGGTTGCTCCAGACGACCGACACTTGCTCGCTGTTGCGGCCGCCCCAGGTGCAGCCGGTGACCGCACCGCGCGTCGTCGGGTCGTAGACCACGGAACCGATCGGTTTCGTCAGCGCGGCGTCGGAGTAGAAGGTGACCGTCACCGGCTTGATGACGCTCAGCGTGCCGCTGTTGCGGAAGCTGGCCGTTAACAAGGCGGAGCCGGTGTTTGCCTGCTGGGCGAAGCCGACCACATTGTAGGCCGCGCCACCGACGAGGTTGGATTGGCCGACGCGCGCATTGGCCTCTTGCTGGAAGGCCTGACCCATCAGCGTGAGCGCCGCCGGGTCGCCCGGCGGCAGGCTGGCATAGGTGTCCCAGTTGATCAGGTTGCTGGAGCCGCCCGACCAATCCGGTTGCGTGACGATGCTATACCACAGCCACTGCTGCACCAGCCGGTTCTCGTCCGCGGGGTAGCCAAGGTTGGGGTCCTTTGTCTCCTCCAGGAACCGGAGCGTGTCGCGCAGGTACTTCGTAACGCGGTCGGGGGCAAAGGGCTGGCCGTGCTCGTCCTGCAAGAAGTAGCTGCCGTCCTGCTCGCGCATGTAGGGGTAGAGCAGACCGTACTCGGAGATAATGAGTGGTTTGTTCTGCTGGCCGCGCGCCTTCATCCACTGGCGCATGGCGTAGACCTGTTCTTTGAAAATGCGCACACTGTCATGTTCCGAGCGGCAGTGCACGTCCGGGCGCGGATCGGGACCGGCGTCACCCGGGGCGGGGCAAAATTGCGGGTTGCCATAGGAAGTCAGCTTGGCCAGCGCCGGGTCAGTGCCCAGGGCAATCTTGCCGTCGCCGTATTCCAGCGGGTTATCGGGATTGCGCTCCTCCAGGATGTAGAGGTGCATGTTCCAGATGTCAACCGGCATATCCTGGCCGTAGAGCGTGCGGTAGGTGTCCCAGACAATGCTCAGGTATTGCAGGCGGCCGGGCGTCATCATGGACAGGCCGGCGACGGCTACCTTGGCCGTTGGATCGGCCTTTTTGATGTAGTTGTACACCTCGTGATAGGCCTTCGCGTAGACGTCGGGCATGGTGTTGTCCTGCACGTCGTTGTTGACGTCTACTTCGTTGCCGACGATCCAATAGTGGCCGGGATTTCGAGCGATAAGCCCGCCCAAGCCCTGGCGCAAGACGCCGCTCTCGTCGCGGTACGTGTAGCTCAGCGGAGGGGTCACCGTGTAGCCGGTGGAGCGCACGCCGTTGTCGCGGATCTGCTTGATACGCACGACAGGCGCGAACGACGCGCTATAGATGCGCTGGCCCCACGGCTCCGCGCTGAAGTTGATGTACCACCCGGCATCGAGGGTGGGAATCCACGACAATGACTGGGCGAAATCGGGGATGTAGCCGACGCCATAGCGGCAGTTTGTGGCCGCCAGCGTGTCCTGGGGCGCGGCCGGCTGCTCGCCTTGTCCGGCAACTTCGGCCAGAACAGGACCAAACGGCGCGCGAACGTCGAGGCGGTTGTCGGCCAGGGCTGCCAGGGCCACCACAAGGGCGGCCGAGACAGCTAAAAGCCCGGCTAACAAGAGTCTTACGTTGCGTTGCTTCATGTTGTTTTCACTTCCTCGCTACAAACAAGTCTCGCGGCGTCTCCAAGGGGCAGGCACATGAGGGCCGCGGCTGGCGGTTACCTTGCGTTCGCAAGGTGTCCCGTCGACTGAGGTGGTCAGGCCGGCGCCTGGGCCGGCTCCGGGGGAGGATAAGCTATCTCGGTTCGTATGTCTACAGGTAGAGAGTACCATTTCCACTTCGCGTCGAGCGCCAGAAGCCCCTCGCGCTCCGCGGTGCCGCCCTCGACGATGCGAAAGCTATAGGCCTCTTCGTGATAGTCATAGGCGATCGGGCGCGCGCTGTCGTGGACGGCGGCCGTCACCCGATAGCGGCCGGGCAGCAACGGCAGCCGGTCGATGGCATAGCGCACCACGCCCGGGCCTTCGACCACGCCCAATGCCAGACCGCCGGCGCGCGTGTTCGGGCCGGTAATGTGCAGGCCGTCGCCGCGGTAGAGGGCCAGTCCGAACTCCGGGTCGCGAATCGGTTCGTGGGCAAGGTAGGCCATCTCGATACAGAGCGGATCGCCGGTGCGAAAGATGGTCGTTTCCTCCCCGTCGCCGCTCAGCAGACGCACACCGGTGATCTCGATTTGCCGCGTTCCCCAGCGGCGGAACGTCCCCAGGTCGTTCTCGAAGTTGAGTTGCTCGCCGACGCGCTGGAAGAGGTGGTCGCGGTACTGAGCCAGCACCTGCTCGGCCGGGCCGGCCAGGTGCAGGCGGCCCTTTTCCAGCCAGATAACGTCGCTGCACAGGTCGCCGATGGTTGACAGGTCGTGGCTGATGAACAGGATGGTGACACCGGCTCGCTTCATGTCCATGATGCGGTCGATGCACTTGGCCTGGAAGCTCTGGTCGCCGACGGCCAGGATTTCGTCAACGATGAGGATGTCGGGACGAACGTGGATAGCCACGCTGAAGCCCAGGCGCATGTACATGCCGGACGAGTAGTGCTTCACCGGCATGTCGATAAAATCGCCCAACTCCGAGAAGGCTACGATGTCGCCGTACATGGCCTCGGTTTCTTCCTGCGTCAGGCCCAGCACGGAGGCGTTGAGGTAAATGTTTTCACGCCCGGTCAGATCCTGGTGAAAGCCGGCGCCGAGTTCGAGCAGGGCGCTGACCCGGCCGCGGACCATGATTTCGCCGCCGGTTGGCTGCACGATGCGGGCAATGAGCTTGAGGAGGGTGCTTTTGCCGCTGCCATTGCGGCCGATGATGCCGACACACTGACCGGCCTGAATCTCGAACGACACGTCGCGCACGGCCCACAGATCGTGGGCTTTGCCGCGTGACCGGCGGAAGATCGAAATGAGGCTCTCCAGGACCGACTGGGGTGTGTCCGGCGTAAACGCAAAGCGTTTGCTGACCTTCTGCAACCGAATCGCCGGTTGGCTTTGCGTAGTCATAGGCGCGCGGATAGTATAGCAACTTGGCGCCATAGGCAACCGGCCTGGTGCTCAACTTATCATAGTTGAGAACACGCAACCCGGGCGGCGCGCCACGACGGTCGATCGACATGGCAACACTCATCCGCACGCCGGAAGATCGCTTTCAAGCCTTGCCCGATTTCCCCTATCCGCCGCGCTATGTCGAGGTTAACGGCGCGCGGCTGCACTATGTGGATGAGGGGCGGGGTGAGGCCGTTTTGTGCCTGCACGGTGAACCGACGTGGTCTTTCCTGTATCGCAAGATGATCCCGCCGCTGGCCGCGCGCTGCCGGGTGCTGGCGATGGATTTCGTCGGCTTCGGCCGCTCCGACAAGTACACCGCGGTGGCCGACTACTCCTTCGCGCTGCACCGCGACACCGTGATCGGGTTCATCGAGGCGCTCGACCTGCGCGACATCACCCTCGTCGTCCAGGACTGGGGCGGGCTGATTGGGCTCACCGTGGCGACGCAGATGCCGGAACGCTTTGCCAGGCTCGTGATCATGAACACGGGTTTGCCGACGGGCGACGAGCCGCCGGCCGAAGCCTTTGCCCGCTGGCGTGAGTTCGCGGCGCAACTGGGCACGCGGCTGCCGGTGGGGCGCGTCATTCGCGGTGGGTTGGCGAACGGACAGGCTGTGCCGGATGAAGTTATTGCCGCCTATGAAGCGCCGTTTCCCGACGCAAGCTACAAGGCGGGCGCGGCGGCGTTTCCGCTACTCGTGCCCGTGAAGCCGGACGATCCGGGCGCGGTCGAGATGCGCGCCGCGCGCGACGCCCTGTCGCGCTGGACAAAGCCGGCGCTGGTTCTATTCTCCGACGGCGATCCGATTACCGGCGCGGCGCGGCCGTTCTTCCGCCGGCTCATCCCGTCGGCCAGGGAACAGCCGCGCGTGGTCATCAAGGGCGCGGGCCATTTCTTGCAAGAGGAAAAGGGCGAAGAGATAGCCGGCCACATCCTGGCCTTCATCGAACGAACGCCGAATGAACTCGACCCGGAAGCGCGCGGATTTCACGGATCGTAACCGTGTTCCGTCCCCGTTCGCGCCAGCCGTGGAATCCAGGCTGAATTGAGTCCCCGACAGGAACGTATGCTGGATCAGAAGTCACTGACCATACTGGAATTCGACAAGATTCGCGACATCGTCGCCGGCTACAGCAGCTTCAGCGGCGGGCGCGAACTGGCTCTCGCCATGCAACCGACGATTGACCGGGAGCAGGCCGAGGAGTGGCAGGCGGAGACGCGTGAGGCGGTGTCGCTGTTCGAGGCTGACAGCGGGGTGACCATTGGCGGGGCGCGCGACGTGCGCCGTGCGGCCGATAACGCCCTGCGCGGCTTCACGCTGCCGGCCGAGGATTTCCTAGCCATTCAGGCCACCATTGTCGCCGCCCGCAACCTGCGGCGGCAGCTACTACGCATGGAGGACCGCGCGCCGCACCTGGCGGCCATTGCCGTGCTGATCGAGGAGTGCCGCGGCATCGTCAGCGCCATCACTTCCACCTTGGACGAGCGCGGCGAAGTGCTCGACAGCGCCAGCCCGAAGCTGGCCAAGGTAAGGCAGGAGCAGCGCGCGGTCCACGGGCGCATTCAGGACAAGCTCCAGCGCATTCTGAACAGCACGATGGCCCAGTATTTGCAGGAGGCCATCATCACCCAGCGCGGCGGCCGCTACGTTATCCCCTTGCGCGCCGACGCCAAGGGGCGTCTGAAGGGGATCGTCCACGACCAGAGCGGCAGCGGGGCCACGCTGTGGGTCGAGCCGCTGGGCACGGTCGAATTGAACAACGAGTACCGCGGGTTGCTTTTGCAGGAGCAGGAGGAGATTCAGCGCATCCTGCGCGAGTTGTCAGAGCAGGTGGCCGACCAGGGCGAGGCGATCAAGCGCGTCGTAGACCGCATGGCCGAGCTTGACCTCATCTTCGCCCGCGCCGGCTACGCTCTGGCGATCAACGCCGTCGCGCCCACTTTCGTGCCGTGGCGCGAGACGCAGCAGGCCAGGCCGCCGCGCCACGGCAACGAGCGCGAGAAGTGGACACCGCCGCCGCGTGATTTGCACCCCGGCTCGACCATCTGGATCAAAGCCGCTCGCCACCCGCTGCTCAACCCCCGAACAGTCGTGCCGACAAACCTGACGCTGGAGGAGGACGTGTTCATCGTCCTCATCACCGGGCCCAATACTGGCGGCAAGACGGTCAGCCTGAAAACGATGGGGCTGATGGCCCTGATGGCCCAGGCGGGGCTGCACGTGCCGGCCAACGAAGCCCGACTGACCGTGTTTGAGAACGTCTTTGCCGACATCGGCGACGAGCAGTCGATCGAGCAAAGTCTATCGACGTTTTCGGCCCACATGACCAACATCGTCCACATCCTCGACAAGGTGGATGAGCGCTCGCTGGTCCTGCTCGACGAACTCGGCTCCGGCACTGACCCGACGGAGGGCGCAGCGCTGGCCCAGGCGGTAGTCAACTTTTTGCGCGACAAAGGGGCGACGACCTTCGTGGCGACCCACTTTCCGGAGCTAAAGGTCTACGCCAGCCAGACGCCGGGGGCGACCAACGCCTCGCTGCTGTTCGACATGGAAACGCTGTCGCCCACCTACGAGATGACCATCGGCCTGCCCGGCCGCTCCAACGCCTTCGCCATCGCCC
>CAZSOD010000015.1:0-38494 GCA_964608255.1 uncultured Ardenticatenaceae bacterium
CGGCGTACCCGTCGCGCCGGGCCTCGTCGAGGCAGGCGCGCAGGGCGGCGGTCGTGGCTACGGTGCGCGCCGTGAGCCGCCGGATGGGCTGCGCCAGCAGCGGCTCCGCGTCGCCCGGCGGCAAATGGGCCAGGATGGCCTTGCCGGTGGACGTGGCGTAGACCGGCCAGCGCGTGCCCACGTGCTGGCTGCCGCTGGTGACGTACTCGCCGGGGATCTCGTCGATAATAACCATGTGCTCGTCGGACAGAATCTCCAGCGTGGCCGTTTCGCCTGTTCGCGCCGCCAGCGCCTCCAGTTCCGGCCGCGCCAGGTCGCGCACCGGGTTGGCTCGCTGTGCCCGACCGCCAAGGGCGATAAGGCCGGAGCCGAGCCGGTAAGTTTCGGTTGTCGGGTCGCGCACCACGTACTCCGCGCGCTCCAGGGCCGTCAGCAGCCGGTAAGCGGTGGTCCGGTTCAGGCCAACCGCCTCCGCCAACTCGCCCGCCGCCCACGCCGGACGCTCATCGCTAAACGCTTCCAGCATGGCCACGGCCCGCCGGATCGACTGCGTTCCGGCTATTGGTTCCGTTCGCGTGTTCATGGTCTAAGGCAACCGCAAATTACGCAGAGCACACACATTCAGCCGAGCGTGTTGAAATCCGTGAAATCAGTGTAATCTGTGGTTCCATCTTCCTCATCTCACAAAGCGTCGCTGGCGGCGGCGCGAATCGACGTCGCCAGCGGCCGGCCGGGGCGGCGCGGAAACGGCCGGCAGCGGGGCAGGGGCGCTCATGCCGGACGTGATCAGCCGCTCCATCTCGGCCACAAGCTGCGGGTCGGTCTCGAGCGGTTCGTAGGCGGCGAGGCGGCGCTCTACCTCCTCGGCCGCGCGCTGCCTCAGGTCCTTGCCGCCCGCCTTCTGCCAGTTCTCGCGGTTCTCACGGTCGGTCACTGGCGCGGGCAGGTAAAGCTCCTGCGGCCAGTGAGCCATCGTATGCGGCGCGGTGATCAGGTGTTGTTCGGCCATCACCTCGCGGACCAGGTCGAGCGCCGGCAGGTCGTCCACCGGGCCGATCTCGCGCACGAAGTGCAACGCCTGGCCGCACAGGTCATCGTCGAGCACCAGCTTGGGCAGGCTGAAGGTCAGCACGAAGTCGAGCATCCCCGGCCCGGAAACGGAGTTGACGCCGGCCAGCGCCGCCAGCAGCGCGCTGCCAAACGTCTCTGCGCCGGCCTGCGCGTCGAGGAACTTGCCGTCGCTGAGCGCCATGTAGCTCTGCGTGGGCAGACCTAGCGATTTGGCGACCTCCACGTAGGCCATGTCGAGGCGCAGCGCCTGGACGCCGAGCATGGGCGAGGTGGCGGCGCGCATGTGGAACTCGGCCGGCGCGCCGCCGAAAAGCACCGGCGCGCCCGGCTGCGCGATCTGGGCCATCGTCAGCCCGGCCAGCACGTCCGCGGTGTGGAAAACCGTCGCACCGACGACCGACACTGGGGCGATGAGACCCATTAGCGTCACCGGCACAATCTCGACCGGGATGCCCCAGGCCACGCAGTCGAGCAGGTTCTGGCAGGAGTCCTCGCTGTAGCGGAACATGCCGGTGGCGGTGATGGTGAAGATCGACAGCGGCCGGGCGATAAGGTCGGCCCGGTCGCGGCGGAAGAGGGCCATCATCTCGGCCATGCGGCCGACGCCGTGTTCGGTGAACGCGCCGCTGACGACCGGCTTGCGCGAGTTCGTCAGGCACAGGTAGAGCCGCCAGGCGTCGGAGACGCGGGCCTCGATGTCGGCGTTGGTGCTGAAGGCGGTCGCCAGGTAGGCGATGTGGGGCAGGCCGTCGGCCAGGCGGACGTATTCGACGAAGTCGGCCGTGTTCGCCAGGCGCGTCTCGCCGGTGCGGTGGTCGAGGATCTTCAGGCCGCTGCTGGCGGGCGTGAAATGGACGTTGTCGCCGCCGATCTCGGCGTGGGGGCGGCCGTCGCGGTCGTAGAGGGTGAAGCTCTTGGGGGTGCTGGCGATGGCCCGGTCAACGACGTCGCGCGGGAAGAGGACGCGGCCGTTGGCGTCGGTGGGTAGGCCCGCTTCGAGCAGTCGCCGGCGCATCTCCGGCCCGCGCACTTCCATCCCGACTTCGGCCAAAATACGTTTGGCTTCGGTCAGTATCCGGTCGATGAGGGCGTCGTCGAGAACCTGGATGCGCGGCCGCATGCTGCTCCGGTGTTCACATTGTGAACGAATTGTTCACAATAAGTGTAGCAGCATTGGTCGGGTGCGCAAAAATTAGCGACGCGCCGGTCGAGTTCGCATTCTCTACGATTTGGAAACCAGGGCGGGCAGAGTTCGCATCCTCAGATGCGAACGGCCATGATCGGGCCGCCGCGCATCTGAGGATGCGTGCTCTCTACAGGGACTTACTCCACGGGCCAGACCGCTGACAGGTAAGCGTTCGGCCACGGCTCCAGCCGGGCGATCTCGCCCGTCGTGGTGTCCACCAGCGCGCTGCCCCACTGGTCCCCCTCGGCGTAGCCGACGACGAGATGCTCATTATCGAGGAAGGGCTGCGGCATGGCCGCCGTCAGCAACCCCACGGCGCTGGCGACCATCTGCGGCGCGCCGCTGTAGGGCGCGACCACGCGGTAGAGCGTGCCCGGCGAGGGAAACGGGACGCCCGTCGGGTCGGTGGGGACGATGGCCGTGCTATAGAACAGGTCGCCGGCCGGGTTGAACGTCGGGTAGCCGGCGTACTCGTCGGCCGTGGGGATGGCGGCTACCTGCGCCCCGTCCGGCCCGTTGACGTGAATGGTACGGTTCGCGTCGATGTAGGCCAGCGTGCCGTCGTCGCGGAAGTCGCCGATGCACAGGAACAACTGCTGGTCGGCGCAGTCGAAGACCTTCTGCGGCTCGCCGCCCGCCACCGGCACACGGTAGAGGTTGTCATAGCGGCCGGAGAACGCCGTCCACATGCCGCCCAACCCCATCGGCTGCCACGTGTAGTAGAGCGTCTGGCCGTCGACCGTGAACCGCACCGGGGTAGCGATGCGGTTGTCGCCCATCTTCACGCCTTCGAACACGGTGGTCGGGTTGCCGGCGTCGGCCGCGCCGATCCAGAGGGTACTGAGCAGCCCCATCGGGTTGTCGCCGCCCTCCGGCGCGGCCTGGCTCCAGGCCAGCCGGCTCTCGTCCGGGGCGACGGTGAACTGCTCCAGGTAATAGACGTCGCCCGCCGCCTGCGTCGCCGGCAGCGGTTCGACCACCCCGTCCGGGCCCACGCGGGCGATCACAACCGTAGCCGCGTTTGGGTCGCGCTGCATGAAGTAGACGCGGCCCCCGGCGACGAACTCCGGCCCGACGTCCTCGGCCGGCAGCGGCAGCGCGCAGCGCTCGCCGCTCAACGGGTTATGAAGCTCAAAGCCTGACCCGGTGAAGAGGATGAGCGCCGGACGCGGCACCTCCGGGCAGAGGACAGCCGGCGCGGTCGTCGCCGCTGGTTCGGCCGTGGCCGGCTCCGCCGTCGGCGGCTCAGTGGGATTCGGTAGAGCGGTGGGCGACGGCTCGGCTATCGTGGCCGCCGGCTGGTCGGGAGCCGCGGTCGGAGCGGCGGTTGCCGGCGGCAGCGTAGCCTCGGCCGATGGCTCATTGCCGCCACAGGCGGCCAGAACGAATAGCGCCAGCAATGGAAACGTGGTAAGTAGCAGTTTGCGAAGCATGGACTTTCACTCCCTGAGCGCCGCGGACGCGGCAACTCTTGACTTAAAGCAGTGTAGTCCAATCCTGTGGGCGTTGCTGTCAACCGGAAGACAGGGGACGGGTTAACCGAATTGCGCCTGGTGCCCAGCCACCCGTAATCAGCGAACAAGCTGCGCTTCAGGCCGTCTCGCGCAAGGGCCGGAAGCCCTCGCCCAATACCTCCTGCGCCTGCCCGATGATAACGAATGCGTGCGGATCGGCCTCATGGACGAGCGCCTTGAGCGGAACGATCTCGGCGCGGCTGACCGCGCAGAGCAGAACGTGCTTCTCGCGGCCAGTGTACATACCGCGCCCCGTCCAATCGGTCACGCCGCGTTCCAGCTCGGCCAGGATGCGGTCGGCCACGTCGTCCGGTTGAGTGGTGATGATAGTCGCCACGCGCATGACGTTAGAGCCGTTGAGCGTCACTTCGACCAGCACGCCGCCGACGTATAGGGCAATGATTGCGTATAGGGCGTGTTCCCAGCCAAAGGCCAGTCCGGCGAAAAAGACGACGACGCCATCGGTGAAAAGGTAGGCCTGCGACAGCGGCATGGCGAAGCGCCGCTCCAGGATGCGGGCCAGAATATCGGTTCCGCCGCTGGTGGCCTTGGCACGGAAGAGCAACCCCACGGCTACTCCCGCCGTAACGCCCCCGTAGAGCGCATTCAGCGCCAGGTCCTTGGTCAGCTGGGCGCCGGGCCAAAATAGCTGCAGCCCGTCGAGGATGACGGAGAACAGCAGCGAGGCGGCGACCGTGCGGGCCAGAAAGCGCCGGCCGCCGAGGAATCTCCAGCCCACTACGAAGAGCGGGATGTTGAGGATAAAGCTCAGCGTACCGATGGGCCAGCCGGTGAAACTGTTGATGATCTGCGCTGCGCCGCTCAACCCGCCGGCCACGAGCTGGTTAGGGATGAAGAACAGGTCGAGGCTCACGGCGAGCAGAGCCGACCCAGCCACGATGAGTCCGTAGTCGCGGAGCAGTTGCAGCGCCGTGGCGTGGCGCTCGTTAGCGCGTCGCAGCCGGACGCGCTCGCGGATTTGGGCCAGGCGGCCGTTGTCGAAAGGGGTCATAGGACTACCAGTTTGGGTTGCCGCCGTGGCCCGGCCGCGGCGACTTTGACGTTTCTCTTTCTGAGGGCTATCCTCAGCGGACGCTCATTGCATCGAACTGGAAGCATAGCACGCCGACAATGCCAATTTCAACGCCACATACCGCCGCGGCCTCCTTCTTTCACTCCCGCTCTCCCGCTCCCCTGCACCCCTGCGGTTCACTATGACCTTTCGCACTTCCTTCCCCCGCCCCGTTCGCGAAATCGATAACCTCTGGATTCCTATGCCCGATGGAGCGCGACTGGCGGCGCGGGTGTGGCTGCCGGAGGACGCGGGCGCGCAACCCGTGCCGGCTCTGTTCGAGTTTTTGCCCTACCGCAAGAGCGACGGCACGGCCGTCCGCGATGCTCTGCGCGCGCCTTACTACGCCGGCCACGGTTACGCCGTCCTGCGCGTGGACATGCGCGGCAGCGGCGACTCTGACGGCCTGCTGCTGGACGAATACACGGCGCAGGAGCACGACGACGCCGTGACCTGCATCGCCTGGATCGCCGCCCAGCCGTGGTGCGACGGGCGGGTAGGCATGATGGGCATTTCCTGGGGCGGGTTCAATAGCCTGCAAGTGGCGGCGCGGCGGCCGCCGGCTTTGAAGGCTATTCTCGTCATCGGTTTTACCGACGACCGCTACGCCGACGACGTCCATTACATGGGCGGTTGCGTGCTAACCTCGCAGATGCTTTCGTGGTCATCGGTCATGTACCTGTACAACGCCCTGCCGCCCGACCCCCGCTGGGTGGGCGAGCGGTGGCGAGAGATGTGGCTTGAGCGGCTCGAAGGTTCGTCCCCGTGGGTGGAAACGTGGCTGGCCCACCAGAGGCGCGACGCCTACTGGAGGCACGGCTCGGCCGGTGAGGATTACGACGCCATCCGCGTTCCCGTCTACGCGGTTGGCGGCTGGGCCGACAGTTACAACAACTCTGTGCCGCGGCTGCTAGCAGGTCTATCTGTCCCGCGCAAGGGGCTGATCGGCCCGTGGGTCCACACGTTCCCGGAGATGGGGCCGCCCGAACCGGCGATTGGCTTTCTTCAGGAGAGCCTCCGCTGGTGGGACTACTGGCTTAAAGGACTCGATACCGGCATCATGGACGAGCCTATGTTCCGGGTCTGGTTGCAGGACAGTGTTTCCCCGGCGACCTACTACGAGGAGCGCCCGGGCCGTTGGGTAGCCGAGCCCGGGTGGCCCTCGCCGCACGTGAGCGATCGGCCATACCATCTGAACAGCGACGGAGGGGTAGGTTTGCTGGAGGACGCGCCGCGACCCGAAGTCGGGCTGAGCATTCGCGGGCGCGAGGGCGACGGCCTGGACGTGGGCCAGTGGGGCAGCTACGGCGGACCCGGCGAATGGCCGGGCGACCAGCGCCCGGCCGACGGCGCGGCGCTGTCGTTCACGTCGACGCCGCTGGCCGAGCCGCTCGACATCCTGGGCTACCCGTTGCTCGACCTGGAGCTCAGCGCCAACCAACCGCTGGCCCTTGTAGCCGCCCGGTTGTGCGATGTGGCCCCCGACGGGGCATCGACGCTGGTTAGCTGGGGACTCCTGAACCTTACTCATCGCAACGGTCACGAGCACCCGGAGCCACTGGAGCCGGAGCGGCGCTATCGGGTGACGGTGCAACTCAACGTCATCGGTCACCGGCTGGCCGCCGGCCACCGCTGGCGCGTCAGTATCACGCCGGCTTACGTCCGCCACGCCTGGCCGTCGCCCCGCCCGGTCACCCTTACCCTTTACTGCGGCGCGAACTCGCGCCTGCGATTGCCCGTCCGCTTGCCCGTGGCCGCCGACGCGGCGCTGCCCGACTTTCCACGCTCGGAGACGGCCGCGCCTCTCGCCACAGAGCAGTTGCGGACAGGCTTCGCGCGCAAGACCATTACCCACGACCTGGTAGACGGCTGGACGGAGTTGCGCCTGGAAGACGACGGTGGGCAGTTGCACTACACCGGTTCGGGAATGTCGGTGGACGATGGCGTGACTGAAGTCTATCGCGTGCGCGACGGCGATCCCCTTTCGCTACAGGTCAAGATCGAGCGACGGCTGGAGCTGCAACGGGGCGAGTGGGGGGTGCGTCTTGAAACGGTATCGGTCATGACGGCCGATGCGACCCACTTCCACCTTTCCCACCATCTCGACGCCTACGAGGCCAACACCCGCGTCTTCACGCGCTCGTCCACCAGGGTCATCCCGCGTGACATGGTTTAGGAAGATGAGGCTTGATTTAACGCCAGGACGCGAAGCCGCCAAGTCGCAAGGAGCAGTTTTCCTTGCGGATTGGTGTTCTTACGTCCGGGAGTTGCGCTCTTCCAGGAGAAACATATGACAAGACTGCGCGACCTGGGAATCACCCTGGGCGAGTTCCCCACCGGCCCTTACAACGCTATTACCGATGTCCCGGGCACGCTCGTCGGCCATACGACGCTGCTCTATGATGAGCCACGGTGCGCCCGCACCGGCGTGACGGTTATCATGCCCCGCGCCGGCGCGATCTGGCGCAACCCCGCATTCGCGGCCAGCTTCTCATTTAATGGCTGCGGCGAGATGACCGGCTTGCAATGGGTGGAGGAGTCGGGCCAGCTTAGCTATCCCATTGCCCTGACCAGCACCCACCACGTCGGAACGGTGCATGAGGCTATCGTCGCCTATGGCCAGCAGCACGGCCACACTGAGTTATCGGCGCTGGCCGTGGTTGGGGAAACATGGGATGGCTACCTCAACGACCTTGACGGCTTTCACGTCAAGGCTGAGCACGTCTATGCGGCGCTGGCCAACCTGGCTAGTGGGCCGGTTGCCGAGGGCAACGTCGGCGGTGGTACGGGGATGATTTGTCATGAGTTCAAGGGTGGCATCGGCACGGCGTCGCGGGTGGTGGCGACGAAGAGCGGCACGTGGACCGTGGGCGCTCTGGTGCAGGCCAACCACGGCGCGCGCGAGGACTTCCGCGTCGATGGCGTGCCCGTCGGCCGCTTGCTTAGCCTGGAGGAGGCCCCCAAGCCGTGGCCCGACGAGCCGGCCGCAAGCAGTTCCATTCTCATCGTGCTGGGCACGGACGCGCCGTTGTTGCCTTTCCAATGCCGGCGGCTGGCGAAGCGAGCCACGGTCGGCTTTGCCCGCGCCGGTGGTGTCGGCCACAATGGTAGTGGTGATATTTTCCTGGCCTTTGCCACGGGGAATGACTTGATCGAGGGGGAGGCGCTCGCTGGGCTGCGCATGGTCCCCAACGACCACTTGAACCCGATGTTCGCCGCCGCGGCCGAAGCGGTCGAGGAGTCGATCCTCAACGCGGTTGTGGCCGCCGAAACGATGACTGGCTGGCAAGGAAGAACGGCTCACGCCCTGCCGCATGACGCGCTGCGGCGCATCATGTCCGAGCGCGGCACGGGCGCGGGCGGCCGCGCCTATGCGCGCGGGCCGGTGCACCAGTAGCGGACGGCAGACGGACAGCCTGAGCGCATTCCACGATCCGTGGTCTGTTGTGTGTCATCCTACCAGCAGAGAGCTGCAATGAAGCGTGACTACCAGACGATTATTCTGGGCCTCGGCGGTCTGGGCAGCGCGGCGATGTACTGGCTCGCGCGGCGCGGCGGCGACGTGCTGGGCCTGGAGCAGTTTGAGATCGATCACGGCCGCGGCGGTTCGCAAGACCACTCACGCATTATCCGGCTGTCATATCACACGCCCGGCTACGTCGAACTGGCAAAGGCCGCCTATGCGACCTGGGCCGAGGTCGAGGCTGACGCGGGTGAGCAACTCGTCTACCGCACGGGCGGCCTCGATCTGTGGCCCGCCGCGCCCGCCTACCCGATGTCGGACTATACCGGCAGTATGGACGCCTGCGGCGTGGTTTACGAGCGGCTAGACGCGCGCGATGTGATGCGCCGCTGGCCCCAGTTTCGTCTGACCGAGGACGTAACCGGCATCTACCAGGCCCAATCCGGCATTGCCACGCCCAACAAAAGCAACGCCACCCATCGCCGCCTGGCGCTCCAATATGGCGCGGCCATGCGCGACCGAACGCCGGTCGAGGCAGTGCGGCCGGTGGGGGACGAACTGGAAGTGATGGCCGGGGGGGAGATCTACCGCTGCGGTCACCTGATCGTTGCCGCCGGGGCATGGTCGAATCGCGTCCTGGCCCACTTCAACCGCCGCCTGCATCTGACCGTTACCCAGGAGCAGGTGACCTACTACGCCAGCCCCGATGTGGATCAGTTCCGCCCCGACCGCTTCCCGGTGTGGATCTGGATGGATGAGCCGTCTTTCTACGGCTTCCCGGTGTTTGGCGAACCGGGCCCCAAGGTGGCGCAGGACGTGGGCGGCGAACCGGTTACGCCGGAGACACGCACGTTCGAGCCTAACGCGGCAACACTGGCGCGGACGGAGGCGTTCCTCGCGCGGGTGCTGCCGGGAGTTCTGGGTCGGCAGATCTACACCAAAACCTGCCTCTATGACCTGCCGCCCGACCGGAACTTCGTGCTCTGCTCGTTGCCGGAGCAACCGAACGTGTCGCTGGCTATCGGCGCGGGACACGCCTACAAGTTCGCCAGCCTGATCGGTCGCATTCTCAGCGACCTGGCGCTCGACGGGGCGACGGCCTACGACATCAGCCCGTTCCACATCGACCGGCCGATCTTGCTGGAGCAGAATCCGACGCTTAACTTCATGTGCTAGGCAAGCATCCTCGCGCCAAGATCGCGAAGGAAGCAAAGAGCGCAAAGAAGAAACCGCCAGGATGTGAGAACGCCATATGACGGCATGCACCGTGGACCGCCGCAAAAGCTCCTGCCCCGTGGTGCTCGCGCCCCCTGATGTCTCGTTTTGGCGTTCCTGGCTTCTCTGGCGACGGTTGCCTGAGTACTTCCGGTAACCTGCCCGCTCGGCCCGATCGGCGGATAATACTCTGTGAGAGGTGACGATGAACCGGGAACAACTGCTGGACAAGATTGACAGAGCGTGGAGCAAGTTCAACGCGGCGTGGGAAGGGCTGTCGGAGGCGGACATGACCGCGCCGGGCGTGGTGGGCGAGTGGTCGGTGAAGGATGTGCTGGCCCACGTGACGACGTGGGAAGAGGAGGCGCTGAAGTACCTCCCGCTCATTGCCCAGGGCCAGCGGCCGCCGCGCTACAAGGACCTCTATGGCGGGCTCGACAGCTTCAACGAGCAGATGGCGGCGCGCAAAAAGGCTCTGCCGCTGAACGTCGTCATCGACCAGCTACAAACCACGCACCGCCAACTGCTCGACTATCTGGCGGCCGCGCCCGAAGAGTACCTCACCCGCGAAACTCCCTTCCGCCGTCGCGTCCGGCTGGACACGTACAGCCACTACCCTATTCACGCGCAATCAATACTGGAGTGGCGCCAGTGAACTCGGAGATAGCGGCGGGTTATTCTCGTTCCCCCGCTCCCGCGCGTCCTTGCTCGGCCCGTCCCCACAACCCGTAGCCCGCCTCCCGCCGCTCCTCGCGCCGCCGGTGCTGCTCGTGGATCTCATGGACGTGGGCCGCTTTCTCGGTGATGGCGGCGCTGAGCCATAGGCGGCCGTGCTCGGCCGTCGCCAGACTACCCGCGCCATACGCTCCGGTCGCTGTGTCGTCGTCCCATGGCGGGTTGGCAACCAGCGCCCCGCCCTCGATCCAGTCCATGTAGTAGCTCTCCGTGGCGACGAAGTCGGTTTCGTCCACCACGCGCTCCATATGCACCAGGTCGGGCCGCAAGGCGAGAATCATCGAGGTTTCCAATTCGCCGGCATGCCCCATGCCGCCGCGGCCGGAGCGCCGGTGGGCCATCAGCGCCGGCCCGGCGATGTGGCCGTTGGTGTGGAGCCAGGCGGTGGCGCAAAAGATACGTCGATAGCGCTCCCCGGCATACTTGACGACGTTGACGAGAAAGGAGCAGTTGCCACCGTGGCCGCTCATCAGGTACATGAGCCGGAAGCCGCGACCGACCAGCGCGTCGACCACGGCCAGCCAGAAATCCTCGAACGCCCGCCCGCCCACGTTGAGCGTTCCGGCAAACGACGGGCGATGAGTGCTGGCCCCGTAGGGAAAGGGTGGCAAGGTAACGGCGAGTTCGGGGACAGCCCGCGCTGTGCCTTGGCCGATGGCGTCGATAATGAGCGTGTCGGTCGACAGGGGCAGGTGGTAGCCGTGCTGCTCGGTGTGGCCGATGGGGATGAGAACGCACTTGTCCCTGTCGGCGTCCTCGGGAAGGGGGACTTCGGCCCGCAACTGACTGCGGTGCCATTGAACGATCGCCCGCGGCGCGAGTCCAAGGTCGAGGCCCTGGGGCTGCAGGACGTACGCGCGGCTGAAACCGTCATCTTGCAGGCTATCGAGCAGGTTGGCGACCATCCGGGCGAATGGCTCCGGCGCGGTCATCAGGCCGCTGCCCGGCCAGCCGTAAGGGATGGGTGGCAGCAAGCCGACGCGGGGCGGGTCGCCCAGCGTCTCGGCCAGCCGGGCCCGGTCATACCCCTCGCCCAAGGGAATGACCAACGGCGTATCGCGCCGCAGCGCGGCAACTTCCGGCCAGGTGAGTGTGTCATAGGCAAAGAAGCTTGTCATTGCAGGTCTACCCCCCCAGCGGTTTGACATCCTTCAGCAGCGCCAACGGTGAGGGCTGCACAGTGGCCGCGAAGGACGCTGGCTTGTATCGGCGTCACGGTCGCCCCTTAGTGGCGTTGGCCGGCGCTATTCCACCGCGCTCCACAGTTCGGCCAGCTTGATGCACATTTCCGTGGCCCGCGCCATATCCTGCACACTGACCCACTCCAGCGGGCCGTGGATGTTTTGCATTCCCGTAAACAGGTTGGGCGTCGGCAGGCCCATCTCGGTCAGGCGCGAGCCGTCGGTGCCGCCGCGAATGGGTTGGGAAAATGGCTCGATGCCGGCCTGACGGCAGGCCTCCATCGCCAATTCCACCGGCCGCATGTCGTCCTCCAGCCAGTAACGCATGTTGCGGTATTGGGGCGTAATCTCACAGGTAATGCGCGCGCGGGGCTCCGACGCCTCGACGGCGGCGCAGACCTTGCGCAGCAGCTCGGCCTGCTGCTCGAGCTCCTCGCGCTCAAAGCTGCGCAGAATGAACTTCAGGTCGGCCGCCGCAGCCGTGCCGTTCAGGCCGTAGAGGTGGATGAACCCCTGGCGCGCGTCGGTCGTCTCGGGGGTCAGCGTGGCGTGAGGCAGCGTCATCACCAGCTTGGCCGCCAGGTGCAAGGCGTTCACCAGCTTGTCTTTGGCCCAGCCGGGGTGGATGGATACGCCCTGGATATGAATGGTGGCCGCGTCGGCCGAAAACGTTTCATAGACCACCTCGCCCAATGCCGCGCCGTCCAGCGTATAGGCCACGTCGACGGCCAGATCACCGGGTAGGTTGGCATGCACGCCGCGCGCGATCTCTTCATCGGGCGTAAACCCGATGCGCAGGCGACCGTGAGGAAGTTCCGGGTGCGCCAGCAAGTAGCGCGCGGCGGTCATGATAATTGCCACACCGGCTTTATCGTCAGCCCCGAGAAGGGTTGCGCCGCTGGCGGTCACGATGTCGTCGCCCACTTTCTGCTCCAGGTAAGGCGAGTTGCGAGGCGAAAGCACCTGCCCCGGGTCATCGGGCAGGACAATATCGCCTCCGTCATAGCCGCGGTGAACGATGGGCTTGACGCCGCTGGCGTTGTAGCCCGGCGCGGTGTCCACGTGCGCCAGAAAGGCAACGGCTGGCGTTTCCCCGGCGACGGTCGCGGGTAGTGTCGCCAGCACCGCGCCGTAATCAGTCAGTGTCACATCCGCTGCCCCCATCTCGCGCAACTCGTCAGCAAGCAGCCGTAGCAGGTCGAGTTGCTGCGCGGTACTGGGCTCGCTAGGCGACGCGGCATCACTCTGAGTGTCGATGCGACAGTAGCGCACCAGGCGATCTTCTACCTCAGTATTGAATTGTTGGCTCATGGGTACTCCTCTTTCTGGTTTGATTCGCGGCGAGACGGTCTATGTATTCATGCTTGTTGCTGGCAACGTGTTGCGAGGTGCGGGGCGATTACTCGTACAGCCGCGCCCCGGCCAATTCGTGTTCGCGGCGGGCAAGGTAGTCATCGAGCGCTTCGGCCGTCGCCGGATCAAGCGGCGGCGGCTCATAGGCGGCCAGCATCTCCTTCCACACGCGGTTCGCGCGCCGCGCGGCGTCGTGCCCGCCCGCAGCCAACCAGGCATCATGGCCCTGCCGGTCGGCCAGGGTGGCCGGGAAGAAAGCCGTCCGGTAGCGGGCCTGGGTGTGGGCCGTATCCAAATGGTGGCCACCCGGGCCGACCTCCGCCAGCGCGTCCAGCGCCAGGGCCGCGTCGTCCAGATCGAAGCCGCCAAGAAAGTGCTGAAACATGGACAAGTTTTCGAGGTCGAGGATGAACTTCTCGAAGGAGACGGTCAGCCCGCCATTCACCCACCCCGCGGCGTGCATGATCAGGTTCGTGTGGGCCAGTACGGCCGGCCATAGAGTCCAGAGCGACTCATAGGCGGCCTGGGCATCGGCTGTTTGGCTGCTCGTAAGCCCGCCGCTGCCTCGATAGGGCAGGCCGTAGCGCCGGGCCAACTGTCCTCCGACCAGCGCCGCCCACGCTCCTTCAGGCGTACCGAACACCGGGCTGCCGCGCCGCAGGTCAATGGCTGTCGTAAAGCCCCCGTAAATCACGGGCGCTCCTGGCTGCACGAGTTGGGTCAGCGCGACCCCGGCCAGTACTTCGGCATTTTGCTGGGCCAGCGCTGCGGCCATCGTGACCGGGCTCATGGCCCCGGCGAGGATAAACGGTGTGATGAAGGTTGCTTGTCCGGCGCGGGCGTAGGTGATAAGACCGCCCAGCATACGCTCGTCGAAGCGCAGGGGGCTGTTCACGTTGATGACGTCGCCCGTCACCGGGTCGCCGTCGAGATCGCCGAAGACAAGGCGCATCAATGCCAGCGTATCGGCCGGGATGATCCGGCCGTGGGCCGCTTCCAGCACGACCTTGTCGGTCAGCCGCAGGGCCGCGCGAACGCGGTGGAGATGGCGGACGCTCACCGGCACATCCTGGGCCGTTACTTGCTCCCATGATGCGAAATGCAGGGCGTGACAGGACTGGGCAAGCCGGAGCAGATTCTCATAGTCATTCATCGTGCCCGGACGGCGGCCGCGGTCTAGGTCCGCGGCATAGGCCATGCCGCCGCAGGGGCCGAAGGCGATGGCATTGCCGCCCATCACCACGTCGTGGGCCGGGTTACGCGCCCGCCAGCGGAAGGTCCGCGGTGCGCGGGCGATGGCCTCCATGACCAGCCCCCGGTCTGGCCATACCCGCCGCGCCGGCCGGTCGACCTTCGCCCCGGCGCGCTGCCAGATGTCGAGCGCCTCGTCGTCGAGGAAATCGATGCCGATCCGCTCCAGAATGTCGAGCGAGGCGTTGTGCAGCCGCTCTACGCCGTCGGGGTCGAGCCACTCGTAGGGCGGCCGCGTGTGGCGCGGCGGCCGAAATGGAACTTCGAGAAGGGGAATGGTTGGCGCGGTGCGCGGGCGGCGGGCGCGGGTCATGGGTGGATTATACCCTGCCCCTTGCGCCCCGCCTCTTGCCCCCTATAATCCCTCAACCCAACAAGTCAGGAGGCAACGGTATGCCCTTTCCAACCCTGGACGGCTTTGGTCCAACGCGACGCACACTCCAGCTCTACGCCCGTGCCCTCAGCGGCCTGGCGCGCGTTCATGGCGTTGTCCATCCTAACTGGTGGCACATCAGCTTGCGCGTGGTCCCCAACGGCCTGGTGGGCGACAACATTCCGCTGCCTGGCGGCGGCATTCTGGCCGGGCAGATCGATTTGCTGGCGCACGAACTGGTCCTCTCGGCGAGTGATGGCCGGCGCTGGGCGCTGCCGATAACCGCCGGTTGGAGCGGCGCGGAGATGGGCGAGCGCGTGATCGCGGCCGCGGCCGAGGCGGGGTTGCATGGCGAACTGGACCGCAGCCGCTTTGCCAGCGAAGAGCGCGGCGTCTATGACCGGGCCGCGGCCGAGCGCTGCTTCGCCGCCCTGATCGCGGCCGATCGCATTCTCAAAAAGCACCGCGCGACATTGACCGGCAATACCGGCCCGGTGCAGCTTTGGCCTCATGGCTTCGACCTGTCAATGGAGTGGTTCGGCACGCGGATCGCGCATAATGAAGAGAACGGGCAGGCGAAGGAACTGCCGGCCCAGCTCAACCTCGGCTTCTACCCCGGCGAGGACGACTCTTCATCCTACTTCTACTCCAATCCGTGGCCGTTCGACGGCGATAGCCTGCTGGACAAGCCTCTGCCGGCAGGCGCAAGCTGGCATACCGACGGCTGGCAGGGCAGCATCCTGCCCTACATTGCTCTGCGCGACGACCCGGCGGCCGAGGCGCGCGTGTTGGACTACGCCGCGGCCGTATTTGAGGTGGCTGCGCCCCTGCTCAGATAAGACTAGGGGCCAGGGAAGCGGCCCTTTCCCTAGCCCCTTGGAAGCTGGCCCACAGCCTCTTCCTTTTTTGACAGTGTTCCGCCACACGCTACAATGTAGCATCCCGGTGGCCGATCGCCGGCGATAGTTGACATGATGCATGAGCCAAGCGCGCCCGCCATGGAGCTTCTCGAACCCGTGGAGCAAGCCTCTGACCCGCCGTCCGGCCCGGTCGGCGCGCGCGTTCTCCCCCATCCGACAACAAGTAAATCCAGTGGTACCCTGCCGACCAGGAGGTGGTGCGTATTCGTCTGAACTCTGACAAGAACAGAATGGACGATTCTATTGTCGGTTACAAGAAGTGGAGGAGAGAGATGCGTAAGTTAACCTGGCCGGCCATGCTGGCTTTATTGCTTGTGTTGGGCCTGGCCCTGACTGTGGGCTGCACGGCAACGGGCGGGACAACGCCGCCGCCCGCGGCCACAGACATGCCGGCGACTGAAGATACGGGCGGCGACGAGGCTGCTCCCCCCGAGGAAGCGACCCCAATGGAGGAACCCGCGCCGACCGACGCACCACCTGTCGATGAGACGGCGGGCGAAACGGGCGACCGCAAAATCGCCACCTTCATCTGGACCCAAGAGTTCGATACCCTCAGCCCGCTCTACACGAGCATGTGGTTCTCGACCATCACCTATTCGCTCTGGAACGTGTGGGCGTGGAACTTTGACGAAGACCTGCAACCCGTCCCCGTTCTGGTGACCGAGATCCCTTCGAGTGAGAACGGAGGCATCTCCGAGGACGGTCGCACTATCACCTTCAACCTCCGCGACGACATCGTCTGGTCTGATGGCGAGCCGATCACGGCCGACGACTTCGTTTTTACCTACGAAATGAACGTCGACCCGGCCAACACGGTCAGTTCGACCTACCCCTATGACCAGATCGAGAGCGTGGACGCGCCCGATCCGCAGACGGTCGTCGTCACCTTCACCGAGCCGTTCGCGCCGTGGCTGGCGACGCTGTGGCACAGCATCTTGCCGGCCCACGTGCTGCGCCCGGTCTTCGAGGCCGACGGCACGCTTGACGACGCCGAATGGAACCTCGCGCCGACGGTCAGTGCCGGGCCGTACCGTTTTGAGGAATGGGAGTCGGGCAGCTACGCCCGGTTCGTCCGCAACGAGAATTGGTGGGGTCCGCAGCCCAACATCGACGAGATATTCTTCCGTTTCGTGCCCGACGACGCTTCACAGGTGGCGGCGCTGGAGACGGGGGACGGCGACATCGGCACCTTCATCGCTTATTCCGACGTACCCGCGCTGCAAGACGCTGGCGTTACCATCCGCACTGTCCCCTCGGGCT
The DNA here is from genome assembly GCA_964608255.1 of uncultured Ardenticatenaceae bacterium. Taxonomy (GTDB): domain Bacteria; phylum Chloroflexota; class Anaerolineae; order Promineifilales; family Promineifilaceae; genus Promineifilum. The sequence goes on from CAZSOD010000015.1 coordinate 16,595, forward strand.
ATTACGAGGGCTGGTTCTTCTTCCTGGGCGATGACACGATCCCCGGCCATCCGGCGCTGCAAGATGTGCGCGTCCGGCAAGCCATCGCCATGGCCCTCGACCGCGAAAAGCTCAACCAGGATCTCTTGCTCGGCCTGACGACCCCGGTCGAAACGTTATGGGCCGGCACGCCTTATGAAAGCCCCGACATCACGCCCTGGCCCTATGACCCCGAGGCGGCCAACGCGCTGCTCGATGAGGCCGGCTGGGTGGACACCAATGGCGACGGCGTGCGCGACAAGGACGGCGAGGAACTCATCCTCGTTCACGGCACAACGACGCGCGAGATTCGCCAGGATGCCCAGGCGGTGGCCCAGCAGGAATTGGCCGCCGTTGGCATCCAGCTAGATTTGCAGAGCTACGATTCCAACATCTTCTTCGCCAGTTACGGCGAGGATGGCCCGGCCTATACCGGCGAACTTGACATCATGCAGTGGTCCGACGGACCGTTCTTCCCCGACCCCGACCACTACTACTGGCTGTGCAGCGAGATTCCGACCGACGATGCGCCCGATGGGGCGAACGCCCAGCGCATCTGCGACGAGGAACTCGACAGGCTGTTCCAGCTCCAGGCCACGCAGACCAACACGGAGGAGCGCACGGCTACGTTCCATGAGATCACCAAGCTGATGCACGATCAGGTGTATTGGCTTGGCCTGTGGAACGACCCGGATGTTTGGGCGGTCAGCGGCCGGTTGCAAAACGTCAAACTGTCCGGCCCGACGGCGTTCTACAACGTCACAGAGTGGGATATATCGGAGTAGGTCTACGCAGACGCTGACTGTCTGCGCAGGGTCGTTAGTCGTTGATCGTTGGTCCCCGAGCGGCCACGATCAGCGACTAACGACCAACGAGTAACCTGCCCATGAGTCGCTACGTCGTCCGCCGGCTACTACAGGCAATCCCGCTGCTCTTTTTTGTCAGCGTGATCCTGTTTGTGCTCATGCAGAACATGGGCGATCCCATTGCCACGATGGGCGGCCGTCGCGCCACCCGTCCCGCTGATCGCGAGCGCCTGACGCGCCAGCTTGGCCTCGACCAGCCCGTCTATCGCCAGTACCTCTACTGGCTCATCGGCAACGACTGGGTCAAGATCGACGTGGACGGCGATGGCGTGGGCGACCAGCCAGGGGAGCGGCGCGGAGTTCTGCGCGGCGACTTCGGCAACTCGCTCATGCGGCGCGGCCAGACGGCGTGGGAAGTGATCTGGGATCGCATCCCCAATACGTTGCTGCTGATGGTGACTTCCGAGGTAGTCATCATCATCTTTGCCCTGGTAATCGGCATCTTCTCCGCGCTCCGCCAGTATTCACTGGCCGACCACGCCATCACCGCCGTCTCATTTATCGGCTACTCTACGCCGATCTTCTTCTTCGCCCTGCTATCGATCTATCTGTTTTCGGTCAACTTCAAGCGTTGGGGGCTGCCCTCCCTGCCGGCCGTGGGCATGTTCGACCCCCAGGTGGGCAAGACGCCGGGCCAGGTGGCGCTACACATGATCCTCCCGGTGTTGACCATCACCTTCGTCAGCATCGCCGCCTATAGCCGCTATATCCGCAGCACCATGCTGGAGGTGCTGAACCAGGATTACATCCGCACGGCGCGGGCCAAGGGCTTGCGCGGCCGTTACATCCTCCTCATCCACGCTCTGAAAAACGCCTCTCTGCCCATTGTCACCCTCATTGGGCTTGACCTGGCGTTGTTGCTGGGCGGGGCGCTGGTGACCGAGCGCATTTTCGCCTGGCCGGGCATGGGGCGGCTATTCCTTGACCATATGCAGCGCTTCGACGTGCCCGTAGTCATGGGTATCCTTATCATCCTGTCGGTGACGGTGATTATCTTCCAGATCATCACCGACCTGACGTATGCGTTGCTGGACCCGCGGATTCGCTATGACTAGACGCGCAATGACCATGCCGGGGAGCAGGGGATCAGGAGAGCAGGGGAATTTCTTCTCGCCCCCGCTCTCCCGCTCTCCCGCTCCCTTGCGCTTCCTGAGGGGCCACGATGGCGACGCTTGACGCCACTCCCGCCACCCTGTCCGCCGGCGCGGACGAACTCGCGCCGCCGCTGACCTTCGGCCAGATGGCCTGGCGGCGCTTCCGCCGCCACCGCATGGCTATGGCTGGCGCGGTGATGCTCATCCTGCTGTTCGTCTACGCCTTTGCCGGCGGCCTTGTCTACACCAGTGCGCGAGCCAATGCCACCGACACCGGACAGCGCCTGCAGGGCCCTTCGCTGGAGCATCCCTTTGGCACGGACACGATCGGCCGCGACGTGTTAGCGCGCACCATTCAGGGCGGGCGCATCTCGCTGTTAATTGGTCTAACTGCGGCCGTCCTGGAGATCATCATCGGCGTGCTGGTCGGGGCCATCGCCGGCTACTATGGGGGCCTTGTCGATAGCCTGCTGATGCGTATGACCGAGGCGATGCTGATCATCCCCTCGTTGTTCCTGCTGATCATCGCCGCCCGGTTGGTCGGCGGCAGTGTGCTGTGGATCATCGTCATCTTCGGGGTGACGAGCTGGATGTACGTCGCGCGCATCGTCCGGGCCGAGTTCCTGTCCCTCAAGGAGAACGAGTTCATTCTGGCAGCGCGCTCCATCGGCACGCCGACGCGGCAGATCATCTTCCGCCACATCTTGCCCAACTGCATGGCGCCCATCGTCGTCGCCGCCACGCTGGCCGTCGCCACGGCTATCCTGTCCGAGGCCTACATCAGCTTTCTGGGCATGGGCGTCCAGCCGCCGACGGCGACGTGGGGCAATATGCTCGACGGCTCCTATAACTACATCGAGTCCGCGCCCTGGCTGTGGATATTCCCTGGTCTGCTCATTCTGCTGACGGTTCTGAGCATCAACTTTGTCGGTGACGGGCTGCGCGACGCGCTCGACCCGCGGAGCCGGAACGTCTGATGAATACGCCAAACGCGCGCGACCTGGGCGAGATGACGCCCACCCCGGTGCGGCTGCCCATTCGGCCGGCCCACCAGCTCTCCGATCGGTACAAGCCCAACCGCCAGAACGTGCTGCTCGACATTCGCAACCTGGCTGTGCGCTTTCACACGCCAGAAGGGACCGTCCACGCGGTCAACGACATCTCCTACAAAGTCCATGAGGGTGAGGTAGTGGCCGTTGTCGGCGAGAGCGGCTGCGGCAAGTCGGTCAGCATGATGGCCGTGCTGCGCCTCATCCCCCAGCCGCCGGGGGAGATCGCCGGCGGCCAGGCGCTGTTTATGGGCCGTGACCTGCTGGCCCTGCCGGAGAATGAACTGGAGGCGGTGCGCGGCGGCGAGATCGCGATGATCTTTCAAGACCCGATGACGTCGCTCAACCCGGTACTGAGCGTGCGACGGCAGATGACCGAGTCGCTACGCCGCCATTACAGCATGACCGGCGAACAGGCCACGAAGCGGGCCATCGAGCTGCTGGAACTGGTCGGCATCCCCGACGCGGAGCGCCGCCTTGGCGACTACCCGCACCAGTTCTCCGGCGGCATGCGCCAGCGGGTGATGATCGCTATGATGCTGGCCTGCAACCCCAGCCTGCTCATCGCCGACGAACCAACGACCGCCCTGGACGTGACGATCCAGGCCCAGATCGTCGAGCTGGTGACGCGGATGCGCGAACATCTGGGCATGGCCCTTATCTGGATTACTCACGATCTGGGCGTGGTCGCGGGGCTGGCCGAGCGGGTGATCGTGATGTACGCCGGGATGATCGTCGAGGAGGCGGATGTGGATAGCCTCTTCGAGCATCCGCGCCATCCCTACACACTGGCGCTGCTCGGGGCGCTGCCGCGGGTGGACCGGCGGCGCGATGAGCGACTGAAATCTATCCCCGGCGCGCCGCCCAGCTTGCTGGTAGAGCCGCGCGGCTGCCCCTTTGCGCCGCGCTGCGAGTACGTCATCGACCGCTGCCGCGTGGAGCGGCCGCCGCTCATGCCCGTCTCTACCACGCAGCGCTCGGCCTGCTGGGTATTGGCGGCGCCGACGACCGACGACGGACTACAGACCATGGACCACAGCCAACCGGCATTGACCTAACGATGAGTCACGACACCTCTCTCGTCCGCGTCACTGGACTTACCAAGCACTTTCCCATCCGGCAGGGGTTGGTATGGCAACGCACCACGGACTACGTCCGCGCCGTCGACGGCATCTCGTTCGAGATCGGCCGCGGCGAAACCCTGGGCCTTGTGGGCGAAAGCGGTTGCGGGAAGTCCACCGCCGGCCGCACCCTGCTGGGCCTCTACCCGGCGACCGCGGGCGAGAGTGTTATTGCCGGCTATCGCGTCCAGACGGCGCGCGGTGACGATTGGCTGGCTATCCGCCGGCAGGCGCAGATGATCTTTCAGGACCCCTACGCCTCGCTCAACCCGCGCTGGACGGTCAACGGCATCGTCGGCGAGCCGCTGCGCGTCCACAACCTGGCCAAAGGAGATGCCGCGCGAACGGAGCGGGTTCAGGAACTGATGATGCTGGTAGGGCTTGACGGGCGCTTTATCAACCGTTTTCCCCACGAGTTTTCCGGCGGACAGCGCCAGCGCATCGGCATCGCCCGCGCCCTGGCCTCCGACCCCTTGTTTCTGGTCTGCGACGAGCCGATCTCGGCCCTCGACGTGTCGATCCAGGCCCAGGTCGTCAACCTCCTGGAGGAGCTACAGGATCGTCTCGGCCTGACCTATCTCTTCATTGCCCACGACCTGAGCATGGTGCGCCACATCTGCGACCGGGTGCTGGTAATGTACCTGGGCGTCATGGTCGAGCTCGCGCCGAAGGACGAACTGTATGAGGAGCCGCTCCATCCCTATACGATGGCGCTCCTCTCGGCCGTGCCCGTGCCCGATCCGAAGGCCGCCCGCCGCCGCCAACGCATTATCTTGCAAGGGGACGTGCCCAGCCCCATCAATCCGCCGTCGGGCTGCCGCTTCCACACCCGCTGCCCCATCGCCCAACCCCACTGCGCGACGTACGTGCCGGAGTGGCGGGAGATTCGGCCGGGGCATTGGGTGGCCTGCCATGAGGTGGAGCCGAAGTTTCGGCCGTGATGGCCGTTGACCGCCGCCTCCTTCTCTAACACAATACCGTTGCCCGGCACGGGCCAGGGGGCATTCATCGTAACACCCAAATCACAGGAGGGGCCATGTCCAAAGCTGGCGACCGATTTGAGAACCCCATCACCGGGGAGTATGGCTATACCCGTATCGGCACAGAGGAGACGGGCGGCAAGCTGCTTGTGTCCGACCTGCGGGTGCGGCCGGGCGGCGCCGTCCTGGGCGCGCATTTGCATCCGACCATCGACGAGCGCTTTACCGTGGTGAAGGGCAAGATCGGCTACATGCTCGATGGCAAGACGGGCGTACTGGAGGCCGGGCAGTCGGCCGATCTGCCGAAGGGCATTCCCCACGATTGGTGGAACGCCGGCGACGAGGAAGCCCGCGTCATCGTCGAAATTCGCCCGGCAGCGCGCTTTGAGCAGATGGTGATCACGTTGTTCAATCTGGCGGCGGAGGGCAAGACGAACAAGAAGGGCGTGCCCAACCCGCTGCAATTGGCCGTCATCTCCCAGGAGTTCGCCGACACGGTGCAGTTCATGAGCCCGCCGCCGTGGGCGCAGAAACTTCTCTTCGCTGTGCTGGCCCCGCTCGGCCGGGCGCTGGGATACAAGGCCATCTATCCGCACCATCGGGAGCGCGATCTGGGCACGGTTGAGGTCGAGCCGCTGCCGGAGGGGGTCGTCGTCAGCACGACTCCGTAAGATGGATCTGTCGCCCCTGCTCCCCTGCTCCCCGGCTCCCTTGCTCGAAAGAAAGAGCCCGACATGACCAACAAAGTTGTCGTCATAGAGAAATACGAGCGCAACGGCTGGCCGTCGGTTGACCGGCCCGACCTGAAGCCACCCGACGGCTGGAGCCTGGCGCTCATCAACTCGCTCAACCTCATCCACCACCACGAACTGTCGCCCGACGGGGAGCAGGTGGCCTTCGGCTGGGAGCGCGACGGCCGTTCCGACATCTTCGTTCAGGCGCTAGGCGGCGGCTGGCCGCGCCGCATCACCGCCGACCGCGAGCGCACCATCTACTGGTGGGACAGCGAGCCGCGTTGGTCGCCCGACGGGCGCTGGCTGGCCTTTGCCCAAGGGGGCCACGTTTGGGTCGCTCCCAGCGACGGGCGCGGCCCGGCCCGCAACGTGACCGATTTCGCCACCGGCGCGTCGTCGCCCGTGTGGCTGCCCGATAGCGAGCGGCTGATCGTCAACGCCCCGCGGGGTGACGGCTCCGTGCTGTTGCTGACCGACTGCGACGGCCATTGGCCCCGCCCGCTGGCCGAAGACCCCGGCGACAACCTCGAGGCCGCGCCGTCGCCCGACGGCCGCTTCGTGGCCTATGTCCACCGCCCGCCGGACGATCTCAATCGCTGGGACTTGCGCTTAGTTGACATAACAAATGCTCAAGTGATCACGCTTTTCGGCCTGCCTAAAGAGAAAGCGTGGTCGCCGCGCTGGTCGCCCGATGGCGCGCAGGTCGCCTTCCTCTCCCAGCGCAGCGGCTGGACGGAGGTGTGGAGCGCCCGGCCAGACGGCGAGGAGATGCGACAAGTGACCGAGCTGGGCCGGGACGTGGCCCAGTTCGCCATCTCACCCGACGGGACGCGGCTGGCTGTCACCGTCTACCGCGACGGAGCAGTTGACCTGTGGCTCGCGCCTCTGGCGGACGGCGAGGCGCGGGCGCTGCGGGAGGGCAAGGGGCACTTTGCCAACCCGTGCTGGTCGCCCGACGGCCGCTTTCTGACCGTTGAGTATGAGGACGCGACCACGCCGCCCGATATTTACCGCGTGGACGTGGCGACGGGCGAGATGCGGCCGATCACCTTTTCCACCCCGCCCGCTCTGGCGGCGCTGGTGCGGGTCACGCCGGAGCACGCGCGCTACCGCAGCTTCGATGGTCGGGAGATTCCGGCCCTGCTCTGGCGGCCGGCGAAGCCCAATGGCGCGGCTATCGTCCGCCCCCACGGCGGCCCGGCCGACCGCTCCAGCTTTGAGTGGGACGGGCTGGCGCAGTACTTCGTAGCCAAGGGCTATACGTACCTGACGCCCAACTTCAGGGGCAGCACCGGCTACGGCCGCGACTTCGAGCACGCCAACTACGGCGACTGGGGCGTCGGCGATATGCAGGACGTGCTCCACGGCGCGCGCTTCCTGCATACGCTGGGAACGGTTGACCCGGCGCGCATCGGCATCCTCGGCAGCAGCTATGGCGGCTACCTGGTCGCCTGCTGCCTGGCCCGCGACCCCGACTACCTGTTCGCCTGCGGCGTCAGCAAGTACGGCGACGCCAACGTCTACTCGTCGTGGGCGCAGTGCGAGCGGGGGACGCGCCTTTACACGGAGATGATGCTCGGCCACCCGCGCGACAACTGGGCCGTCTACCGGGCCGCGTCGCCCATCCACGAGATGGCCAACGTCCGCGCGCCAATTCTTCTGTTGCACGGGCTGGAGGACGATGTCGTGCCGCCGCAGTCGTCGGAAGAGTGGGTCGAAGCGCTGCGCCGGCACGATAAGGTTTTCGAGTACAAGACCTACGCCGGGGAGCCACACGGATTCCTGCGCTACGAGACGGAGATGGACTGGATGCGGCGGACGGAGCGATTTTTCGACTGGTATTTGCGGGTGTAGCGCGATTCTCCAGAATCGCGCCGGCAGACGCGAGCCAGGGGGGTTCGCGCTACGGGCTATGTCCGGCCGAACTGCCGCGCCAGCGTGGCCGCCGAGAGGTGGATAAGCGTCGGCCGCCCGTGAGGGCAGGTGTGTGGCGTCTCACACGCTTCCAGTTGGGCGATCAGCGCCTCCATCTCCTCGCGTGTCATCGTCTGCCCGGCCTTGATCGCCGCCGTCTTGCACACCCGCTTGATGACCAGGGCCTCGGTCTGCGCCTGTAGGGGTGTCGTCTCATTCTCCAGCTCGCCGACGACGGCCGCCAGCGCGGCCGCCGGATCGCTGCGGCTCAGCATCGCCGGTACGGCTCGCACCTGCACCGCCCCCGGCCCGAACGGCTCGATGGCGAAGCCCAATCCGGCCAGCAATTCCGCCCGCTCCTCCACCAGCCGGGCCTGTGACGGCGACAGGTAGACCGTGGCCGGCGCGACAAGACCTTGTGACACGACCTGGTGCGCCTGGCGCTGGGTGAGGAACTGCTCGTAGAGCACGCGCTCGTGGGCGGCGTGCTGGTCGATGAGGAACAGCCCATCCGGCCCCTCGGCGATGATGTAGGCCGCGCCGACCTGGCCGACGACGCGCATGATGGGCAAACGCGCCCCGGACGAAGCCATGCCTGGTAGCCCCGGAGCCGACGCGGCCGCTGCCGCGGGCGTGGCGTCGTCTTCCCGTTCGGGCCCGCGCAATTGCCAGGGAATGTCAAGTTGCGCGGCGGGCATATTAGCGCCTTCGTCAGCGTCACGCCCAAAGCCGGGACGCGCACTCCAGCCACCCCACGCTACTGGCCGGGCGTCTTCCAGCGGCCAGCCGCCCATGGCCCTCACCGGGGCCGAACCGAGCAGCGCCGCGCGCGCGGCGCGCTGCACCGCCCCAAACATTGCCCCCTCGTCGCGGAAGCGCACCTCGATCTTGGTCGGGTGCACGTTCACGTCCACATCGGCCGGCGGCACGTTGAGGAAGAGCAGCGCCAGGGGGTAACGCCCGCCGGGCAGCAAGGTGTGGTAGGCTTGCACGGCGGCGAAGGCCAGCCGGTTGTCGCGGATGTAGCGACCGTTGACGAAAAGCTGGATGTGGTTACGGTTAGGCCAGGTCAGCGCCGGGTCGCTGATGTAGCCACGCACCCGCGCCGGCCGGTCGTCCGCCTCTCCCTCAGCCGCGCCAACCCGAATGAGCTGGCGCGCCGTCTCCGGGCCATAGACCGCCAGCAGCACGTCGGCCGTCTCGCCGTTGCCCGTGGTTTGGAACGTCACGCGATTGTCGTGGGCCAGCCGGAAGCGAATGCCAGGGTAGGCCAGGGCGTAGCGAGTGACGAACTCATCGATGAGACGTTTCTCGGTGGTCACGCTCTTGAGGAACTTCAGCCGCGCCGGAACGTTGTAAAAGAGGTTCTCCACGGCAATGACCGTGCCTGCGGGCGCGCCGACCGCCTCGCGCGCGGTCACGTGGCCGCCTTCCAGCACGAGCCGCGTGCCCGTGGTCGCCTCGCGGGCGCGGCTGACGACCGTCAGACGGCTGACCGCGGCGATGGCCGCCAGCGCCTCGCCGCGGAAGCCGAGGGTGCGGATGTCGTGGAGGTCGTCGGCCGAGTTCAGCTTCGACGTGGCATGGCGCAGAAAGGCGGTCTCGATCTCGGTCGCGTCGATACCGCCGCCGTTGTCGGCCACCTGGATGAGCTCGCGCCCCCCGCCGCGAATGTCGATGGTGATGGTTGTCGCTCCGGCGTCGATGCTGTTCTCGACCAGTTCCTTGACCGCCGAGAACGGCCGCTCGACCACTTCGCCGGCGGCGATTTGCGAGGCAAGCTGGTCGGAGAGGACGTGGATGGACATGAATCGTATTCTATCAGATTGGGCGCGCTCTAGCTTTGCGGGGGAGCGGGGGTGAGTCCTTTGCTGCTCCACCGCTTCCCCGCTGGCATTATTGCCTGCCCCCGCGTCCGGTTCTATACTTCCGCTCCGAGGTAACGTCCGCCTATGCCATTCCAACCCACCTATGACGTTCCGCCGGAGCGGCGGCCCTACCAGCTTGAGTGTGTCACCCCACAGGACGACGGCCGGCGCGTTGGCGTCCTGTTTCTCCACGGCTTCATGGGTAGCCCGATCAGTTCGCGCCCCCTGGCCGAGTATCTCACCCGTCACGGCCTGTTCGTCAACTGCCCGCTGCTGCCCGGTCATGGCCATTACCCCGACAAACTGAAGACCGCTGGCCGGAAGGAATGGCTGGCGGAGGCCGAGGAGGCGTTCAAGGCGGCGCGGGCCAACTCCGATGAACTGTTCCTCATTGCCCATTCGATGGGCAACATCCTGGCTGCCCACGTCGCGCTCAAGTTTGGCGGGGTGAAGGGCATCGCCATGCTTGCTCCGGTCTATGACGTGCCCGACCGGCGTCTGCGCTACATCAAATATGCGCGCTTCTTCGTGCCCTGGTATTACCCGCACAAGAGCAAGCGCGAGAGCATGCAGCACCTTGTCCGCGAGCGCGTGCTGGACTTTGACCCCACGGTCGATTTCGATAGCCCCGACTTCCAGGCGACGCTGCCGGAGATAAGCCGTGTGCCGCTGGCCGGGATGCACGAGATGGTCCAGACCATCGCCTACGGCCGCAAGCTCTGGCCGCAACTCGACGCGCCGGTTCATCTCTATGTCGGCGAAGAGGACGTGGCCGCGCCGCCGGAAAACGCGCGCGCTATTTTCGCTGCCTTGCCAGGCCCGGCCAAAACGCTCACGGTTTATGCGGATGCGGGGCACGAACTGATGCGGCCATTTGAGCGCGCCCATACGGAGGTTTGGACATCCATCCTGGGTTTTATCCGGCAACATTCCGCGGTTGGGCTGCCGGAGACCGGCGAACCGTAGGCGGCGGGCATGGGAGCGCGCGTGTTCACCGGGCAAGACGTCCGGCGGCTAACTGTCGTAGGGTGGCGGCGCTCGCGCCCGCGACAAAAGTGCCGCCAACTATTGTCTTTTCCCGCACCTTGCGTCACAATACGGTCTGTCAGTGCGGCCTAGGGTGGGATACTTCGCTATCCATGGCGCGCCAGGTCTAGGGCAACTGCCTGACCCCATGTTTCAGCGAATATACCCATTCGACCGCATTAAGTTCCCTAACGCTCTAGAGAAAGCAAGGAGAAGAGAAAGAAATGAAGCGTTTGGTATTGTTGCTTACGGCTTTGCTGCTGCTGGCGATGGTCACCGTCGCCTGCGGTGGCGGCACGACCGAGACGACCGCCGAGCCGACCGCTGCGGCTGAGACCGGTGGCGAAGAAGTAGCGCCGGCCGACAACACGGCCGCCGAACCCACCGAGGCTGCGCCGGCCGAGGAAACCAGCGGCGACGCCGATTGCACCGCTGAGGATGTCGTCTGCGTTGGCCTCGTCACGGACGTCGGCGAGATCGATGACAAATCGTTCAACCAGTCGGCCTGGGAAGGCGCGCAGCAGGCGGCCGAAGCCCTGGGCGCGGCCAAGGTTGACTACATCGAGACCAAGGACGCCAAGGACTACGGCGCCAACATTGGCCTGTTCGCCGATCAGGGTTACGACATCATTGTCACCGTTGGCTTTGCCATGGGCGAGGCGACGGCCGAAGCCGCCGGAACCTACCCCGACATCGACTTCATCGGCGTCGACCAGTTCCAGGGTGAGGCCATGCCCAACCTGACCGGCCTGATCTTCAACGAGGATAAGGCGGGCTACCTGGCCGGTGTGCTGGCCGCTTCGCTCAGCCAGAGCGGCACCATCGCCTCGGTGCTCGGCACCGACCTGGTTCCCCCGGTTGTGGCTTTCAACGAGGGCTACAAGAACGGCGCTCTGTCGGTTAACCCCGACATCACCATCATCGACACCTACCATCCCGGCGGCCTTGACGTGGCCTTCACCGACCCGGAGTGGGGCGCGACCACGGCTCAGCAGGCCATTGACCAGGGTGCGGACGTCGTCTTCGGCGCCGGCGGCAAGACCGGCAACGGCGCGTTGATCCAGACGGCTGGCAACGAGGGTCTGTGGTGCATCGGCGTTGACAGCGATCAGTGGGAGACTGTGCCTGAGGCGCATCCGTGCCTCGTCTCCAGCGCCATGAAGCTCATCACCCCCGGCGTCGTCGATCTGGCGACCATGTCGGTCAACGGTGAGTTCCCGGGCGGCAACTTCTTCGGCGAAGTCGGTCTGGCCCCGTACCACGATCACGACAGCGCCGTGCCGCAGGACGTTAAGGACCTGATCGATACGACCGCCGCCGGCCTGATCGACGGTTCCATCACCACCGGCTACAACCCGGGCTAATCGCGACACGCCCACAGCGGGGGACGGCCACACCGTCCCCCGCATCTTGACTGGGTAGCAGTCTCATGTGCGACGTGTCCGCCAGGGCACGTCGCACATTGCATATGAGGTGGGTATGACCACGGTTCCGGCATCGGACGACAGAGGAGATCAGGCGCGAAGCTGGCTGCGGCGCATCTGGCGGAGCATAAACGTTCCGCTGGTGGCTGTTCTTCTGGCCGCGCTCATCGGGGCGATTCTGCTGCTGGCATCGGGGGCCAACCCGTTGGACGCCTATGCCGCGCTCATCAAGGGCGCGTTTGGCTCGCCAATGGCCATCCAGCGGACACTCGAGAAGTCGACGCCGCTCATTTTTGCGGGTCTGGCGGTGGCTTTTGCCTTTAAGGCCGGTCTGTTTAACATCGGCGCGCAGGGCCAGTTGCTCGTCGGGGCCATCGTCGCCGCCTATGCCGGCTTCGCCATTCAGGGTCTGCCGGCGATCATCCACGCCCCACTGGCCTTGATCATCGGCGGCCTGGCCGGCGCGGCCTATGGCGCCATCCCGGGCGCGCTGCGGGCCTATACCGGCGCGCATGAGGTCATCGTGACCATCATGCTCAACTACATCGCCATTAACCTGACCGACTTCCTGGCCGACGGGCCGTGGAAGGACCCGTCGCCGACCAACATCGTGGCCCGCACGCCGAAGATTCTGCCCTCGGCCGAGTTGCCGATTCTGGGCAATATTCCACTGGGCTTCATCTTTGCCATCATCGCCGCGGTCATTGTCTGGTGGCTGCTCTACCGGACGACGCTGGGCTACGCGATCCGCACGGTCGGACTGAACCCCAGCGCGGCCCAGTACGCCGGCATCCGCGTCGCGCGGATGATCATCGTGAGCATGGCTATCAGTGGTTTCCTGGCCGGTCTGGGTGGCGCGGTAGAGACCCTGGGTATCGTCGGGCGCTATCAGCCAGGTTTCAACGCCGGGTTGGGCTTCGACGGCATCACAACCGCCCTGCTCGGCAAGACAAGCCCCTTCGGCGTCATTCCGGCCGCGCTGCTACTGGGCGGCATGCGCGCCGGCGCCAGCCAGATGCAGTTCGATGCCGGCGTGGCCAAGGAGATCACCGACGTGATCACGGCCTTCATCCTCTTCTTCGTGTCCGCCGACATCATCGTGAAGAAGCTTATCCGGCAGCGCGATAGCGAGGATGACAAGGTGACGCTCAGCCGCGGCTGGAGCGGTCAGTAGCAGGAGAGAACATCATGGAACTGACTGCGCCCGCGCGCCCTGCTTCGACCCGTTGGGTTTTAAAGAACAAATGGTTTCTGCTGATCGGGGCGATTATCGTCGGTTCGATCGCCTACGCCTATGCCACCAACGACCGCGTGACGACGGCCGTGCTGGCCTCGACCATCCGCCAGTCGACGCCGCTCATCCTGGGCGCGCTCTGCGGCCTCATCGGCGAGCGCAGCGGCGTGGTCAACATCGGAATCGAAGGGCAGATGCTCCTGGGGGCCTTCGTCGCCTTTCTTGCTAATGTGTCCCTGGGCAACTTGTGGTTAGCCACAATCATCGGCGCTCTGACTGGGGCGGTCATGGGCTTGCTGCTGGCCTACATGGCGGTCACGCTGAAGATGGACCAGATCATCGCCGGCACCGTCATTAACATCTTGGCGACAGGTCTGACCGGCTACTTCTACGTCGCCGGGCTGACGACCAAGGGCAAGTTCCAGCCCGTGGCCCTGGGGCCATTGGCCGACATTCCGTTAATCGGCCGGGTGCTGTTCGATAATCCGCCCATTACCTACCTGGCGATCATCCTGGTCTTTGTCGTCCATTACGTGCTGTTTTACACGCGCTGGGGCTTGCGCTCGCGCGCGGTAGGCGAGCACCCGCGGGCGGCCGACACGGTGGGCATCAACGTCTTTCGTACGCGCTACATTAATGTTATGCTCGCCGGGGCGCTGGCCGGGCTGGGCGGCGCATTCCTCACGCTGGAGGGCGTCGGCTCATTTGAGCGGCTGATGACGAACGGCCGCGGCTTCCTGGCTCTGGCGATCATGATCTTTGGTAAGTGGACGCCCCTGGGTTCCTGGGGCGGCGCGCTGCTGTTCGGCTTCCTCTATGCCCTGAATACGCAATTGCAATTCAGCGGCGTCGGCTTACCGCCGCAGTTGATCGGCAGCCTGCCCTATCTGGCGACCATTCTCGTGCTGGCCGGCTTCGTCGGCCGCTCCCGCGCGCCGGCCGCCTCCGGCCAGGCCTACGAAACCGAGGGCTAGAAACAAACGCAATCGCCTACGGCCGACAAGTCGCTTCACGGAGTTTCGATGACCAACAACGACGAAGCCCCCATCGTTCTGGAAGCCCGGGGTATTACCAAGCAGTTCCCCGGCGTGCTGGCCAATGACCACGTTGATTTGCTCTTGCGGCGCGGCGAAATCCTCGCCCTGCTAGGCGAAAATGGCGCGGGCAAGAGCACGCTGATGAACATCCTGTACGGCCTCTATCACCCCGATCAGGGCGAGATATGGATCAAGGGCGAGAAAGCCGTCCTGCACAACCCCGGCGACGCCATCGCCCGCGGCGTGGGCATGGTGCATCAGCACTTCCAGCTGGTTCCGGTCATGACCGTCGCCGAAAACGTTATTCTCGGCGCGGAGGTGACGAAAGCAGCCGGCTACATTGACAAGCGGGAGGCCAACCGGCGCGTGAGGGAGCTTTCGGAACGGTATGGCCTGTCGATTGACCCGACGGCCGAAGTGGAAGACCTGCCGGTGGGCTTGCAGCAGCGCGTGGAGATTATCAAGGCGCTCTACCGCAATGCCGACGTTCTCATTCTTGACGAGCCGACCGCCGTGCTGACGCCGCAAGAGGCAAACGAACTCTTTCGCATCATGCGCGACCTGACCAAGCGCGGCGTGTCCATCATCTTCATCACCCACAAGCTGAAGGAAGTGCTGGCTGTCGCCGATCGCATCAGTGTTCTGCGCGGCGGCCGCGTCGCCGGCAATGCCGACCCCAAGACCTCGACCGAGGCCAGCCTGGCCGAGTTGATGGTCGGCCGCAAGGTTATCCTCCAGGTCGAGAAGGACGATGCCCATCCGACCGAGCCTGTGCTGAAGATCGAGGGCATGCAGGTGCGCGACGAGCGCAAACATTTGGCGGTGAAGGACATCAGCCTGGAGGTGCGGGCGGGAGAGATTCTGGGCGTGGCCGGCGTACAGGGTAACGGCCAGCGTGAATTCGTCGAAGCACTGACTGGCTTGCGGCCGATGGAGGCGGGCCGGGTCACGATTGCCGGGGAGGACGCCACCGGCGCCCTGCCGCGCCAGATTACCGAACTGGACGTAGCCCACATCCCCGAAGACCGCGAGAAACATGGCCTGGTGATGAGCTACACCATTGCCGATAATCTGGTGCTCAACCGGTACTACCGGACGCCCTACTCGAAAAATGCCGTACTCGACCGGGAAGAGATTTCCGAGAACGCGGACAGGCTGGTCAAGCAGTTCGACGTGCGCACGCCCTCGATTTATACCCATGCCAGCAATTTGTCGGGCGGGAATAAGCAGAAGGTCATCGTCGCACGCGAGTTCTCGCGGCCGGTCAAGCTGCTCATTGCCAATCAGCCTACGCGCGGCATCGACGTTGGTTCGATCGAGTTCATCCACAAGCAGATCGTCGCCCAGCGCGACGCGGGCGTAGCCGTGCTGCTCGTCTCGGCCGAACTGGACGAGGTCCTCAGCCTGGCCGACCGGGTCGCGGTCATGTTCGATGGGCGCATCGTCAAGACGCTGCCGATCGCCGAGGCCACGCGCGAGCGCGTTGGCCTGTTGATGGCTGGCTCGGAAGCGTAGAGAGGCAGGGGAGCGAGCTGGCCGGCCACTTCGCTCCCTGGCCGTGCGCTGCGTTTCGGGCTAGACAAGCTATCGCCTCCCGGCTATACTAGCCGTGAAACTGCCCATGAGCCTAATGACCGTTTCGCGCGCCCTTTTCCCCCAAGTCCTCCGGCTGTTACCTGCCAACGGCCCGCGGGACGATCTCTAGCCCACCTGATTGGCGAGTTGGTCCCTTCAAGCCGACCGCGCCCAGGCCGGCTTCATTCATATTGGGCTTGTGGCGGAACGGCCGCGAGCGGCCTGCGGCGCGACGGTTCTGATTTGGAGATGAGAGTGATGATCGATAACGACACCGTTTACCTGACCCCGGAAGGTCTGAAACAGATCGAGGACGAGCTGACCCACTTGAAGACGGTACGGCGCGAGGAGGTGGCCCAGAAGCTGGAAACGGCTATCAAGCAGGGCGATCTCAAGGAAAACGCCGATTACCATGATGCCAAGGAGGAGCAGGGCTTCATCGAGGCGCGCATCCGGCAACTTGAAGACTCGTTGCGCCGCGCCAAAGTCATTGAGAACAAGGGGCCGTCGAACGTTGTCCGCATCGGCAGTACCGTTACCGTTTGTGAGGTAGGGCTGGACGATGAGGAGACTTACGTCATCGTCGGCGCGCATGAGGCGGACCCGACACGCGGCCGTATCTCCAATATTTCGCCTCTAGGAAGCGCCTTGCTGGGCGCGAAAAAGGGCCAGACCGTCCGCGCCGAGACGCCGGCCGGTCTTGTTGAGTTCCAGGTCATAAGTATTGAGTAGGGCCAGACGTTTCGTCGCCTCACGTCTGTATATGGTGGCGAGACAGCGATTGAGCAGGAGCGACGGCCTTTCCGCCGGCCCATTGCCCGGTTGACAACGGTCACCATCTCCGTTACTATGTTCGCTAATCGAACATGCACCGGCGATGACGGGGACAGGTCGACGAGATCACCTGGTGTCTAGAGAGCGAGGCGCGCGCTGTAAGCTTCGTCTCCAGGCCTCGACGATGACACCCCCGAGCCGAGCGGCGAACCGGCCAATGGCCCAGTAACCGCCTCCGGGTGCGCCCGTTAGCGCGCAACGGTTGGGGCACGTCCCGACCGGCTGAGGCCCCCAGGTGGGGCAAATGGCGGTGGCACCACGATGGCTTTGCGGCCCTCGTCCTCCAGTAGAGGACGAGGGCTTTTTGTTTTGCGCCAGAAGATCCTACGCTAGGAAGCGAAGCGGCCGGGTGATTCAGTCGGCCGCACGACATGGCGCGAGATAGGTAGCAGGAGACGAACGATGGAGATACGTACGGTAGAGGCGAACGAACACATTGGCGAGGAGGTTGGCGTCCACGGCTGGCTCCATAATGTGCGGCGGTTGGGAGGGGTGACGTTTGTCGTCGTGCGCGACGGCTGGGGGACGGTGCAGGCCGTGACCGAAAACGACGCCGACCTCGCGCCGCTGGCCGGGCTGGCCCTGGAGAGCGTTGTGCGGCTGCGCGGCCGGGTGATGGCCAACCCGCAGGCGCCCGGCGGGTTGGAACTGCTGTCGCCGTCGTTTGAGGTAATCACGCCGGTCACCGAGGCGCCGCCGCTGCCGCTGCACAAGCGCCAGCTTAACGCGGCCCTACCGACGCTGCTTGACCACGCCGTCGTCCTCAACCGCCATCCAGCGCGGCGGGCCGTCTTCCGCCTGTCGGCCGGGGCGATGGCCGGCTTTCGGGCCACGCTCAACGCCCGGCACTTCACCGAGGTGCAGACGCCGAAGATCGTCGCCTCGGCCACGGAGAGCGGGGCAAATGTCTTCAAGCTCGACTACTTCGGCCGCCCCGCCTTTCTGGCGCAAAGTCCGCAGTTTTACAAGCAGATCATGGTGGGCGTCTTTGAGCGCGTCTACGAGGTCGCCCCTGTGTTTCGCGCCGAACCCCATGACACCATCCGCCACGTCAACGAGTACGTCAGCCTCGATGTGGAGTTCGGCTTCATCGAGGATCACTTCACGGTCATGCGCCTGTTGCGCGAGGTCATCGCCGGCATCTTCGACTACGTTGGCGCGGCGCATGCGCCCGACCTGGCGCTGCTTGGCGCGGCGCTGCCGGCTGTCCCGCCCGACATTCCTCACATCCACTTCACCGACGCGCAGGAGCTTATCCTACAACTGCACGGTGACGACGTTCGCGGCGAGCCGGACCTATCACCGCAGGACGAGCGGCGGCTGGGCGAGTGGGCGCGGCGCGAGTATGACAGCGATTTCCTCTTTGTAACCGGCTACCCGATGGTCAAGCGGCCGTTCTACACCCACGCTGACCCGGCGCGTCCGGACTACTCCAACTCATTCGACCTGCTCTTTCGCGGCACGGAACTGGTGACGGGCGGCCAGCGGCTGCACCGCTACGGCGACTACTTGGCCGCCCTGGAGCGAGCCGGATACCCGCTCGCGCCCTTCGAGACTTACCTGGAAGCCTTCCGCTATGGCATGCCTCCGCATGGCGGCTTTGCCATTGGGCTGGAGCGCCTGGTGATGCAACTGCTTGGGCTGCCAAATCTGCGCCTGGCGACGTTGTTTCCACGGGATCTGAATCGGGTAGCGCCGTGAGGCAGTGGTAAGTGAGCCGCTGGGTCAGTAGGTCAGGGACTCAGTAGGCCAGTGAGTCGGTTTTCGAATGCTGACCTGCTGATCTCATAATACTCTTGTTCTCCTACCCGCAGCCTCTCACCGGAGACAGGATCATAGACACCAAGGCGCAACTGCCCATCGGTGCGCGGGAGGGTTAGGAGCTGCACGACGACATCGCCGGGTCGCCAGTACTGGGCCGGCGCGCCGAGGCGGTCGTCCTGGGCCGCAACCTGGCCGTTCGGGCCGACGAGGTGGAGGAAGATGCGCCGCGGGCCGTCGCTCTGGGCCAGCACGCGCCAGTAGGTGACTAGCTCGCAGGGCGCGGTCACGTCGGCGCAGCCCGGATTCACGTCATAGCCCAACAAGCGCAGTTCCTCCCCGAAGTCCAGACTGAGCGGGACGGTTGGAATGAGTTTCGGCGTCGCTTCGTAGCGGTATAGCGCGAACTGCCGGCCCGGCGCGGCCCGTTCGGCTATGATCAACCATGGGCCTGTGATCGCTTCCAACGCTGGCGCGAGCGGCAGGATGGCCGGCCGGACGACTCGCGCCGCGCCGCCTGCTGGCGCGGGCAGGATCAGACTCTCGGCCGGGTTGAAGTAGCGCAGGGCCAGGTCATCGCGCCGCAGCGTCAACTCCATCGTCGGCGGATCCATCGTGTCCGGCGTCCAGCCGCCGATGGCGACCGGCCCGGCGTCGCTCGAGGTGTCGAGGTAGGCCCCCGCCTCGGTCAGCGCTGCCTGCCACACGAACTGCACCTCGTCGCTGGCGGGCCAGACGCGCCACAGGCCATGGGTCGTCTGCCAGACGTGGTAGAGCAGCAGCAGAATCAGCACTCCCCCGGAGAGGGTTGTGACTAAATCTGTGGATAACCTTGTCCACACTGTGGATAACTGGGGGGCAATGTGGATAATTCGTGCCCGATCTGCCTTGACAGACCGGACGGAACGCGTTCTGGTCCAATTGAGCAGCGAACGGGCTGCCAGAAACGGGAAAAGCGGTAGCACCGGCAACATATTGATCATACGGATCGTGCTGGGTGCATCGATGGTAACCAAGCTGGGGACGGCCGACGCGCCCAACCAGAGCAGCATGAAGGCGTAGCGCGGCTGTCGCCAGCGCCAGAAGCAGATCGCCACACCGCCATAGAACAGTAGCCCTAGCACGGGGTCGAACACGGGCCGCCCGGCAATGCCTTGCCGCCACAGGGGATCGCCGCGCAGCGCAAAGCCGCTGGCGATCTTTATCGCATTTAGAATTACCGGACGCGGGTCGCCCGCCAGCAGCACCCGCAGGGGCTCGTCCACCTCGCCAATGCGCGCCTCAGCGCCTGGATTGAGCATGAGGAACGCGGCCAGAGGTAAGGCGACGGCGACCAGCGCCAGCCAGAAGGCGACGAGGCCCCGCTGGCTTGCCCGGAATGTGCCGCGCTGAAAGAGCGCCAGGTAAGCGGTAAATAGCGCGTAGAAGATGGGGACGGCTCGCGCGGCCATGTAGGTATGAAGCGAGAGGCCGGCGAGGAGGCCGCTCACCAGGAACCAGCTTGTGCGTAGGGGAGCGCGGGAGCGGGGGAGCGAGGGAGAAAGAGGTGGCGATTGGTTGGCGGCAAGGGGCGGATCTGGCGGCTCCACGGGCCTTGTCCGCTCCCCAGCGCCCTGAGCCACCCACCAGGCAACGGCGGACAATCCGGCGAGGACAGGTAGCATGATGGCCCGCAGCGCCAGCCGGCTGTAGAAGACCGGCCAAAAGAGGATGGCCAGAAATGCTGCCGCAAGCAGCCCCATCCGCGCGTCGAAGAGCCGCCGGCCGAGCGCATAGCTCACGGCGCAGAGCAGAACGCCGAGGTAAACCGAGGGCAAGCGCAGGGCAAACGCATGGTCGCCGATAGCCGAGCCAAGGAACGCCTGCGCATAGTGATACAGCGCTTCGTGACCATACGCTTCGGTGAAGTAGACGGCATGGTGACCGGCCAGAATCGCGCGGTTGATGAGCCAGTGGGCCACTTCGTCATGCTCCAGCCCCGGCGGCGTGGTTCCCTGTGGCGTGGGGAAGTTATCCAGGTCGATGGCGCGCAACGCCGTGGCAACGAGCAAGATGACGACGAGTAGCAGTCGGCGGAGCATAAGAATTATGAGTGACGAGCGACGAGTGACGAAGCCTCCGGGCGCTGACGGCGGACACGAGGTAAGGGACTGCGGCTATCTGCCCAACCCTCGAGGCCCCGGCCGCTGTCTACGACTCACCATCCCAAACGCCGCGCCAGCCGCGCGGGCAGCACGTCGCCCAGGGCGGCGCGCTCTTCGACGCCGATGATGCGCAGGGCGAAGAGGCCAATGAGATAGACAGCCACGCCGAAGGCAAGGCCAATGAGCAGGTGCAACTGCCCGCCTAGCCACAACGCGGCCAGCGTCAACGCCGTTAACAGCGCCGGGCGGCCCGCCAGCTGCAGCCAGTTAACGGCCGCGCCACGCTGCCGCAAATAGTAGCTGAATACCGCCAGCAGCACGACCTCCGACAGAACCGTGATGACCGCCGCGGCGACGTAGCTGTAGCGCGGGATGAGTAAGAGATTGGCGACAACGTTGAACCCGACCGCTATGGCAAACGCGCGCGGCTGCATGCGTTCCAGCCCCAGGGCGATGAGCACGTAGTTGGTGACGCTGTTGAGCCAGCCAAAGGGGATGGACCAGATGATGATTTGCAGCGCGATGGCCCCCTGCGGCAGGAACTCGCGGCCGCCCAGCAGCCCGATCAACGGGTAGGCGGCGAAGGTAAAAACGGCCGCCGTCGGCAGGGCCAGCAGCAGCATGAGCTTTAGCGACAGCCGGTACATGCGCCGCGCCGCATCCATGTTCTCCTTGATGGCCCGGCTGATAATCGGGAACAGAGCCAGGGTGAAGTAGGCAGGGATGATTTGCAGCGCGTTGAACCACTTCCAGGCGCTGTTGTACCAGCCGACCACCTTTTCGCCGTCCGGCAGAAGCTGGCGCAGGAGCAGCACGTCAATGGAGATGAAGATCGTCTGAAGCAGGTGGATGAGCATCAGCGGGTAGCCGATGCCCGAAGGCCTGAGCGAAGAGGACCAGGCCGATTACCAGCGCGATCTGGACGAGTACCAACGCAACATGGATGAGCACCAGCGGGACATGGACGAGCATCAACGGGACATGGACGAGTTCCAGCGCGAACGTGATGAGCAACGCCGCAGCATGGATGAACTTAGACGCGAGCTGGACGAATTGCGCCGCGACCTGCGCGGTGAATTGACCCGCGAGATGCGCGTGACCGTGGACGCCGTGAAGCTCTCCAAGGAGGAAAGCGAGGTGCTCAAGAACAAAGGCGTTACCGGGCTGGAAACGGCACTCGATCTTCCCGGCCTGCGCGTATCACCGAACCCGAGCAGCGGC
>CAZSOD010000016.1:0-38473 GCA_964608255.1 uncultured Ardenticatenaceae bacterium
CGGCCGCCTGCCCCGCAGCCAGCGCCGCCACCAGCCAGTCGGCCAGCTCCCCCGGCCCGCGCCGCGCCGTCTCAAATGCCCCGGCCATTGCCTCAACGGTTCCCGGCACGAGAATGTTGCCCTGGCAGGCGAAGCCCTCGCCGACGATGTGGCCGGCCCAGTCGTAGCACTCCGGCCCGGTGTAAGCCGCGGCCCGCCCTTGCCGGTCGACGACGCCGACCTGGCGCTGGTTGGGCTGCGGGTCGGCCGTCGTCAGGTCGCGGATCGTCTCCTCGGCCGTCGCCCCGCGGGCCATCATGTCCAGCCCGTCCGCGCCGTAGGCGATGTTGGCGAACGACTGCGTCGCCACCGCGCCCGCGTCGGCCCGCGCCCAACTAACCACCGCCGCGCAGGCCAGGAACTTCGACTGCACCGCCACGCCCCACTCCTGGCGGCCCGGGTCATAGGCAACGATAGAGAAAGTGGCAACGGGAATATTCATGAATGGCTCTCAGAAGCGAACCCGCAGACTACCCAGATTTCACAGATTACTTCATCTCTGCTTCCGAAAATGTGCCCCAGCTGCGGATAACTCCTCTTCAATCTGTGTAATCCGTGTAATCTGTGGTTCCTACTCTTCCGGCAACAGCGCGGCCTCGATAACCTGTTCGATGCGGTCGACCAGGACGAACTCCACGTCCCGTCGCAGATGTTCGGGAATCTCCAGCAAATCGCGCTCATTCTTGCGCGGCAAGATGAAGGTGCGAACGCCGGCGCGGCGGGCCGCCAACGCCTTTTCACGCACGCCGCCGACGGGCAAAACGCGGCCGCGCAGTGTGATCTCGCCGGTCATGCACACGTCGCGCAGGATGGGGCGCTCGGTGAAGGCCGAGATGAGCGCCGTCGCCAGCGTCGCCCCGGCCGATGGCCCGTCCTTGGGCACGCCGCCCTCGGGCAGGTGGATGTGGATGTCTTGCTTCTCGAAGCGCTCCGGCTCAATGCCCAGCGCTTTGGCCTGGCTGCGGGTGTAGGTCAGCGCGGCCTGCGCGCTCTCGCGCATCACCTCGCCCAGTTGGCCGGTCAGCGTCAGCGTGCCCTTGCCGGGCATCAGGTTGACCTCGATGATCATCAGTTCGCCGCCCGCCGCCGTCCAGGCCGCGCCGGTTGCCACACCCACTTCGTCGACGTCGGGCCGGATGTCGTCGGCGAAGCGCGACGGGCCGAGGAACTGCCGCACCAGGGCTGCCGTGACGTGGCGCGGCGGCGACTTGCCCTCGGCCACCTGCCGGGCGATCTTGCGGCAGACGTTGGCGACCTCGCGCTCCAGGTTCCTCACACCCGCCTCGCGCGTGTATTCGCGGATGAGCGTCTTCAGCGCCTCTTCCTCGAACTTGAGGCCCCGGTCGTTCAGGCCGTGTTCCTCCAACTGGCGCGGCACGAGGAACTGGCGCAAAATGCCCAGCTTCTCTTCCTCCAGATAACTGGAGAACTCAATAATCTCCATGCGATCTTGCAGCGCGGGCGGGATGGGGTCGAGATAGTTGGCCGTGGTGACGAACAGTACGCGCGACAGATCGTACTCCATGCCGAGGTAGTGATCGACAAAGCTATTGTTCTGCTCCGGATCGAGAACTTCCAGCAGCGCCGCCGAAGGGTCGCCACGGAAATCAGAGCCGAGCTTGTCCACCTCGTCGAGCATAAACAGCGGATTGCGCGTGCCGACGCGGCGCATGGCCTGGATGATGCGGCCGGGCATGGCCCCGATGTAGGTGCGGCGGTGGCCCCGAATCTCCGCCTCGTCGCGCACGCCGCCGAGGCTGATGCGCACGAACTCGCGGCCGAGCGCCCGGGCGATGGAGCGGCCGAGCGACGTCTTGCCGGTTCCTGGTGGCCCTACGAAGCAGAGGATGGGACTGCGCATGCTCTCGGCAGCGATCCGGCGGACGGCGATATACTCCAGGATGCGATCCTTGATTTTTTCCAACCCGTAGTGGTCGGCGTCGAGGACGGCCGCCGCGTTGGCCACGTCCAGGTTATCGGGCGACTCTTCGATCCACGGCAGGTCGAGGATCCAGTCAATGTAAGTGCGGATAATGCCGATCTCCGGCGACATCGGTGGCATCGCCGCCAGCCGGGAAAGCTCCTTGTCCGTCTTGGCCCTGACACCCTCCGGCAGATTCTTCCGCGCCACGGCCTCGCGCAGCTCGCTTAACTCCTGCCCGAAGACATCCATCTCGCCCAGCTCACCCTGGATAACGCGCATTTGCTCGCGCAGGAAATGTTCGCGGTGGGAGCGGTCGACCTCCTGTTGCACCTGGTTCTGGATTTCGTCCTCCAGTTCCAGCACGTCCAGTTCCTTGGCCAGCAGGACGCTAATGGTCTGCAAGCGCTCGTGCGGGTCGAGGATTTCAATGATCTCCTGGCGCGTGGCGACCGGAACGGGCAGCGTCGAGGCTACGAAGTCAGCCAGCCAACCCGGCTCGCCCAGATTCAAGGCGTAGGTGTAAGCCTCTTCAGGCAGGCTGTGGTTCAGGCTGACTACCTTCTCGAACAGGGCCTGGACGGCGCGCATGAGCGCCTCAGTGTTGCCGTGCCACTCCTCCGGCTCCTCGATGACGCGGGCGCGAACGCGGATGTAAGGCTTCCACTGTGTGAATTCCACGATCTCGACCCGCCGCCGCCCCTGAGCGAGGACGCTGGTCGTTTCGTCGGGCATGCGCAGGACGCGGCCGATGGTTGCCTCCGTGCCGATGACATAGAGGTCGTTCTCTTCCGGGTCGAGCGCGTCGTTGTCGCGCTGGGCGGCGACAATGAGGTTCTCATGGTTGCGGTTGGCGGCGTTGATGGCCGCCAGCGAGCGTTCGCGGCCGATGAACAACGGCATGACCATCTGGGGGAATAAGACTACGTCGCGCAGCGGCAAGAAAGGGCACTCGATCAGCCCGTTGCTGTCTTGCGTCATCGGCTGATCGAACAGGTCGTCGCCCAGTTCGGGGAAGAGTTCCGGGAAGTCGGGAAACTGGGTGAAGTCGAAGTCATCCATAGGGGGTACTGCCGGATTGTAAAGAGTCCCAGTGATTTAGCAAATCGCCGATGACGATGATCGAACCGGTCGCGCAGACCAGATCACCCGGCTCGGCGGCGGTTAACGCCATGTCGAGGCCCTGGGAAACCGAGTGGCTGACCGCGGCGTTGTAGCCCAGCTCAGCGGCCATCTGCGCCAGTTGTTCTGGCGAAGCCGATCGCGGGTGGTTGGCGGTTGTAAAGACGATCTCGTCGGCGAGCGGCAAGAGACGCGTGAGCATACCGCGCACGTTCTTATCCTCGGGCGCGCCAAAGAGAAGGATGAGCCGCCGATAGGAATAGTCCTCGCGCAACGCGGCGACGAGCCGCGCGGCCGAGTCGTCGTTGTGGGCGCAATCGACAAGGAGCGCCGGCCGGTCGGGGCCGGACTGCAACACCTGTAGCCGCCCCTCCCACTGAGTTCCGGCGACGCCCGCCTGCAAGATCGGCAGCGTCAGGCCGGTGAAGCGACGGCGCACCTGTTCCAGCGCCGCCAGGGCGACCGCGGCATTGATCACCTGGTGCGCGCCAGGCAGTCCGACCACGAACGTTGCGCCCGGAGGTATGAAGTCGGGCGCCGCGCCGTCGATAACCGTGATCAACTGGCGCGTCAGGCCACCGGCGTCGTGGTCGCGCGTCGTCTCGTACCGCCAGTCGCGGCCGACGACCGTCAGCGGCGCGCCCCGCTCAGCGGCGATAGCCTCGATAGTCGCCAGCGCGTCAGGTTGCTGCGGCGCGACAACAACCGGCACGCCTGGCTTGATGATGCCCCCCTTCTCGTACGCGATTTGCGGCAGCGTATCGCCAAGCAGTTGGGTATGGTCAAGGCTGAGGCTGGTGATGACCGAGACCTCCGGGGTCAAGACGTTTGTGGCGTCGAGCCGGCCGCCCAGGCCGACTTCGACCACCGCCACGTCTACTTTTCCGGCAAAGTGCAGGAAAGCCAGCGCCGTCACGATCTCAAACCAGGTAACGCCCGGTATCTGGTCGAGGACGGCGCGCAGCTGGTTCATGAGGACGACAAAATCCTCTTCGGCAATACGGCCGTCGGCGTCGTCGGGCGTCAGGATGCGGATGCGCTCGCGAAACTCCCTCAGGTGCGGCGAGGTATAAAGTCCGACGCGCAGCCCGGCAAGGCGCAAGCAGTCGGCGCACATGGCGGCCACCGATCCCTTGCCCTTCGTCCCGGCAATGTGGACGGATGGGAAGCGGGCCTGCGGGCGGCCAAGGAGTTCTAGCAGGCGACGCGGGCGTTCGGCATCGATTTTGCTCGCCTGGTAGCGGTCAAGTGATTTCTGCTCGAAATTGATGAAACCATAAAGGTAGTCAAGGGCGCGTTGATACGAATCCATAAGGCGGATTGTAGCGTATCTGGCCCCTCTTTGCCGTCCATCGCCATGGCTCGCGGGGAAGCCTGCGCCGTCGCTTGGGACGCCAAGAGCAAAGCGAGCCAACGGATGGGCGCCGGTCTGGCAATGGACAGCGGCCACGGCGCTCACTTTGAAATGACCCGGCCGGCTGCTACACTCCGTGGTGCGAGGATAATCGTATGGAAACCGTGATTGCCATTCACCGGGCGCTGTCGAATACCGCCTGGCTCTTCTTCCTGATCCTTGGCCTCTGGGGGTTGGCGCGCGCTGTTCGCGGCCGCCCGGTCAACAGCAACTATCTCGGCGCGGCTTTTATCGGCCAGCTTATCTTCGTCGTCCAGGTGGCGCTGGGGGCTACTCTGTGGATCATGGGGGGGAGCGCCGATATGCAGCGGCCATCCATCCATCTGCTATACGGCGTTTTCGCGCTGGTCTTCCTGCCGTTTGTCTACCTGTCTGTCCTGCGTGGCGACGACACCAATCGCGCCCAGTGGGTGCTGTCGTTTACCACCCTCTTCCTCTTCGGCATAGCTCTGCGCTCTATCGGAACCGCAATCTAAAGAAGCTACCACCCACATAAAACACGGATTCGACCGGCTCGGACCTGAACGACTTCCTTGTCACTGGTGAAAGCCGGCGCTGATTCTTCCCCATAAGACTAGGAACCCACCTGCTCGACCAGGGGTAAATCCACAGCCGGCGGGTGATCATCACGCTCCTGCTCGATGTTCATCAGAGCCGGGGAGAACATCTCCAGGACGGCCACGGCTAGAGTCACGATCCCGCCGGCGATGAACCACGTCCGCACGCCGATCACGTCGGCCAGCGGCCCGGCAATCGCCAGCCCGAGCGGCATCATCGCCGCCGAAGTGGCCCCCATCAGCGTGAAAACGCGACCCTGCATCTCCGGCGCGACCACCGCCTGAACAATCGCCATGATCGGGCCGTTGGCGAACGCCATTGTGATTCCAGCCAGCGCCATGCCGGCAACCGCCAGGGGAAAGAGCGTCGCCGGCGTCAGACCAACCAGCAGGATGCCCAGGCCAATGCCGACAACGCCCATAAGCG
Source organism: uncultured Ardenticatenaceae bacterium (assembly GCA_964608255.1). Classification (GTDB taxonomy): domain Bacteria; phylum Chloroflexota; class Anaerolineae; order Promineifilales; family Promineifilaceae; genus Promineifilum. The sequence goes on from CAZSOD010000016.1 coordinate 5,481, forward strand.
ACGTGTGAATGCGACGCTTGAACCCACCCCAGGCGCTCAGGGCCAGCCCGCCAATCACCACGCCAATGCCCGTGGCAGCCTCCATAGCGCTCAGGTGCCAGGCCGTGCCCTTGAAGTGTTCGGTGATGAGCAGGGGCATGAAGCTCATGGTGGGGCTGAGGACAAGATTAATTACCATCGCCATCACGCCCAGCACCAGCAGCCCGCGCCAACTAAAGGTGTAGCGCAGCCCTTCGCGCAGATCGTGCCAGTACTGCGCCATCGCTTCACGTTCCGGCTCCGCGCGCGCCGGTTGCGGCACGCGCACGATGAAGACCGCGACAATGGCGATCGCGGCCGTCACCAGGTCGATCATCAAGATGCCCTGAATGGGCAGCAGAGCCAGAAGCAATGCGCCAAGCGGCGCGGAGACGATGTTGAGCCCGCCGTTGAGCATCTGGTTCAGGCCCTGGATGCGCGTCAGGTGTTCCTGCGGCACCATCAGGGAGGTCGAGGCGGTCATGGCCGGGCCGTGGAAGGTGCTGCCCAGCGCCCGCACGAAGAGGATGGCATAGATGTGCCAGAACTCGACCGCTCCGCTCCAGAAGAGAAGCGCCAGGATGAGCGTCGCCAGGGCCACCACGGCATCGGCCAGGATCATCGTGTGCCGGCGATTCCAGCGGTCGACCAGGGGGCCGACAAACGGCCCCAGCGCCACCTGAGGCACCAGGCCGACGATAGAGGCGATCGCCAGGACTGTCGCCGAGCCAGTCTCCTGGGTCAGCCACCAGATCAGGGCGAACTGGACTAGCTGACTGCCGAGCAACGAGAACATCTGCCCGACCCAAAGAGTGAAAAAGGGTTTCAACGAACGCCCACCATTCTGCCCCTGAATCGCCATCTTCAATCCTCGCGTGTCGCCACCGGCGTCGAACTCCAATTAGTGCGCACAGAATACAATTTCTTTATGTACTTGTCAATATTCTTAATTGCATTATTTGAAATATTTACCTCTTGTTGAAAGAAACTGAAAGAGATGGTTTGGCGAGCGCAGCCGTGCACGCGGCACATCGGTTAGTTGTCTATATTAATTGTGCAAAACATGTGCAAATTATGAGCAGGTAGCTGACAGGGGTGGTCAGAACCCCGGCCGTTTTCTAAGATGATTGGTGTAGCCAGCGGGAAGCCACACTGGCAAGAACGCGGGCAACGGCCCACAACATGATTCGCAGAAAAACGGAGGTACGACAAATGAAACGCAAGGCTCTCCTTTTCCTGGCGCTGGTTCTGCTGTTTAGCTTCGGCGTCATCGGTGCATCGGCCCAGACCAATGACAATATCGTCGATATTGCCGCCGGCAACGCCGATTTCGAGACGCTCCACGCGGCCATCGTAGCGGCCGGCCTGGCGGACACATTGGCCTCGGCCGACGCTGAGTTCACCGTCTTCGCCCCCACCGATGCGGCGTTCGCCGCTCTGGAGGCGTCTGCCCCCGGCACGCTCGCCTCTGTGCTGGCCGATCCCCAGGGCGCGCTAACCACTATCCTGACTTACCACGTCGTCCCCGGCCGGCTGATGAGCGGCGATGTGGTCGCGGCTGACATGTTGACGACGGTGCAGGGCGAGGCCCTCGACGTGGCGGTTCGCAACGGCGAGGTCTACGTCGACGGCGCGCGCGTGACCGCCGTGGACATTCCTGCCAAGAACGGCGTTATTCACGTGATCGACAGCGTGCTGTTGCCCAAGGCCATTACCGGCGCTGCGGCCGCGGCTGAAGTGCCCGCGGCGACGGCGGCGGTGGCCGCGGACATGACCGCCGATGCGGCTCCCCTGAAGTCAATCGCGGAGGTCGCGGCCGAAGCAGGTAGCTTCACCAAGCTGCTCGGCGCCCTCCAGGCCACCGGTCTGGCAACAACCTTCGCCATGCCCGGCAATTATACCGTCTTCGCCCCGACCGATGCGGCCTTCGAGGCGCTGGGCGACGTGAACCTGAGCGAGGAACAGCTGACGACTATCCTGCTCTACCACGTCGTGGGCGACTCTCTGACGCGCGACCAGCTGGCGACAGACGACCTGGTTCCCACCCTGGCCGACGGCCGTCCGCTGTTTGTCAACCGCGACGGCGGCCGCATCCTCGATATTAGCGGGGCCAAGGTTCTCGTCTACAACATTCCGGCGTCGAATGGCGTCATCCACGTCATCGACCGGGTCCTGATTCCATAACCCGCGTCCGGTCTCCTGGCGCTCGAAAGCGCAAGACATGGCCCGTTGCAGAAGCGACGGGCCTTTTTTGTGTTATACTCCGGCACTGATTATGAGACTGAAGAATGCTAAGGAAATCGCGCGGATGCGCGCCTCCGGTCGCCTGGTGGCCGAGTGTTTCGCCATCCTCGAGGAAAACATCAAGCCGGGCGTCACCCTGAAGGCCCTGGACAAACTTGTTGAAGATCACATCTACAAACAGGGCGCGGAGACGCTGTATAAGGGCTATCGCGGCCGCTCCCGCGAGCACCCGCCCTTCCCCGGCACGATATGCGCCTCGGTTAACCACGAGATCTGCCACGGCCTGCCGGATGACCGGGTTCTTCATGAGGGGGATGTCGTTGGGATCGACATCGGCCTGCGGTACAAAGGCTACTGCGGCGACGCGTGCGTCACCTATCCGGTCGGCCGGGTGTCGGCCGAGAATGAGCGCTTGCTGGAGATCGGTCGCGAAGCGTTGCGGCGCGGCATTGCCGCCGCTCAATTTAACAACCACCTGCACGACATCGGTCGGGCAATAGAGGACTATGCCGACACCCAGGGCGTTACCGTCGTCCATGAATGGGGCGGCCACGGTATCGGCCGGCAATTGCACGAGGACTTGTCGGTGTCGCACATTCGCCAGCCAAGCCCCGGCCCGCGTCTGATTCCAGGTATGACCTTCACGATCGAGCCGATGATCAACGCCGGCACGTACGAGTGGATTCTCCTGCCCGACGGTTGGACGGTCATTACGGCCGATGGCAAGGTGTCGGTCCAGTTTGAGCACACCGTCGCCATTACCCGCGACGGGCCGGACATCCTCAGCACCCTCTAGCTTCGCCGGTGTTCGCCTACCTTCTGCAAGGCATTGCCCTGGGCGCGACGGCCGCCGCGCAACCCGGCCCCTTCCAGGCGTTTCTGCTTGGGCTTGTGACGCGCAACGGCTGGCAGCGGTCGCTGCCGGCGGCTCTTGCGCCGCTCATCAGCGACGGACCCATTATCTTCATCGTCCTGCTGACATTGACGCGCATGCCGCAGGGGGCACTCGCAGCCTTGCGCGTGGCCGGTGGGTTGTTCCTGCTCTATCTGGCGCGGGGTGCGTGGGCAGCCTTTCGCGCCGCTCCCGTGGGAGAGGCCGCGCCGCCAGGGGGCGCCGCGGCCGAACCGTCCTGGCGCTCCATCCTGAAGGCGGCGCTGATGAACTTTCTGAGTCCGTCCCCCTACATCTACTGGGCAACCATTACCGGCCCCATTCTTATTGCCGCCTGGCGGGCCGCTCCCTCGCTGGGACTGGCCTTCCTGCTCGGTTTCTATATGGCGCTTACCGGCGGCCTGGCGCTGTTTATCCTGCTGGCCGGACTAACAGGGTCGATCAGCCCGCGCGTTAACCGCGGCCTCGGGCTCTTTTCGGCCGTAGTCCTCTTTGCCTTCGGCCTGTTCCAGCTGGTGACGGGGCTGCGCGAATTGATTGGATAGGAAGAAAGAAGCCGCGGATTTCACACATTCAAGAGTAGTCATCCGCAGATTTCGCAGATGGGGCAGATTTCAGAACCCGGAACATCTTCCTGTTCTGAAATCTGCCGAATCTGCGGATTGATCCTCTACATGCAGGTAATCTGTGGTGGCCTCACCTATAGGACGATGCTCACCAGCTGGCCGCGGACGACGAGAACCTGGCGCGGGGTCTTGCCCTCGAACCAGCGGATCACCTTTTCCGACGCCAGGGCAATCGCCTTCATCTCTTCCTCGCTGGTGCCGGCGGGCACGTCGATCTTGTCGCGCACCTTACCGTTCACCTGCACAACCAGGCTAATCGTCTCCTCGCGCGCGGCGGCTTCGTCCCATTGGGGCCACGGTTGCTGGTGGATGCTGTAGGGCCGGCCGCGCCGCGCCCACAGTTCCTCGGTGATATGGGGCGCTACCGGAGCCAGCAGCAGCAACAGCGTATCGACCGCCTCATCCCAGGTCGCCCGGTCAACGTTGGCGGCGCGCCCGGCGGCCAACAGGCTGTTGCGCAACTCCATAATGGCCGCGACAGCCGTATTGAATGAGAACTCATCCAGATCCTGAGTCACCTTACGGATGACCTGATGCGTCTTGCGGCGCAGCGCCCGGCTGGCGGCCGGTTCTACGTCGCCCGATTGATAAGCGGTATTGCCAATATCCCATACGTCATGCAGCAGCCGCTGCGGGCCTTTGATGCCTTCGTAATTCCACGGCCCGCCCTGATCCCACTTGGCGAAGAACATCAGGTAGGCGCGGACGGTATCCGCGCCATACTGGGTCACCAGCTCGTCGGGGTTAACGACGTTGCCCTTGCTCTTCGACATGCGCTGAATGTCCAGGTGGTGGCGCAACTGGTTATACGTGTTGTCGCCCGGGATGGTCGGGATATCCACAACCGCGTCGTGCGCGATCTCGACGGTAAAGAGATCGTCCGCACCCACGTCAACCTGTAGCAAGTTCTCCGTCCGCTTCATGATCTCGCCGACAATTTCGCCCCCGCGCGCGCCGACCGGCATGGTGCCCGGCTCGATGACCTCGACCCGCGAGGCGAAGAGCTTCTTACCCTGCCGCTCGCCACAGGCCATGATCACGTCGCCCTTGCGCTCCGCGCCCAGAATCTGGCCCTGGTTGCGCAAGCGGATCATTGGCTCGTCAAACGCGCCGGCCGAATCGCGGCCGTGGGCGGCCATGATCGCCGCCGCCTCGTTGAAGAGGCCCAGATCGCGCATGGCCTTGGTGAAGAACCGCGTGTAGAGCAGGTGCATCGTCGCATGTTCCGCCCCGCCGGTGTAAACGTCGACCGGCAACCAGTAGGCCGCCTCGGCCGGGTCGAACGGGCCGCGGTCATAGCGCGGGCTCAGATAGCGATACTGATACCACGACGAGCACATGAATGTGTCCATCGTATCCGTCTCGCGCCGCGCCGGGCGGCCGTCGCTATCGGTGGTGTGCAAGAAGCCTTCGTGGAAGCGCAACGGGCTCTGTCCCGTGGGCATAAACTCCACGTCCTCCGGCAGCATCACCGGCAGTTCTTCGTCCGGCACCATCTCGATTTGGCCATTCTGGCGATAGACGGCCGGAATAGGCGCGCCCCAGTAGCGCTGCCGGCTGATGAGCCAGTCGCGCAGGCGGTAGTTGATCGACTTGCCGCCGATACCCTGCTCCGCCAGCCAATCGGCCACGCTGTTAACGCTCGGATTGGCGAAGCCCTTGGCCGCAGTGACTGGCGTGCCGTTGAAGCGACCGCTGTTTACCATCATGCCCGGCCCGACGTAGGCCGTCGCCATCGTCGCGCCATCCAGCGCGTCGCCCTCCGGCTGGATAACCGGGACGATCTCCAGGCCATACTTGCGGGCGAACTCGAAGTCGCGCTCGTCGTGGGCGGGCACGGCCATGATTGCCCCGGTGCCATAGGTGCTCAGCACGTAATCGGCAATCCATACTGGGATGCGCGCGCCGTTAACCGGGTTAACGGCGTAGCCGCCGGTGAAAACGCCGGTCTTCTCGCGTGTGTCCGAGAGGCGCTCAATCTCCGTCGCCCGCGCCGCCTGCGCCTGGTAAGCCGTCACCGCCGCGCGTTGCTCGTCCCCGGTCAGCTTCTGGACCAGTTCATGCTCCGGGGCCAGCACCATGAACGTCGCGCCCCACAAAGTGTCGGGGCGCGTCGTGAAGACCTCGATCGAGTCGCCCTGTTCGCTGGTGAAGACGACGCGCGCGCCCTCGCTGCGGCCGATCCAGTTCGTCTGCATCAGCTTCACCGGGTCGGGCCAGTCCAACCGCTCGAAGTTGAGCAGCTGTTCGGCGTACTGGGTGATGCGAAAGAACCACTGTTCCATCAACTTCTGGATGACCGGCTGACCCGTGCGCTCATCCTTACCGTCAATGATCTGCTCATTGGCCAGCACCGTTTGCAGCGTCTCCGACCAGTTCACCATGCCCTCGCCGCGATAGGCCAGGTCATGGCCGAAGAACTGGCTAAAAAACCACTCCGTCCAGTGGTAGTAAGCCGGGTCGCAACTGACCGCCTCGCGCTCCCAGTCAAACATAGCCCCCATGCTGCGCAACTGCCGGCGCATGCGCTCGATGTTGGCATAGGTCCAGGTGCGCGGGTCGATATTGCGCTGAATGGCCGCGTTTTCGGCCGGCAGCCCAAAGGCGTCGAAACCCATTGGAAACAGGACGTTATAGCCGCGCATGCGCATGAAGCGCGCCCGCGCGTCGGACGGAGTCATGGCAAACCAGTGGCCGATGTGGAGGTCGCCGCTGGGATAGGGCAGCATCGTCAGGGCGTAATGCTTCGGCTTGCTCCAGTCGACGCGCGACCGGTACAATTCATCCGCCTCCCACTTCTCCTGCCATTTCGGTTCGATACTTGCGGGGTCGTACGGTTCACTCATGATTGCACTCTACTTATCGGAAAACAAAGAACCCCTTTCGTTCAGAGACGAAAGGGGTTCCGCGGTACCACTCTGATTGACGGTACGAAGGTGGACCTGAAGGGGTTCGAACCCTTGACCTCCACAATGCCATTGTGGCGCTCTCCCAATTGAGCTACAGGCCCATACCATCCACTTAAGCGCTTAACGGGCGCTACGCGACGCCGGCTACCATGCTCACCGGCGCGGCTCCCAGGCGAGTTCGACGCTACTTGCCACCCTTCCAGCCCTGGGGCGGCTCTCTGATTCTGGCGCGCCTACTACTCCTGCTCGCGGCCTTTATCTGTTCAGTTGTTGGCTGTCGTCCGCAGCGCAACGCTACGGTAGCCAGTGGACCTGAAGGGATTCGAACCCTTGGCCTCTACAGTGCGATTGTAGCGCTCTCCCAGCTGAGCTACAGGCCCAACAGCAAGAGTGGATTTTAGCCTGCCGCGGGCGAAATGTCAAGGCTTGCAAGCTAGCGCGCCGCGCGCTCCTTGACTTGGCCGGCGGGTCGGATTGTAAACCCGACGGTTCGTTCTGATCTAACCGCTCGGCAGCTCCAGGTGGGCCTATTGGAGACGCGCTGATAACTGCCTGCCCACTAAGGCGCCGGCGGGCGGTCGCCATCGCTGTTTGACCAAAAGCGACCTCCCAACTAGTATTGTGGCCATATCCCCTGTTCGCATGAAACAAAGTGACAATGCACAAATATACGGTCACGCTTACCTATTGCGTCCCTTGAAACTACTGGCCCCGCGCCGCCCGTGTGGCGGACGACATTATGAGCAACTATCACCACGTCATCGAGAGCTTCACCCTCGTTACCGGTTCTAAGGGCGTCTTCCTGTTCACGGTCGACGGGCAGACTCTCTTCTCGAAGAAGGAGATCGGCCGCCACGCCGAACCGGGAGAAGTTCTTCATCTTTTCCAGCAACTCGTCGGCCCGGAAGTCGAGCCCTATCCCAGGTCTTGAGATAGACGTCGCGGATTAAAAAGCAGTGGCAACGGCCTGCAAATCTGTGAGTTCCGGCCGCTACTCGTTTGGATAGGCGTAGAAACCCTGCCCCGTTTTGCGGCCCAACTGGCCCGCGGCAACCATGCGCCGTAGCAGCGGCGCCGGACGGTAGCGGTCATCGCCCCATTCAGCAAACAGCCCGGTCATTACACCCAGGACCGCGTCCAATCCGATATGGTCTGCCCAGGCCAGTGGTCCGTGAGGGTAGTTGGTTCCCAGGCGCATTGCCTTGTCAATGTCGGCCGACGTTGCCACGCCTTCCATTAGCAGAGTAACCGCCTCGTTGATCACGCAGCAGACGGTCCGCGCCCGCACCAGGCCCGGCCCGTCGCCGACAACTAGCGGTTCCTGCCCCAGGCCGCGCCAGAACAACTCCGCCTGCACCAGCGCCCACTCCGACGTCTGTAAGGCGCGCGCCAGTTCCACCAGGCCACCGTCACCGATAGGCGGCAGCACGCCAAAGCCCACTACCCGCTCCGGCCGCCGCACCCAGGATGCGGCTTGCGTGGCGCTGGTCGCCAGCGCTGATGTGAGAATCAGCGCGTCGTCGGGCACAAAGTCACTCAGTTCGCTCAGCAATTCCTGCTTGGCTGCGGCCGATTCGTTGTGCAATTCGATCACGATCTCGGCTTGAGACAGGTGATCGGCGTCATAGCCGGCCTCCAGGGCGCCCAGGAAGTCCTCGACAAGCACGACGCTGGTATCGTGCGCCGTCTGCCGGCAAAGCCGGGCTACTTCGTCAACAAACGGGATTTCGCCCGCTATTACCACACGCATATCAGGTTGTCTCCTGCAACTAGTGGCTCGACCGGCCAAAAACACCATCGGCCGGCAGAGCCGCCATGCCATTTCCACCACTCGCAAAATCGGCTTAATCGACGGCTACTCGCTGTCGGAACCGGAAAGGAACTCCAACACCACCGTATTGAAACGCTCTACCTGGTCGATGGGGGTCGCGTGGCCGGAATCTTCGATGACCACCAGGCGCGCGCCGGGAATGAGCGCCGTATACTCGCGCTTGGCCGCCAGCGGCAAGTAGTCGCGGTCGCCCGACACGATCAGCGTGGGACAGCGCATTTCGCCGAGCCGATCCATGACGCTCCAGCCGATGAGGGCGCGCATGGCCGCGAGATAGGCCGCCGGGTCATTTTCAGCCCAGCGGGCGATCATCAGGTCGCGCAATGGCGCTTGCTCGGGCTTAGGAAACAACCGCTTGCTCAAAAAGCGGCCGGTGCGCGCCGGCCCCGCCAGGCGAGCCAACGCCAATCGCCGCGCCACCTGGGCGCGCTCCGCCAGCGTCCGCGGCACCAGCGCCGGCCCACTGTTAACGACGACCAGCCGCCGCACGCGCTGCGGGTAGTCGAGCGACAGCTGGAAGCCAACCATCCCGCCCATCGACAGCCCGACCACATGGGCCGCGGTGACGCCCAGCGCGTCGAGCAGGCCGATCACGTCCGCCGCCATCATCCGGACGCTATAGGGGCCGGGCGGCTTGCCGGAGCGGCCATGCCCGCGCATGTCAGCGGTAATGACGCAGTACTGCCCAACAAACGCCGGCACCTGCATCAGCCAATCCTCACGACACGATCCCAGACCGTGCAACAGCACCAGTGGCTCGCCCGTGCCCTCCATCTCGTAGTTCAGCGTTACGCCGTTACTGCGCACAGTCGGCATAGCCCACCTGTAACGTTGTGTTAACCACAACTGTCGCCGGATACGCCTCGCGCAGCCACTCGACCAGGCAGTGGATGGCTTGATGCACACCTGGCGTCGGCCGGGGAAACCCGACCTCGGCCAGGCCGATAACCACTTCGCCCGACGCCCGCGGCCTGATTTCCAGAGCCAGGCGTTGCACTACAGGTGGCTCGCTAATGTAGGTTTCGACGAGCAGCTTGCCGTCGCGCAAGGATTGGTAAGCCTCAACGAAGCGGACGTGGCCGCCGTCAAACTCGAAAACACGCGGCGCGAAGCGCTGGCCTATTTCGGCCAGCGGCGGCTGCCCGCGCAAAACGACATGGGGCATGGGCAACTCCTGGGGAATGGGGAAGCGATTGGCGACAGGCGCATCGTTGCGTCGCCAGAGGAAGTAGCGTGGACGGCGGCCTTCGGTCAGGGCCACTGTCTCGTATTTTGTGGTTACGCGGTCGGGGTTCTCGAACACGAAAGGCGCGCCATTCCGGCTCTCGAAGTGCGGCGAACGGCCCAAGCAATCGGCGATCTGCGCCGCGTAGTCGTCGTGGTCAGTCGCCACATCTAATGTCGCGCCCGGTCGCAGCCGGGTCGCCAACAGCCACAGAAATTCGTCGTCAATCAGCCGCCGCGCCTGATGACCCTTCTTGGGCCACGGGTCGGGGAAGTTGATGATCGCCGCGTCAACGCCCGCCGGGGCGCAGAGCGCTTGAAACACAGCCGTTGCCTCGGCATGGAGCAGTCGCACGTTGTCGAGACGGCCGCGCTCGATCTTGCGCGCCGCGTTGCGCAGGGCGGGGACAGAGATTTCGACGCCGAGGATATTGGCGTCAGGTCGGGTGCGCGCCAGATGGGCCAGGAAGAGGCCGCTGCCAAAGCCAACCTCGATCACCAACGGCGCGGCGCGGCCGAACAGCGCGGCCCAGTCGGCCGGCCACGGCAGCCGCTCCACAGTGTACCAATCGCTAACGGGCATCAAGCTCATTATATGCCGGGGACAGGGCGCGGCAAGGTCAGCCACCAGGGCGTGGGCTGGCTGAGTCTTGCGTTACCATTTACGTTTCGGGTCGCGCCTGGCTTGCGCCGCCCCAGGTCATGGGCCACAATAGGTTTGCGGGTTATTAGATCGACCACAGCTTGCATGGGAACGCGCCCCGGCCCGGCGGGATCGGGGTCATCCGTGTGATCTGTGGTTGCTTTCTGTCAGGGCAATCACATGCAACGGACAATACACATCCTGGGCGTGCCGATGGATCTGGGCCAGAGCCGGCGCGGGGTTGACATGGGGCCGAGCGCGCTACGCTACGCTCACTTGCAGGCCCGGCTGGAAGGCCTGGGACATCAGGTTCACGACGCGGGGAACGTTGCCGTGCCCAACCCGGAAGAGGACATCGCCGAAGGCACGGATCGCCGTCTCGTCGCGGTCGGCGCTGTGTGCCAGACCGTTTACGAGACAGCGCGGCCCTGGGTCGCTGCGGGCGATTTTGCCATCTTTCTGGGTGGCGACCACAGCATCAGCATAGGCTCGGTGGCCGCCGCGGCCGAATGCGGCTCGATCGGCGTCATCTGGGTCGACGCCCATAGCGACTTTAATACGCCGGAAACGTCGCCCAGCGGCAATATCCACGGCATGCCCGTCGCTGCTCTCCTGGGGGAAGGCCCGGAGCCGCTTGTTAGCGTCGGTCTGAATCGGCCGAAACTGAAGAACTCCGAGGTCATCCAGATCGGCATTCGCAATCTCGATACCGCCGAGCGCGAACGCCTGATCCGCAGCGGCATCCACGTCTTCACCATGCGCCATCTGGATGAACTGGGCATGGCGGTAGTGGCCCGGCAGGCGCTCGACCGGCTGCGCCACCTGCCGCGCATCCACGTCAGCCTGGATATGGACAGCCTCGACCCTGATGAGGCCCCCGGCGTCGGCACACCTGTACCCGGCGGGCTGACCTACCGCGAGGCGCATTTATTGATGGAAATCCTGGGCGACAGCGGGCGCGTGCAGTCGCTCGACGTCGTTGAGATCAACCCGATCCTGGATAACAGGAACCGGACGGCCGAACTGGCCGTCGAGCTGGCCGCCTCCCTGCTGGGCCAGCGTATTCTATAAGGAGTTATTATGGCCGCCATCACCCGCGTGATCGCCGCCGAGAAGTACGATCGCGCCTACAGCGACCGCGACCTGGTCGCCCGCATCGCCAGCTATTTCCAGCCGTACCGCTGGAAGGTGATCGTCGTCGCCGCGGCCATCACGCTGGTGGCGGCCCTGGGCGCGCTCGTGCCGATCTTCATCGCCCGCAGTCTCAACGCCGGGGCCGTCGGAGCCAGGTTCCCGACAACCCTTGTCGTTCTCGTTCTCGTGGCCGGGGTAGCCACCTGGGCACTGACCGGTGTGCGCCGCTATCTGGCCGCGCAGATCATCGCCGATGTCGTCAATGCCTTACGCGACGACGCCTTCGGGGCTTCCATGCGCCAGGACTTGTCGTTCTTCGATGAATACTCATCCGGCCGCATTGTCAGCCGCATTACCAGTGACACTCAGGAGTTTGGCGAGGTACTGAACATCAGCGTCGACGTCGTCAATCAGCTGGCGACTACCTTCATCCTGATCTTTGTTCTGGTGGCCATCGATTGGCGGCTGACGCTGGCGATTGTCGGCATGGTGCCGCTCGTCGTGGCCGCGGCGCTCATGTTCCGTCGCCTGGCGCGCGACGTCACCCGACAGGGCGCGCGCGCATTGGCTGAGGTCAACAGAGCCATCCAGGAGGCGGTCAGCGGCATTCGGGTGGCCAAGAACTTCCGCCAGGAGCAGGCCATCTACGACGAATTCATGGCGGTCAACCAGCAAGCCTATACCATCAACATCCGGCGCGCCTTTGTCTTGGCCAATATCCATCCCACGCTCAATGCCTTGTCGGGGATTGGCACGGCCGTGCTGGTCTACTTCGGCGGCCGCAGCGCCGTCGCCGGGGCGATCGCCATCTCTTCCTGGTATATTTTCATCGCTACCGCCGACCGCTTCTGGTTCCCGGTGACAAACCTTTCCGCCTTCTGGAGCCAGTTCCAGGCTGGTCTGGCGGCTACGGAGCGCGTCTTCGCCCTCATCGACAGCGAGCCAAGCGTCATCCAGAACGATAACCAACCCGTCGGCCGCCTGCGCGGTGAAATCGATTTTGACCACGTCTCGTTTCGCTACTCGACGCAGGAGCAGGTACTCGACGATTTCAGCCTCCACATCCACCCAGGTGAGAGTATTGCGCTTGTCGGCCATACCGGCGCGGGCAAGTCGAGCATTATCAAGCTTATCGCTCGCTTCTACGAGTTTCAGGAGGGGGCGATTCGCGTCGACGGCCGCGACGTTCGTGATCTGGACTTCAACGACTATCGCCGCCAGCTGGGCATCGTCTCGCAAGTGCCGTTCCTGTTTGCCGGAACGGTGGCCGACAACATCCGCTACGCATGGCCCGAGGCTACCGACGAACAGATTGAGGCCACAGCGCGGCAGATCGGCGCGGGCGAGTGGCTGGAGACATTACCCGATGGCATCCATAGTGAGGTGGGTGAACGCGGTAGCCGCCTGTCGATGGGCCAACGTCAACTGGTCGCCCTGACGCGCGTGCTGGTGCAAAATCCAAGCATCTTCATTCTCGATGAAGCGACGGCCAGCGTCGACCCGTTTACGGAGTCACAGATTCAGCAGGCGCTCGACATGATTATGCGCCATAGTACGGCCATCATTATCGCTCACCGACTGTCCACGGTGCGCTCGGCCGACCGGATCATCGTTCTGCGCAAGGGGCGAATTATCGAGGAGGGCAGCCATCAATCGCTGATGGCTGATGGCGGCCACTACGCGGAACTCTATGATACTTACTTCCGCCATCAGTCGCCGCGCTACTTCGCAGTAAGCAATGCGGATTAGAAAGGGGTGGGGGTGTCAGTCAGTGCTTATCAGGTCGGCACATATTTGCGGCTAACTGCGGCCCTCAACCGTTAACTGGCTACTGCTCACTGAGCGTCAGGAAGTCTCGCGCAACCCAGCCTTCGACGCCCGTCTCAGTCCGCACCTGCTGCCAGAGCAGGTCGTCGGACGTCTGCTGGCCGGGCATCAGGGTCAGTACCGTACCGTCGAGCAGCCATTCGAGTTGCTCGCCAGTGGTGCTTGGCGCGCCGCGCAGCCAAACTCCGACGCCGCTGCTGACCGTGGCGGTCTGGGGCGCAACGGTGGCGGTGGGCGCGGCCGTGGCTTCGGGCGTTGGCGACGCAGGCAGGGTGGTTGGGCTTGGCAGCGGGGCAGGGGTGGGCGCGGCCTGGGTAATAACAACGGTTGGCTGAGGCGGCGTTGGGGAGGCCTGCGGCAGCGGAGCAGGCGCGCGCTCACTCAATAGCGGCCGGACGGCGAACACGCCGAGGAAGATCAGGCCGGCTAGAAACAGAAACACGGCCCGGATCCAGTTGATCTGGCTCGTGCGCCGCGCCTCGACTTGCCCCACGTTATATGCCTGGCGGTGGATATTGGATCTGGCGCCAAGCCCCTTCATTACGAAGTAAGCCGCTGCCAGAAACGACAACCCCGCCAGCGACAGGAGCGTGATGTTGAGTACCGTTGTCACGATCGGTCTGTTCGTCGAACCAGGTCAATTGCCGTGAGTAACCACGGCCCGCGCGGCGCGTGCATCACGCGCGCAGCGAGTGGGCAAATCTGCGTCCTCTGTGGCTACTCCTCCCGATCAGGTTCGCCTGTAACTGTATCAGCTACGCCACTTTGCGCAAGCGCCGCCTTGGCCTCCGCCCACAGGGTGTCCAGTTCAGTCAAGGACAGGGTCAAAAGGTCCAGTTCACGTGCAGTGGCCAGTTGCTCGACGTGACGAAAGCGGCGCGCGAAGCGATCGTTGGCCTCGCGTAAGGCGCCCTCGGCATCCACATCAAGCCAGCGCGCCAGGTTGACAATAACAAACAATACATCACCCAGTTCGGCGCGGCGCTCTTCGGGCGTCTGCGCGGCCTGCACTTCCTGGATTTCCTCGTCCAGTTTGCTATAGACTCCGCCCACGTCCGGCCAGTCGAAGCCGGTTTTGGCCACCTTTGACTGTATCTTCTGCGAGCGAGCCAGAGCCGGCAGCGCGGCGGGGATGTCATCTACCGCTGATGTCATCTCCTCGGCCGCGCCGCGATCGGCTTTTTCCTGTCGCTTCAGACGTTCCCAGTTGCGCAGAACCTCGGCCGTGTCGCTGACCTGCCAGTCGCCCCAGACGTGCGGATGGCGGCGCTTGAGCTTGGCCTCGATGCCGGCGACGACGTCGCTGAGCGTGAAGTCGCCAGCTTCGGCCGCCATCTGCGCCTGCATGACGATGTGGTACATCAAGTCGCCCAGTTCCTCGCGCAGGTTATCGACGTCGCCCGCATCCAGCGCCGCTACGACCTCGTAGGCCTCTTCCAGGAAGCTATCGCGCATGCTTCGCGGCGTCTGCTCCTGATCCCACGGGCAACCGCCCGGGCTGCGCAACACGGCTACTGTCTCGGCCAGGGTGGGCAGGCCGGCCTTCAGGCCCATCGCGGGGATAAACAGGCTCGTCAGGTGGCCAATCCGTTCGCTGCGGTCGATCTCGTAGAGAGCCAGGCTTTCAACAATCTCATCGGGCTCGCCCGCGGCATGCACAAGGGCCACCGGCTGCGCGGGGGGGTAGATGCTCATCAAGGCCAGCTTGACCCCGTTGGCCAGAGGCCGGCTGTAGACTTGACCGAGCAGCACCGGAACGTCGGGGTTCACGGGCGGATAGAGAAAGGCGGCGATTTCGATGGCGTCGAACACCTGCAAGCCATCCAATGCATCGACGCCCAACGCCGCCAGGGTTGGCTCCACAAAGCTGAGCCCGGCAACCAGGCGGAAAGGGATGCCAGCCTCGGCCGCACCGCGCGCAATCGCCGTCACCGTTGTTTCGCCGACGTACGGGTTGCCGGGCACGGCGTAAATCACGTCGCCCTCGCGCCCAAGCCGCAAGATTTCTTGAGCGATGCGGCCATAGACGGCGGCGAAGTCGTCCGCTTCGTCGTAGACGTTATCGAAGCTGTGAAGCGTCAGATGGGCGG
The DNA here is from genome assembly GCA_964608255.1 of uncultured Ardenticatenaceae bacterium. Classification (GTDB taxonomy): domain Bacteria; phylum Chloroflexota; class Anaerolineae; order Promineifilales; family Promineifilaceae; genus Promineifilum. The sequence continues at coordinate 20,919 of CAZSOD010000016.1, forward strand.
GGAGGCCGGCGACAGCCGGATGACGGGCGGTGCGCAGGTAGATGGCATCGGCCGCAGAAAGGAGATGCCAGGCCTGACGCGTTATCAGGCCGGCATCTCCCGGGCCAAGACCAACAATGGTGATGGTCATGAACAGCGTAGCGCGAAACCACAGTTTCGCGTTACAGACTAGCGCTTGGTGTAGGTCGGAGCCTTGCGGGCGCGCTTCAGACCGGGCTTCTTGCGTTCCTTCACGCGAGCGTCCCGTGTCAGATGGTCGCCTGAACGCAGCGGGGTGCGCAAGTTCTCGTCATACTTGACAAGGGCACGCGCCAGGCCTAGCCGCACGGCGCTCGTCTGGCCGGTAATGCCGCCGCCATCCACCTGCACCGTCACGTCGACGCGCCCCATCAAGCCGCTATCTTCCAGCGGGCCGACCAGGATCCGGTAATCACCGTAGCGGGGGAAATACTCTTCCACCGGCTTGTCGTTGACGATGAAGGTAGGACCTTCCGCCTGCGCCGCGTCGCGCACGAAGATGCGCACGCGCGCCGAAGCTTCCTTGCGCCGGCCGATCCCTTCGTAATACTCACTCATAGTGCTTCCTCACGTCTTGCGGACTGTCTTACAGCTCCATCGGCTGCGGCTGTTGCGCCAGGTGCGGGTGTTCCGCCCCAGCATAAACCTTCAGCTTCTTATACATCTTGCGGCCAAGGGCGTTCTTCGGCAACATGCCGCGCACGGCCGATTCAATCACCCGTTCCGGATGCTGCTGGAGCTGGTCGCGCAGACTAATCTCCTTCAGCCCGCCGATGTAGAGCGAGTGGCGATAGTACCGCTTCTGCTCCAGACGCCGTCCCGTGACGGCAACCTTATCGGCATTGACCACGATGACGTAATCGCCGCAGTCCACCGCCGGATTATAGATCGGCTTGTGCTTGCCGCGAAGGATCGTCGCAATGGACGAAGCCAGCCGCCCCAGCGTCTGTCCTTCAGCATCCACAACGTACCAAGCGCGCTCCACTTCCGCAGGTTTGGTTACGTACGTTTTCATCACACCCATTCCTCCACCGGCAAGCCGCCGGGTTTCTGAGTCCATGTTACATTCAGCCGACCGAGGCGGTCTCATCATACTCAACCGCCACCAGATACAGACCGTGGGCCGGCGCCGCTGTCGCCGAGCGCTTGCGCTCGCGCGCCCGCAGCGCCCCCGCAAAGTCGTCTACCGACCAGCGGCCGCTGCCCACCATTTTCAACGAGCCGACCACGCTACGCACCATGCGATAGAGGAAGGCATCAGCGGTAATGCGAAAGACAAGCAATTGCCCCTCGCGCCGCCACTGGGCGCCGACCACCTCACGCACCGTGTTCTCACCCACGGGCGCGCGACCGAACGTCGCGAAGTCCTGCATCCCATTCAACAGCGACGCCGCCTCGTTCATCCGCGCCATGTCCAGGACAGTCGAAACGTGCCAGGCCCGCCACCGCAAGAGCGGTTGCCGGACAGGTGCGTTCAAGATGTGGTACTCATACGTTCGCCGCCGCGCGTCGAACCGGGGGTGAAACCCGGACGGCGCGCCGGCCAATTCGCTAACCACAACATCCTGCGGCAAGTTGGCGTTTAGAGCCCTCAAGAGCGCTGTCGCGCCATGTTGAGCCGGCCACTCGATTGTAAAGGCCACTACCTGACCCGTCGCATGCACGCCGGCGTCGGTGCGCCCGGCTCCGGTCACTCTGATCGAGTGGCCGGCCAACCGGGCCAGAGCCTGTTCCAGTTCTTCCTGAATCGAAGCGCCCTCGCGGCCGGGGCCGCGGCGCTGTCGTTGAAAACCGAAGTAAGCAGTGCCGTCATACTGGACGGTGGCCCGGTAAGCCCGGGCCGTGGCGTTGCCGCTCACTTCGCCTGCGTCATCCGGTCGGTTAGCCTCGGTCGCGCCACCTAATCATTAACCAGCATGACAACGGCCATGTCGGCGTTGTCGCCGGGGCGGCGGCCGATCTTCACCATGCGCGTGTAGCCGCCGGGACGGGTGGCGTAACGGGGCGCGATCTCGTCGAAGAGCTTGCGCACTACATCCACTTCCTGGAATGTGCCGTCTTCGTCTTCAGTCGTGCGCACGTTGGGCAAGCGCGCCGCTGCCAATCGCCGGGCATGAATGACCGACTCGGGCTTTTCGCCGGCCTTCGCCAGGCTGCGCTTCGCCAGCGTGATGATCTTCTCCGCCTCGGGGCGAATGGTGCGCGCCTTGGCCTCGGTGGTCGTGATCTGCTCAAACGTCAGCAGGTCGGCCACCAGGTTGCGCCGCAATGAATTGCGCTGGGCGGTATTCCGGCCGAGCCTCCGGCCATGTACTTTGTGTCGCATCGTCTACTCCTGTCAGCGCGGGCCAACCCGCGTTACATTTCCCTAAGCTCAGGCCGAGCGCTTAGCCTCATCTTCTTCGGCCAGAAAACCTTTCAGGCGCAACTGTTGCTTCAACTCGTCCAGCGACTTCTCGCCGAAGTTCCGGATAGCCAGCATGGTCTCTTCGCCGCGGTCCAGCATCTCCAACATCTCGCCGACCTTGGTGATGCCCGTGCGCTTGAGTGAATTGAATACCCGCACGCTCAGGTCGAGTTGCTCGATAGGCGTGTCGTATATCTCGTTGGGAATCGTTTCCTCTTCCCGCTCTTCCTCAATCGCCACGAAGGTTTCTTCGCTGACCCCGGCCACCGGGCGCAGGTGTTGCATCAGAATCTGCGCCGCCTGGGCCAGCGCCTCCTCCGGCTTCATCGTGCCGTCGGTCCATATCTCCATCACCACGCGGTCATAGTCCGCGACCTGGCCGACGCGGGTCTTCTCGACCTCATAGGCAACGCGACGGATTGGGCTGAAGATGGCGTCGACCGGCAGCTCGCCGATGGGCAGGCGGCCGCGGTCCTCGGCCGGCGAATAGCCACGCCCGGTTTCGGCCATCATCTCCACTTCCAGGAACGTGTCATCGGAGTCGACCGTGAACAGGTACAGGTCCGGGTTGATGATCTCTACTTCCGGCGGGACCTGGATATCAGCGGCCGTGACCGGGCCAGCGCCCTGCACTTCCAAACGCATCCGGGCGATGTCGGTGTTGACCAGCCGCAAGCGCAGCTGCTTGACGTGCAGGATGAACTGCATCATGTCTTCGCGCACGCCGGGAATAGCCGAGAACTCGTGCGGCACATCGGTCACGCGGATCGACGTAACGGCCGCGCCCGGCAGCGAGGCAATAAGCACCCGACGCAGGGCATTGCCTACGGTTGTGCCGTAACCGCGCTCCAGAGGGCCGATGACAAACCGGCCATATTCGGTGGACATGGCCGTGCTTTCGATTTTCGGCATGACAAGGTTATTGATAGCCATTGCAGATTACCTCCCTCGAGTTACAAGTGACGGGTAAGGAGTGACGAGTGAAGCAAGCGTTCTTCACCCGTAACTCGTCGTTCGTCGCTCGTCACTCTGTCTTATCGCGAGTAGTACTCGACGATCAACTGCTCGTTGAGCGAGATGTCGATATCCTCGCGGGCGGGCGCGCTAACCACGCGCCCCCTGAGGTTGGCGGCTTCAACCGTCAGCCAGCGCGGCACGCGGCGGTCGTCCAGATTCTGGCGCAGGTCCTTAAAGTAGGTCCGGCGCGTGCTTTCCGGGCGCACCGACACAACGTCACCGGGCGACACGAGCGCCGACGGGATATTGGTCTTGCGATTGTTGAGCAGGATGTGACCGTGCTGCACAAGCTGGCGCGCCTGCGGCCGCGATTCGGCCAGGCCCAGCCGGTAGACGACGTTATCCAGACGCCGTTCCAGAGTGGCCAAGAGGTTATAACCCGTCAGACCCTTCTGGCGCGACGCGCGCTCAAAGTAACGATTGAACTGGCGCTCCAGCACACCATAGATCCGGCGCGCTTTCTGCTTTTCACGCAACTGGAGCAGATAGTCCGACGCGCGACCGCGGCGGAACTGATTTTCCTTGCCATGCTGCCCGGGCGGATAGGTCCGCCGTTCAACTGAACACTTCGGGGTCAGGCAACGCGACCCCTTCAGAAACAGTTTTTCGCCTTCGCGCCGGCACAGCCGGCACACAGGACCTGTATAACGTGCCAATTTAGTGACCTCCCAAACTTGGCGCGAACCGCCAACGGTTTACCGAACCGCCAACGGCTCGCCAGACCCCGCAGGGAGAGGTTTACAGGCTTGGCGACCCTTCTTCCCTCTCCGCAGCCAGGTTAATGGATGATAATGCTAGATGCGGCGCTTCTTGGGCGGCCGGCAACCATTGTGCGGCACCGGCGTAATATCCTGAATCGATGTCACGCGGATACCACTGGCCTGAATGGAGCGAATGGCCGCTTCGCGGCCGGGGCCAGGGCCCTTTACGACTACGTCCACTTCCTGAACGCCATTCTCCACAGCGACGCGAGCCGCGTTCTGACCGGCCAAGCGCGCGGCATACGGAGTGCTCTTGCGCGAGCCCTTGAACCCGGATGCTCCGGAGCTTGACCAGGCAACAGTATTGCCCTTGGTATCGGTGATCGTCACGATGGTGTTGTTAAAGGCGGCATAGATATGGGCCTGCCCCTTGGGCACCATCTTCTTCGCTTTCTTACGCGTCGCTTGCGCTGCTCTTCTGTTCCGTCCCATGATTCCTCCGCAATCCGCGGGCTACATCGCGACGAGTCACGAGAGCGGAATCGTTCCGAACTCGTCACTCGTCACTTGTAACTCGTAACTAATCTTACTTACCGCCCTTGCGACGTCCGCGCCCGGCCACCGTCTTCTTGGGGCCCTTACGCGTGCGCGAATTCGTGCGCGTGCGCTGGCCGCGAGCGGGCAGATGCCGGCGATGGCGCATACCCCGATAGCAGCCGATCTCGCCCAGGCGCTTGATGTTCATCGCTACTTCACGACGCAAGTCACCTTCGACGGTGTACTCCTTTTCCACGAGCTGGCGCAAGCGTGTTACTTCCGCCTCGGACAGGTCGCGCACGCGCGTGTCCGGGTTCACCTCGGCCTGACCCAAAATATTATGGCTGGTCGTACGGCCGATGCCATAGATATAGGTCAGGCTTACCTCAACGCGCTTGTTGCGCGGGATGTCGACACCTGCAATACGTGCCATTCTGCCTCTCCCTTAACCTTGACGCTGCTTGTGATTCGGATCGCTGCAAATCACCCGCACCACGCCGTTCCGCTTAATGATCTTGCACTTCGGGCAGCGCCGCTTGACCGATGATGCTACTTTCATGTCTGATAACTCCTCTTGCAGCGCGGGCATTACGGCTCGCGCATTCTGGCGGCTATCGATATCGGCTATGCCGCCTGCTCGATTACCCGACGCAGGTCGCGCTGAACGGCATCAATGCTCTGCCGGCCGTTCACCTCAACCACTAGCCCGCGCCGGCTGTAATAGTCCAGCAGCGGCTCTGTCTGTTCTTCGTAGACACGCATCCGGTTGCGGATGGTGGCTTCGTCGCTATCATCCACCCGGCCCTCAACCTGGGCCCGCTTCACCAGCCGCTGCACCAACTCCTCGCGGTCGACGACGATGTGGGGCACGACGGCAATGCGCCCGCCCAACTCCGCCAGCAAGGCGTCCAGCGCTTCGGCCTGGGCGATCGTCCGCGGGAAGCCGTCAAGCAGCGCCCCGCTGGCCGCATCCGCACGCGAGAGACGGTCCTTCACCATGGCCACGGTCACGCTATCAGGCACCAACTCACCCTCGTCCATGTAGGTTTTGGCCAAGGTGCCCAACGCCGTGGCGTTCTTCAAATTGTAACGAAACAAGTCGCCTGTCGACACTTGCGGCAGGCACAGTGCTTGTTCCAGCAGCTTGGCCTGGGTGCCTTTTCCGGCTCCCGGTGGGCCAATCAGGATGATGAACTTCATGGCTCTCCCACACTAGCCGCACCCGGCGGTTAGCTCTTGATAAAGCCCTCGTAGTGGCGCATGAGCAACTGGGCTTCCAGTTGGCGCATGGTGTCGATGACAACGCCGACAACGATGATCAGGCCCGAGCCACTGATGACCAGCACGCTACGCTCCAGGCCCGGGATCTGCAGGATCAACGCGATCACCGCCATGATGCCCGGCAGGACGGCAATAAGGCCGAGGAACAGGGCGCCTACCAGGGTAATGCGGCGCACGACGGACATGATGTAGTTCTCTGTCCGCTTGCCGGGCCGGATACCCGGGATAAAGCCGCCCTGACGCTGCAAGGTTTCCGGCAAGTTCTGCTGCCGGATCATGACGTCCGTATAGAAGAACGTAAAGGCCACCACCAGAATGAAGTACAGCACCCAGTAGACGGTAAAGCCTACAGGGGCGGTTGTCACGTCCTGGCTCGTGCCAAACTGGCTTACGGCCGTGGCGGCGCGGTCGATGAAACCGCCGCTGCCAGTGACGAACAAGCCCGCAATGAGTGGGAAGAAGGTCAGGATCGACTGGGCGAAGATAATCGGAATCATGCCCGCGGTATTAACCTTCAACGGAATATAGGTGCTTTGGCCTTGGTAAATCTTACGCCCGCGCACCCGACGCCCATACTGTACGGCAATTCTTCGCGCCCCTTCCTGAATGACGACGATGACCAGCACCGTTGCCACGAGATAGATGAGGAACGTGACGACCGAGAAGATACGCGCGGCCGGGTCTTCCAGCGTGAACATATTGGCGACGTTCGGCAGGATGCGCGAAACGATGCCGCCAAAAATGATCAGCGAAATACCCTGCCCCACGCCGTCTTCGGTGATGCGCTCGCCGAGCCAAATGGCGAACATCGTGCCACCGACCATGGCAACCAACGTCGTTAGCGTCGGCAACAGGTTGGCGCCGCTGAAACCGAAGTTGGGCATGATCGACTCGACGCCGCCCGACAGGCTCAAGCCGACGAGGCGAATCTGACCCACGGCCTGTAGAAACGCCAGCGGCACCGTCAGAAAGTACGTATAGCGGTTCAGCTTGTTCCGGCCTGACTCACCTTCCGACTGCAACTCCTCGAACTGCGGGATGATGGGCGTCAGCAACTGGATGATAATCGACGCGGTGATGTACGGATAGACACCCATCGCCATTACCGAGAAGTTGCTGACCGCGCCGCCCGACAGCAAATCGAGGAAATCGACGACCGAGTTACCCGTTCGCTGGGAGGTGAACACCAGCCACGACTGGAGATCGACGCCCGGCACCGGGATGTTAGCCAGCAAGCGATAGATGACCAGCATCGCGATGGTGAACAGGATGCGTCGCCTCAAGTCAGGCAAGGTGAAGGCCGCGCGCACTGATTCAATCATTGCATGTCTCCTATGGACCGAAAAGGCAAGTGCCCGTCCGGTCTAGGCGCTGAACGGAATGACCTCTGCCTTGCCGCCGGCCGCCTCAATCTTTTCTCTGGCCGTGGCCGAGAAACGGTGCGCCTGCACTGTCAGGGCTTCTTCGAGTTCGCCGTCGCCCAGGACGACGACCCGGTCGGTTGCCTTCTTGATCAGGCCAATCGCGGCCATCAGTTCTGGCGTAACCGTTTCGCCGCCGAACTCAAACTCGGCCAAGCGCTCCAGGTTGACGGCGTTGTATTCAACGCGGCGGATGTTGGTGAACCCGCGCTTGAACGGCAAACGCCGCGCCAGGGGCAGCTGGCCGCCTTCAAAGTAGGCGCCCTTCTTGCCGCCGCTCCGCGCGCCCTGGCCCTTGGTGCCACGGCCGGCCGTCTTACCCTGGCCGGCCGCGTGGCCGCGGCCCACGCGCTTGCGCGACTTCTTCGAGCCCTCATTCGGGCCCAGATCGTTGAGCTTCATCTCAGCCGACCTCCTGCGTAGCGACCTCGGGGGTCGTAACTTCTTCCACCGTTAGCAAGTGGTTGACCTTGCGGATCATCCCCCGCACGGCGGGCGTATCATCGTGCTCGACCGTCTGGTACAGACGGGTGAATCCGAGCGCCTTGATGGTGGCCTTCTGGCGCACCGTGTAGCCGATGGCGCTCTTGCTGTAGGTTACGCGTAGCTTGGCCATGATTTACTTTCGCCCCCAAAACGGCGCAACCTCGGCCGGGTCCTTGCCGCGATCCAGCGCGATCTGACGCGCGTCCTTGAGCTGGCTCAGGCCGTTGATGGTCGCCATCATGACGTTCAGGATGTTGGCGCTGCCCAGGGACTTGGTCAAGATGTCGCGATAGCCGGCGGCCTCGATGACCGCGCGCACGCCACCGCCGGCGATGACGCCGGTTCCCGGCGAGGCGGGCTTCAGCAACACCTTGGCGGCGCCATGACGGCCCATGACTTCGTGCGGCAGCGTCGTGCCATAAATAGGCACATTCATCATGTCTTTGCGCGCCGTCTCCAATGCCTTGCGGATCGCGTCTGGCACCGTGCGGGCTTTGCCAATGCCGACACCGATCTTGCCCCGGTTGTCGCCGACGACGACCGTCACGCGGAAGGCAAAGCGGCGGCCGCCCTTAACGACCTTCGCCACGCGGGCAATGTCGATGATGCGCTCGTCGAATTCGTCTTTCTGCTCGCGAAAGCTCTGATCTCTTCTTCGCTGTCCCATCTTGTACTCCAATTAGGAATTGAGAATTAGGAATTAGGAAAGAGCCTCGCCAGTTCAGAACTCCTAATTCGTAATTCCTAATTCGTAATTCGTAATTACAGTTTCAGGCCGCCCTCGCGCGCGCCGTCGGCCAGAGCCTTGATGCGGCCGTGGTAAATATAGCCGCCGCGGTCGAAGACCACTTCCTGGATGCCCGCGTCGAGCGCCCGTTGGGCGACGATCTTGCCCACCAGCGCCGCCTGCTCCGACTTCTTCTTGCCGCTCACTTGCGCAGCCACTTCCTTGTCCATCGTGGAAGCAGCAACAAGCGTATGACCGGCTACGTCGTCGATCACCTGAGCATAGATATGATGCAGGCTGCGGAACACGTTCAGCCGCGGCCGCTGGGGGGTGCCTGAAATCTTCATGCGAATCCGACGCTGCCGCCGCTTCCGCCCTTCATTCCCGTTCTTTGCCATCTTACTCTCTCTTGGCAGTTACGAACGACGAACTACGAACGACAAATTGTCTGAACTCGTAATTCGTCACTCGTCACTCGCTAGACCTTGCCCGTCTTGCCGGCCTTGCGGCGGACGATTTCATTATCGTAACGAATGCCCTTGCCCTTGTAGGGCTCCGGCGGGCGCGTCCGGCGGACGCGGGCGGCCACCTCGCCGACAAACTCCTTGTCGGTGCCGCTGATCGTCACCTTGCGACCGCGATCCTCTACGCTGAAGGCAATGTCCTGCTCCGGCACAAAACGCACCGGGTGCGAGTAGCCCACGTAGAGCACCAGGGTTTTGCCATCCATCTCGGCGCGATAGCCAACGCCTTCGATGAGCAAAACTCTAGTGAAACCGGCGCTAACGCCGGTGACCATGTTGTTCAGCAGCGCCCGGGTCAACCCATGCAGAGAGCGATGCTGCCGGCTATCGCTCGGCCGGCGAACGCTCAGCACGCCGTCTTCCACCGCCACCATCATGTCGGGGTGCAACGTGCGCGTCAGCGCGCCCTTCGGGCCCTTCACGGCCACTGTCGGGCCGTCTATGTCGATGCTTACGCCACTGGGCAATTGTATTGGCGCCTTACCAACTCGCGACATTCAACCATACCTCCGACGAACTGCGAATTACGAGTGACGAACTACGAATGAAGCGATCATCGTAAGCCGTTGTAAATTCGTAGCCCGTAGTTCGATGCTCGTAGTTCTACCAGACCTTGCAAAGCAACTCGCCACCAAGTCCGAGTTGGCGTGCCTTCTGGTCGGTCATCACGCCGCGCGAGGTCGTCAGGATCGACACACCCATGCCGCTGAGAACCCACGGGATCTCGCGCTTACCGACGTAGATGCGCCGCCCGGGCGAACTCACCCGCTGAAGGCCGGTGATGACCGGCCGGCGCTCACGGCGGCCGCCGACGTAGCGCAGCTTGATGACCAACGTCGGGAACTTGTTCTGGGGCGTGGCCCCACCGGGCACAACCTCATAGTTCTCGATGTAGCCCTCGTTCTTCATCACTTCGGCGATTGCGACCTTCACCCGCGAGTGGGGCATGGCCACAGTGGGCTGCTGCCGCTCCAAAGCGTTGCGCATCCGCGTCAACATGTCGGCAATCGGATCAGTCATTGACATAGCGCACCTCTACCAACTCGATTTGACGACACCCGGAATGTTGCCTTTCAGCGCCTGCTCGCGGAAGCAGATTCGGCACAGGCCGAAGCGGCGGATGTAGCCGCGCGGGCGGCCGCACAACTGGCAGCGGTTCCGGACACGGACCCGGTACTTCCGCTTCGTCTCACGTGCGATCATCGATTTCTTCGCCATCTTTTGCGAACTCCGTTCGTTCTATCCACAGGGCGGGAAACCACGCCTAGGCCGCTTCGACGACCTCGCGCTGGAAAGGCATTCCCAACAACGCCAGCAGGCGCCGTCCCTCTTCATCAGTCGGAGCGGTAGTGACGATGGTCACTTCCATGCCCCGAATCTTGTCGATCTTATCGTAGTCGACTTCCGGAAAAATCAATTGCTCGCGCAGACCCAGGGTGTAATTGCCGCGGCCGTCGAAAGCCTCGGGCGAAACCCCCTGGAAGTCACGGGTGCGCGGCAGGGCCACATGGATCAGGCGAGTCAGAAACGCCCACATCCGGTCGCCACGCAGCGTCACCTTCAGGCCGATCACGCGCCCCTCGCGCAGCTTAAAGCCGGCGATGGACTTCTTGGCCTTCGTCAATACCGGCTTCTGGCCGGTAATATTGGTAATGTCGCTCGTTGCAAACTCGATTGCCTTGGCATTATCGAGCGCTTCGCCCAAACCAACATTGACTACAACCTTCGTGACGCGCGGCGCCTGCATGACACTGGAGTACTCAAACTCCTTCATCAGCGCCGGCACCACCTCGCTGCGGTAAAGTTCGGGCAGCGGCGTAAAACTGGTTGCCATTCTGGTTCCTCCAGGTTGAGTAGCAGACCGGCCGCGGCGCGCCTACTGTCGCGCCGTTGTGGGCCGTCTGGCTCACCTATTGCATGTCCTGTTAATCCAACTCCGCGCCGGTCTTCTTTGAGAAGCGAACCGGACGCCCGTTTTCATCGCGCCGCACGCCAACGCGGGTCTTCTCCCCGCTACCGGAATCGACCAGCATCACCTTCGAGACATGGATCGGTGCCTCAAACTCGATGATGCCGCCCTGCGCACGCGAGCGACCGCCGGTCGGCCGTGGCTTCTGGTGTTTCTTCACAATATTGACGCCGGAGACTACGATCATCTGCTTCTGCGGATATACGCGCTGCACGGTGCCGCGCACGCCCTTGAAGTTGCCAGAGATCACTTCTACCGTATCGTTGACCTTGATTCGCATAACTCACCTGATCAATGACGAACGACGAACTACGAATGAAGAACTTTCTTAACTCGTCACTCGTCACTCGTCACTCGTAACTAGAGTGACTCTGGGGCTAACGACAGGATGCGACCGAAGCCCTTGTCGCGCAGTTCGCGCGCCACCGGGCCGAAAATACGCGTCCCGACCGGGTTCTTGCCCTCGGCATCCAGAATGACCGCGGCATTGTCGTCGAAGCGGATGTAGCTGCCGTCTTCGCGCTTGTACTCTTTCGTCGTACGGACGATCACCGCCTTCACCACCGCACTCTTCTTGACCGAGGCGTTGGGCGTGGCCTTCTTGACCGTCGCCGTTACGACGTCGCCCACGGTGCCATAGCGGCGGCGCGAACCGCCCATGACCTGGATGACTAGAAGCTCGCGAGCTCCCGAATTATCGGCTACGTTGAGACGACTTTCCTTCTGAATCATGGGATGCCTCGCTTACTGGGCCCGCTCCAGAACGGAAACAAGCGCGAATCGCTTCTCCCGACTGTAGGGACGCGACTCGATGATTTCCACGCGGTCACCCACGCGACCTTCGTTGTTCTCGTCGTGCGCCTTGTACTTGGTGACGCGGCTGAAGACCTTTCCATAGATCGGGTGGCGCTTGGTCGTCGACACGGCCACAACGATCGTCTTGTCCATCTTGTCACTGGTCACAACGCCCACGAGACGTTTACGCTGCTCTCTCATGTTGAAACCTCTCTCTTCATGAACGCGCCGGAGCTTGTCGCCCTAGCGCGCCACCTCGTGGCGGACAACCAGTTGCGGCTGTTGGGCCCCGCGGTGCTTCGGCTGGGCCTTGTTCAGGTTCACCCAGGCCGTGGCCAGGCTCTTGCCGCCCTTGTCGTTAAACTCAACGCGCCAGGCGCTATCCTCATAGACATAGCGCGTGTGGGCCTGCCATTCCTTGCCCGCCAGTTGCGCGGCAATATCGGGCACGACAGCCGCCGCCTGGGCCGCCAATTGCCGCTGGTGAAGAACCGTCTCCACTTGGGCAACCTCGCGCTTGACCTGACGAATCCGCGCCGTATTCTCCAGCCGGGCCGAAGCTTTCTGGAACCGCAGATTAAACAGCTCCTCGCGGGCGTCTTCAAGCATCTTGTTGAGCTTGTCGGCGCTCATCTGGTTCAGTTCGACAATGCTGGCCATTACAGAGCCTCCTCGCGCGAGATAACCTGCGTCTTGATCGGCAGCTTATAGCCGGCCGAACGCAGCGCTTCCAAGGCAATCTCCGCCGGCACGTCGGCGATCTCGAAGATCACGCGACCGGGCTTGACGACGGCCACCCAGTGGTCGACCGAACCCTTGCCCTTGCCCATACGGGTTTCGGCCGGCTTGGCCGTCACGGGCTTGTCCGGAAAGATACGGACCCAGTACTTGCCGCGGCGGCGCATCTGGCGCACGATGGACCGGCGGATAGCCTCGATCTGGCGGCTGGTGATCCAGCCCGGCTCAAGCGCCTGCAAACCATACTCGCCGATGAGCAGTGTGGAGCCGCCCTTGGCCATGCCGCGCATGCGACCCCGGAACTGCTTGCGATATTTGACGCGTTTCGGCATTAACATGTGACTCTCTCCGCTTTATCAGTAGCCGGTGGCCAGTGGTCAGGGGCCGGTAGAACGACCACTGACCACTGACCACTGACCACCAAAGACTACTCACTGATGTAGACGTCGGTCGCTTCCACGCGCTGCGGCAGGATTTCGCCGTTGTAGACCCAGACCTTCACGCCGATGCGGCCGTAGGTCGTCAGAGCCTCGGCAAACCCGTAATCCAGATCGGCGCGAATCATGTTGCGCGGCACGCGACCTTCCCACAGCTTCTCGTTGCGGGCCATTTCGGAGCCAGACAAGCGGCCGCTGGCTTCGATGCGAATGCCCTTCACGCCGGCGCGCATGGCCTGCAAGACCGCGCGCTTCATGGCCCGGCTGTGGGAGATACGCCGCTCTAGCTGACCGGTGATGTTTTCGGCGATCAACTGCGCGTTGGCATCGGGCTGGGTGATCTCTTCCACCTCGACGCGCGCCGTCTTGCCGGTCAGGTCCTTCAGCTTCTGACGCAAGTCTTTTACGGCCGCGCCCTTGCGACCAATGACGATGCCTGGCCGCGCCGTATGAATCGTCACTTGCACCTGGTTCGGGAAGCGCTCAATCTCTACGCGCGCCACACCCGCCGCGCCCAGATCACGCTTGACCATGCGACGGATGGCAATATCTTCCTGGAGCAGGTCGCGGTAGTGGCCGCCCTCGGCGTACCACCGGGCGTTCCAGTCGCGGATCGACTTCAACCGAAAGCCTACTGGATGTACTTTGCGTCCCAACTTGTTCCTCCGCAGAGAATTCGGATTTACGGAATCAGGTAGCGCTGTCTCTTACTCTGAATTCGTAATTCCTAACTCGTAATTCCTATTTCGTCTCCCGCTCCGCCAGCACAACTGAAACGTGCGACGACCGGCGGACGATGGGCCGAAACCGGCCGCGCCCGGCAAAGCGGCCGCCGTGCGGCGCCTTGCGATGGCGCGGGCCTTCGTCCGCCCAAATCTCGCTGACGACCAATTCGTCCAGCTCGAGTCCGTAGTTCTCCTCGGCATTGGCAACCGCCGACGAGATCAGCTTGAACACCGGCTCGGCCGCGGCCTGCGGCATGAACCGCAAGGCGTCGAGTGCCTGCGAGGCGCCCATGCCGCGCACGGCATTCACCACCAGACGCACCTTCTGCGTGCTCATGGGGATGTGGCGAGCGACCGCCTTGACTGCGAATGCGTTGCTAACTGCCTCGGCCATGATTACTTACGCCCCTTCTTCTCCGACTTGGCAACGTGGCCGCGGAACAAGCGGGTAGGCGCGAACTCGCCGAGCTTGTGCCCAACCATATTCTCGGTGACATAGATCGGGATGTGCCGCCGACCATCATAGACCGCGATCGTATGCCCGACCATCTGGGGGAAGATGGTGCTGGCGCGCGACCACGTACGAATGACCTGGCGCTTCCGCGCGGAATTCAGATCCTCAACCTTCTTGAGCAGCTTCGGATCGATAAATGGCCCTTTCTTCAGTGAACGTGACATGTTCAGTCTCCATTCGCAGGGGCCAGGTTCCAGGAGCCAGGGAATGTTGTTTCCCTAGGCTCTGGAACCTGGAACCTGTTTCCTATCTGCGCTTCTTGCCGCGCCGGCGGAAGATGTATTTGTCCGTCGCCTTGTTATTGCGCGTCCGCTTGCCCAGGGCGACCTTGCCCCACGGCGTCTTCGGCGCAGCCATGCCCACAGGCGCCGTGCCCTCGCCGCCGCCGTGCGGATGGTCGCGCGGGGTCATCGCCGTGCCGCGGACGGCCGGCCGAACGCCCATGTGGCGCTTGCGTCCCGCCTTGCCCAGCTTGATATTGCCGTGCTCAACGTTGCCAACCTGGCCAATCGTCGCCATGCACTCTTGCGAGACGTAGCGCTCCTCGCCGGAAGGCAGGCGGATGGTCGCATACTGCGGATGATCCTTGGCCATCAACTGGGCTGAAACGCCCGCCGAACGCACCAACTGGCCGCCGCGACCGGGATACAGCTCAATGTTGTGGATGGTCGTGCCCAACGGGATGCTGCGCAGCGGCAGCGTATTGCCGGGGCGAATTTCCACCCGTTGGCCGGTGACAACCTGATCGCCCACCTTTACACCCAACGGGGCAAGGATGTAGCGCTTCTCGCCGTCGGCATACACCAACAGGGCGATACGCGCCGAGCGGTTCGGGTCGTATTCAATCGACGCCACTCGCGCCGGCACATTCATCTTTTCCCGCTTGAAGTCGATCTCGCGGTAAAGACGCTTAGCGCCACCGCCCCGATGACGAACGGTAATCTTGCCGCGCATATTGCGGCCCGACTGCTTGCGCAGCCCGCGCACCAGGCTTTTCTCCGGCTTCTCGCGGGTAATCTCTTCAAAGGAAAAGCCACTCATGCCACGGCGTCCGGGCGAGGTAGGCTTGAAGACTTTGATAGGCATGGAAAATCTCCAATTACGAACGGGGAGCCAGGAATTCTTTGTCCTTGCGCGACTCGCTTCCTGACTCGTCACTCGTAACTCGTCACTCGTAACTCGCTAGACGCCCTCGAACAAATCGATCCGGCCACCCGGCTGCAGCGTAACGACAGCCTTCTTCCAGCTCGTCTTGCGGATGGTCTCGCGACGCAGCCGCCGGGCGCGCTTGGCGGGCATGTTGGCGATGCGGATCTTGTCCACGCGCACGTTCGGCCAGGCCAGCTCAATCGCCTGCTTGACCTGCAATTTGTTCGCACGCGGATGAACCACAAACGTGTACTGGTTGTTCACATCGGCCAGGAAGTTACTCTTCTCAGTGACCACCGGCCGGCGAATAATGTCGCGCCAATGCATCTTACGCCTCCACCGTGCCCGCGGCCGGATCGTCCTCGTCCTCGACCATCTCCCAGCCGTCGCCCATGTCGGATTCCAGGAACCCGGCTACGACGTCGAGAGCATCCAAGGGCATAACGATCTTGTTGTAACCCAACAGGTCGCGAATATTCAGATAGTTCGCCCGCAGCGCCTTTACATGCTGCAGGTTCCGCGTCGACTTCTCAACTGGCTCGTTGCGCTCGGGCAGAAGCAGCAGCGCGCTCTCGCCATTGGCAATGGTCGTAATGAGGGTCGCTACGGTCTTCGTCTTGGGCGCATCCATTGCAATCTGGTCCAGCAGCACGATGTCACCTAACTCGGCTTTCACCGACAACGCCGAGCACAGCGCGGCGCGGCGCATCTTGCGCGGCATGGCCTTCGTGTACTTGCGCGGCTGCGGGCCGTGGGCCTTGCCGCCGCCGACAAAAATCGGCGCCTTGCGGCTGCCATGGCGGGCGCGGCCAGTGCCCTTCTGGCGATAGATCTTCGCCGTCGAGCGGTTCACCTCAGAACGCGTCTTAGCCTTATGCGTGCCCAGGCGCGCATTGGCTAGCTGCCGGATGAGGGCCTGATGCATCAGGTCGCGGTTGATATTTGCTTCGAAGATGCTGGCCGGAAGCTCGCGCGTGCTTACCTGTTCACCGGCCATGTTATAGACTGGAAGTTCCATCGTCTTCTACCCCTTGGCCGCGTCGCGGATAATCACCAGACCGCCTTTTGCGCCGGGAACCGCGCCGCGGACGGCGATCAGGTGGCGCTCGGGGTCAACCCGCACGACAACCAGGTTCTGCGCCGTCTGACGCTCGTTACCCATGCGGCCGGCCATGCGCTTGCCCTTCGGCACGCGCGACATCTCGGTGGCCGAGCCAATGGAACCGGGCGCGCGCCAGCGGTCCGACTGGCCGTGCGTCTTAACGCCGCCGGCGAAATTGTGCCGCTTGACGTTGCCCGCAAAGCCGCGGCCCTTGGTCTTGCCGACCACGTCGACCTTTTCGCCAACCTCAAACTGGGCCACGGTCAATTGCTGGCCGACGCTGTAGTCGGCAACGTTACCCGTGCGGAACTCGCGCAGGTGACGAACAGCCGGAATGCCCTTATCGCCGCCGCGCTTAGCCTTCTTGCCCTTGACGATGCCCAGATGGCCCTGCTCACCCTTGGTCAGCCGCTTGGGCGACACGTCGCCATAGCCAACCTGAACGGCGCTATAGCCGTCGTTCTTCTCATTCTTGACCTGGGTCACAAAGCATGGCCCGGCCTGAATGATCGTCACCGGCGTCACGACACCGGTCTCGTCAAAGACCTGAGTCATGCCCACTTTTCTGCCAATCAAACCTTTCACGGTTTCACCAACCTCCCGGTCTTCGTCTAGGACGTGCGACCTTAGAGCGAAATCTCGATGTCGACACCCGCCGGCAGGTTGAGCCGCATCAGCGTATCGATGGTCTTCGAGTCAGGGTTGATCACGTCTATCAGCCGCTTGTGAGTTCTGATCTCGAAGTGTTCTTGGGAATCCTTGTCAATAAACGGGCTGCGGCGAACGGTGAACCGCTCTAGGCGCGTGGGCAACGGCACGGGGCCGATAACACGCGCGCCAGTGCGCTCGGCCGTGCCGACAATGCGCTTGGCCGACTGATCCAGAACCCGATGATCGTACGCCTTCAGGCGGATGCGAATACGTTGCTTCGACATAGTGTCCTCGCTGAGTCCTAGACCAGAATCTTAGTAATAACGCCGGCGCCGACGGTGAGGCCGCCTTCGCGG
>CAZSOD010000017.1:0-38391 GCA_964608255.1 uncultured Ardenticatenaceae bacterium
ACAGCCTGCTGCCGGTGCGCAGCGCCCTGACCTACGCCGCCCGCCTGCGCCTGCCGGACGCGGGCCGGGCCGAGATCGACCAGCGCGTGGAGCGGGTGCTGACCGAAGTGGAGATGAGCGAGCACGCCGACAAGGTCGTCGGCCGCCTCAGCGGGGGCCAGCGCAAACGGGTCAGCATCGCCAGCGAACTGCTGGCCGAGCCCGGCCTCTTTTTCCTCGACGAGCCAACGTCGGGGCTGGACCCGGGGCTGGAGAAGAAGCTCATGTACACGATGCGCCGGCTGGCCGATGGCGGCCGGACGGTGCTGCTGGTAACCCACGCCACGGCCAACATCGACCAGTGTAACCAGGTGGCCTTCATGGCCGACGGCCGCCTTGCCTACTACGGCCCGCCGCAAGAAGCGCTGGACTTCTTTGGCGCGACCGATTTCGCCGACATCTATACCCGGCTCAGCCAGCCCGCCGGGGCGGCCAGTTTCCCGACGGCCGCGGTGGGTCAGCAGCAGCAGGTACTGGCGGCCAACCCCAAAGCCGCCGCTTCGGAAGTGTGGGAGTCCCACTACCGCGCTTCGCCGCAATACCGGCGCTATGTGGGCGACCGGCTACAGGCCGCGGGGCAGGCGTCAACGCCCAGCCTGCAACCGGCCCGCCAGCCTGCCAAACAGCGCGTGTCGTCGCTGAAGCAGTTTGGCGTGCTCTCGCGGCGCTACTTGGACCTCGTGCGGCGCGATACGGTCAGCCTGCTCATCCTTCTGGCCGTAATGCCGCTGATCGGGGCGCTGCTGCTGGTCATGGCCGATCGGTACGACCTGACGGGCCTGAGCGCGGAAGCGATCCGGGTCGACATTCAGCAGCAGATTGCGGACGAGCGCCAGGGCGAGGACCCCGCGGCGGCCGGCGAGCAATTCCAGGGCATCTATCAGATTGCCGCCACGACCCAGCGCCTGCTCTTCATGATGGGCCTGGCGGCAACGCTGCTCGGTCTGTTCGGCTCGGCTTTCGAGATCGTCAAGGAAGCGCCCATCTACCAGCGCGAGCGCATGGTCAATCTGCGCATACCGCCCTACTTGCTATCAAAGATCGTCATCCTGCTCGGGTTCGGGATGGTGCAGTGTTTGCTGTTCCTGCTGGTCATGGCGATCAGGGTGAAGTACCCCGGCGAGGGCATCCTGCTGCCGGCGGTGGTGGAAATCTACATCACGCTGGTGCTGGCCCTGCTGGCGAGCATCACCCTTGGCCTGCTTATCTCCGCCCTCGTGCGCAGCGCGAACACGGTCATCTACGTCATCCTGTTCCTGATCTTCGTGCAAATCATTTTTGCCGGCACTCTCTTCGACATTCCCCCGGCCGCCACCCCCATTTCGTATTTGACGACGACGCGCTGGACGCTGGAGGCGCTGGGCAGCATTGCCAACATAGAGGACGTGATGGCGCGCGGCGGCGGCTGCCTCGAGCCCGAAGATCCGTTACCGGCGGCGCTGGCCGCGCCGGCTGAGGGCTACTGCGCGGCAGGGCAGACATCGCTGCCGCCGTCGTTCACTTTCTTCGTCAACTACGACCACAGCGCCGAGCACCTGCTGCTGCGCTGGCTCATCCTGCTGGGCTTCAGCGCTATCTTCCTGGCGCTGACTGTCGCCGTCCAGCGACGGAAGGACGTGGTCTAGCTGGCAGCCCGGGCCATTGGGTAACCATAGAGCCACCAGTACGCCGCGGGCGAATAGGCAAGCTCCCACACCGGAGCCCAGATGAACGGCCCGGCCGCCCACCGCGCCTGGAGGCGATGGTCAAGGGCCATGATCTCATCCGTTACATGGTCGGGCAGCGGATAACCAGGGCGGCGCAGTTCGTCGATCAGATCGGTTATAACCACGCGGGTGTCCGCCTTCCAGACATAGTGGGCGTGGTCGGCCGCCAGCCGCTTGGAAGTGGCCACGTCGCGCAGATAGGTCGTCCACTCGCGCATCCGGGCGCCGATCTCGGCCACTGCCCGGCTCTCGAAGCGAACAGCGTGCCGGGCCACAACGTTATCATAGTCCTCATTGGCCGCGGCCAGCCGCTCGCGCTCGGCGGCAGGCAAGCGATCGGCCAGCAGTCCCAGCCGCCGGCGGCGCATCAGGTAGCCGCCCAGCGTGATCGGCGGCTCGCCGCTCTTGCCCACATCCCAGCGGGTGGCGTCGGTCATCAGATAGCCGCCCATGTGGAGGACCATGTTCTCAAGCACCCCCAGGTCGTGGGCCAACACAGCCCGGTCTACCTTCTCATGATCTACTACTCGGTGTGCGGTCATTGGGCACCTCCTTTCTCGCTCCGCACTTCTGAGGCGGTCGGTTGGTGTAAACTCCCTGTTTACAGTATAGAGCAGGGGCCGGCGGCCGATCATGTGCCAGATGTCACCCGTTTTGGCTTACAAACGTCATATTCGCGGCTACGGCGGGCCTACCGCAGACGACGAACGCTAGACCACAGTCGGCGGAATTACTGAAACTGGGCACTGGCAACGCCCCCCAATTCTGCTATAGTGCCCCACCATGTGGCGCTACCGGCTCGTCCGCTTCATCATGACCCTCATCCAGCGGTCGCTTTGCCGTCTGGAAGTACTCGGGCGCGAAAACGTCCCCGCCGCCGGCCCGTATCTCGTTGTCGTGAACCACATGAGCACGGCCGACATCGCTCTGATGCTCGTCGCCTTCCCGGTGCTGCCCTGGCGCTTTTTCGCCGGGGAGAAGTGGGCCAGCCACTGGCTCTGGGGGCCGCTTATGCGCTGGCTGGGCGTCATCTTCATCAACCGCGGCGAGGTGGATCGGCGGGCGCTGCGCGAGGCTCTGGCCGCCTTGCGCGACGGCGCCATCTTCGGGCTGGCTCCCGAAGGCACGCGCAGCAAGACCGGGATGATGGAAACGGGCAAGGACGGCGCGGCCTTTCTGGCGGCCCAATCGGGCGTGCCCATCCTGCCCGCCGGCATCAGCAACAGCGACGTACTTTTCAGCAGCGCTCGCCGCCTGCGCCGGGCGCGAATCACCCTGCGCATCGGCGCGCCATTCGCGCTGCCCGAACTGGATCACCGGGCGCGCGGCCGCGACCTGTCGGCCTATACCTGCCTCATCATGACCCATATCGCCGCGCTCGTGGAGCCACGCCATCGCGGCGTCTATGCCGCTCCGGCCCTGGCTGGCTTGATGGCCGGCGCTGATCCCTGGCCCGACTGCGCCGCCCGCGAAAACGTGGCCCCCTGAGAGCCGACGGCCGCGCCAGACTTGATAAGCAGGCAGCCCCATGCTACTATGGCGGTATCGCCCCCGATTGCTTGCTCCATCTTCCCTGCCCGCCAGCAGACGCTTGACAGGCGCGGAGCGCCGGGGAGCTGTTGTTGCCCGAACCCGACTAGCCCATTTTGCCTGGCGCCTCAGCCTCTGAGGAGGAGATCGTCATGTCTCGCAAGTTCTGGCCCGTCCTAATCGCCTTCGTGTTTATCTTCACACTCGTTTCGGGAAGCGCCGGGCTGCTCCAGGCCCAATCCGAAAAGCCCGCGACGCCGGATAAAGAGCCGCGCGAAATCAGCGATCAGGAAGTCCACGTCGAACCGCCTCCGGCGGAGGCGGCCGTCGGCTCGCCGCGGGCGGCGATCCTCAACGAGGGCTTCGAAGGTAACTGGCCGGCCGGCCTGTGGACGCTCGTCGACTTCAGCAGCGCCGACGGCGGGGAGTACCTGTGGGACGACAGCAATTGCTGGCCCCACACCGGCCAATGGGCGGCCTATTCCGTCGGCGGCGGCGCGGATGGCAACCAGTTGCCCTGCTGGGGCCCCTACCCCAACAACACCGATACCTGGGCCTTCTACGGCCCCTTTAACCTGGGCAACGCCAGCGCGGCCAGCGTAACTTTCTACTTCACCGGTTCGACCGAGGGCGGCAACGGCTGTCCATTCGATAGGTTCTTCGTCGGCCATTCAGCCAACGGCAGCGACTTCCAGGGTACTTACTTCTGTGGCGACTGGACCGGCGGGCCGGACGGGAACCAGTATAACCGGCGAACGCTTGACCTGGCCCCCCGTCTCGGCGACAGCTCGGTGTGGATCGGTCTGACCCTGCAATCTGACGATTCACAGAACGACATCGGTATGATGGTCGACGACATCCGCATTGACGTGACCGCCAGTTGCGCCACGCCCGTCGCGCCGGGGCTGGTCGCGCCGGCCAACGGCTCGACCACCAACGACACCACGCCGGCGTTCAGCTGGAACAGCGTCGCCAACGCCAACGAGTACGAGATCCAGGTCGATAACAACAGCAACTTCAGCAGCCCCGTAATCAACCAGACCCGCACGGTCACGAACTTCACGCCTGGCACGGCGCTGGCCCCCGGCACTTACTACTGGCATGTCGGCGGCAACAACACGGCTGGCGGCTGTAACCAGTTGGGGCCGTGGAGCGCGACGTGGTCGTTCACAGTCTCCGGCACAGCGACCTGCTACCCGTTGACACTTGACCACACCGGCTCGGGCGGCAACCCGACCGCCTCACCGACAGCCTCGGCCGGCTGCGCCGCCGGCCGCTATACCGCCGGGCAGACGATCAACCTGACGGCCAGCCCGGCCAACGGCTGGCGCGTCAGCGGCTGGCAAGGCACGAATAACAATGGCAGCACGGCCATCAACAACACCGCCACCATGCCGGCCAGCGCCCACACCGTGCGGGCCAATTACACCCAGTTCACGGCCAATCACCGCTCCTTCTTGCCGTCGCAGATTTACGGTCTGAGCGGCTTCCTCGGCCCCTTCGAGATCGAGCCCAACAACAGCACCGGCGAGGCCAACGGCCCCATCCTGCTGAATCGCAACTACCAGGGCTTCCCCAACGACCTGTCGGACTACTACTACTTCGATCTGGCCGCTCCAGCCCAGATCGGCGTAACGCTGACAGGCATTACGGGCACCGACCCGCAGTTGCACCTCTACTACAACTCCTCGGCCAACCGCGTTGGCTACGATCCGACGCCGCCCTATAACATCGTCTACGCTGCCCAGCCCGGTCGCTACTGGGTGCGCGTGGTCGTGGTCGGTAATTACAACACAAGCAACGCCTATACCGTGCGCGTCAGTAATCCGGCCAGTGATTAGACTGCGTCTCGGGGAGGGCAGTACGCCGAACCGCCCTCCCCAGACCTGCCAATCTGCACAAGCCGTCTGGGAAAGATAGATAATTTGTTCGCAAAGTTTTAAGGCGGGGCTATTGCGCTCTCTCCGGGGCCATGCTATAATGCCCGCCTGTTGACCATATAAGCTACCGTATTGGTTTATCACCCCCATATATAGGGGTGATGCGACTGACTGTTTAGGAGCCGCAGGAAGTCCCAGATCGCCTGAGGAGGTATTGAGTCCATGTTGCCGTCTGCGCCCCCGGCTGAACAAGCCGCCCTGTCACTGCCCGAAAACAGCATGGCCGTCCTGCGCCGCCGCTATTTGCGACGCGGCCCCGACGGCCAGCCGGTGGAAACGGTGCCGGAAATGTTCCGGCGCGTCGCCCACCACGTGGCCGCGGTGGAAGCCGACCATGGCGGCGATGTCGCCGCCACGGAACAGGCTTTTTACCGGCTCCTGACCGAGCTACGGTTCTTTCCCAATAGCCCGACCTTCACCGGCGCGGGCACGCCGCTGGGCCAGCTGGCAGCCTGCTTCGTTCTCCCTATCGTCGACGATATGGGCCGCGACCAGGCGGGCATCTTCCAGACCCTCCGCGACGCCGCGCTCATTCAGCAAACAGGCGGCGGCAACGGCTTTTCCTTCTCGCGCCTGCGGCCGAAGGGCGACTACGTTCACTCCTCGGCCGGCAAAGCCACAGGCCCGGTCGGCTTCCTGCGCGTCTATGACCAGGCCTTCGGCGAAATCGCCCAGGGCGGCACACGGCGCGGGGCCAACATGGCCGTGTTGCGTGTCGACCACCCCGACATCTTTGAGTTCATCTCCTGCAAGGCCAGCGAATACGCCATCACCAACTTCAACATCTCCGTCGGCGTCACCGACGCGTTCATTCAGGCGGTCAAGGACGACACCGACTTCGACCTCGTCAATCCGCGCGACGGCAAGGTCTGGCGCACCGTCCGCGCCCGCGACCTGTTCGATGAGATCGTCAAGTACGCCCACCGCAACGGCGAGCCGGGCGTCCTGTTTCTCGATGCGGCCAACCGCAGCAATCCGGTGCCCCACCTCTACGAACTGGAAGCCACCAATCCCTGCGGCGAGCAGTGGCTCGGCCCCTATGAGAACTGCTGCCTCGGCTCCATCAACCTCGGCCGCCACATCACCGCCGACGGTCGGGTGGACTGGGACCTGCTGCGCCAATCGACCGAGGAGGCGACGCGCTTCCTCGATAACGTCGTGACGGCCAACGCCTACGTGCCGGCCGTGCCGCAATTGCGCGAGGCGGCCCTCAACGCGCGGCGCATCGGCCTGGGCATCATGGGCCTGGGCGACCTGTTCTACCAGGTGGGCGTGCGCTACGGCAGCGAGGAAGGCCAGGCGCTGGCCGGGGCCATTTTCGAGTTCATTCGCTACCACTGCCTGCGCACTAGCGTCGAACTGGCCCGCGATCGCGGCCCGTTTCTGGCCATCAAGGGCAGCATCTACGACCCGGAGAATTTCCGCTGGGAAGCGCCGAAGCCACTGGTGCGGGGTAAGGACACGTACGGCCGCCCGGCGCTGGACTGGAAGCGGTTGACGGCCGACATCAAGCGCCACGGCATCCGCAACGCCGCGCAGACCACGGTCGCCCCAACCGGCACGATCGCCACCGTAGCCGGCATCGAGGGCTACGGCTGCGAGCCGGTTTTCGCTCTGGCCTACATCCGGCATGTCAACGACCACGGCAAGGACCTGCAATTGCAGTACACCAGCCCGGCGTTTGAGCGGGCGCTGCTGAACGCCGGGCTGGACGAAGCAACGCGCAACGAGATCATTACCGAAGTTAACAAAGTCGGCAGTTGCCAGCACATCGAGGCGCTGCCGGCCCCCATCCGCAACACCTTCGTCGTTTCGTCCGACATCACCCCGGAGGAGCACGTGCGGATGCAGGCCGCCATCCAGGCTTTCGTCGATAACAGCATCTCCAAGACCTGCAACTTCCCCGTCGGGGCGACCCGCGAAGACGTCGCCAAGGCCTATATGCTGGCCTGGGAGTTGGGCTGCAAGGGCCTGACCGTCTACGTGACCGGCTCGCGCGAACTCGTGACGCTGGAGACGCACGCGACGAAGGAGGCCAAGGAGAAGGGCGATAAAGCGGAGAAGAAGGTCGAGGAACCGGCGCAACAGTTGACCATCTGGCGCGAGACGAAGAAGCCGCGCGCGCGGGTGCTGCAAGGCGAAACGACGCGCATCTCCACGCCGCTGGGCGCAACCTACGTCACCGTCAACCACAACGGCGACGGCCAGCCGTTCGAGGTCTTCATCCAGACCTCAAAAGCGGGCAGCGACACAGCGGCCGTCTCTGAAGCCATCGGCCGCCTGGTCAGCTACGCCCTGCGCCTGGCCTCGCCCGTCGCGCCACGCGACCGGCTCAAGGAAGTGGTCAGCCAGCTCGGCGGCATCGGCGGCGGGCGGCCGCTTGGCTTCGGCCCGCAGCGCGTTCTGTCGCTGCCCGACGGCGTGGCCCAGGTGCTGGCCGATTTCCTCGACCGCTCGGCCGAGGAGCCGGCGGCGGTCAAGGGCAACGGCCACGCCAACGGCCTGAGTCATGGCACGCCCGCCGTGGGCCAGGTGCACACCAGCTTGCACATCCCGCCTCTGCCCATCGTCGGCGACCTGTGCCCCGACTGCGGCACGCCGTCGCTGGTCAATGAAGAGGGCTGCCGGAAGTGCAACAGTTGCGGGTATAGTGAGTGTTAGAAGAAAGGGGCTAGGTTCCAGGTTCCAGGGCAGAGCTCTCTTCCCTGGCCCCTGGAACCTGGAACCTGGAACCTCCCCTCGTGAGACACATCTACGACCAGTACGCTCCCGGCCAACGGGTGGAGATCGCCTTTGCGCGCGAGGGGCGGGGTAATTGGCAGCCGGCGGTCGTGCTGCGGCGCGAACCGCCGGGCATCTGGGTGCAGACGGCCGACGGCCGCGAGTGGTTCATGACCAATACTTACCGCATCCGGCCCAGCGTCGTATCACTCGATTCCCCGACTGAGGAGTAGCTCTGCGACGGGAATAGGGACACAAAGAGCGCCAAGGAACCCCTTTCTTGGCGCTCTTTGCTTTTTGGCCTTTGATTGGGGACAGCCGGCGCTGCTCGCCGGCCTGGCTGGCCAGGAACTCACTTGCCGCTGAGTCGCGCTACGCGTTCATGCCGCCGGCCCGGCCGGGGGCGGCACACCTGACAAGCGACGACGATCCGGGCATACTCCGCGCGTGGACTTTGACCTGTTCGACCCGGCGTTTCGCGCCGATCCCTATCCGGTGTACGCCCACTTTCGCGCGACGGACCCGGTGCACTATGGCCGCGCGGCCGCGCCCGGGGAGCAGACGCCCGGCTGGTGGTACCTCTTTCGCTACGAGGACGTCGCCGCCGCGCTGAAGGATGCCCGTTTCGGCCGCGCCATCGGCCCCGCCCTTGATGCGCCGCCGGCGCCCGTCCCCGACGCGGAGCGCGAACCGTTCTGGGACATGTATGCGCGCTGGACGCTGGCCCTCGAGCCGCCCGAACACACCCGCCAGCGCGCGCTGCTCGGCCGCGCCTTTACGGCCCGCGTTGTTGAGGCCCTGCGGCCGCGCATCGCCGCCCGCGCCGCCGCGCTGCTGGCCGACCTCGCGCCCCGCGGCCGCTTCGATGTCGTCGCCGACTACGCCTTCCCGCTGGCGCTGGCGGTCGTCGCCGACCTGCTGGGCATCCCCCGCGCCGACCTCGATCGCGTCAAGGAGTGGTCGCTGACCATCGCCGCCGTGCTGGACTACAAGCGAACGTGGGACGTGATGGCGGCGGGCAACCGGATGACCGTGGAGTTCAGCGCGTATCTGCGCGCCATCGTCGCCGAACGGCGGGCGCGACCGCGCGACGACTTGCTGACGCGCCTGCTGGCGGCCGGCGCGAGCGACGCCATGAGCGAGGATGAGATCATCGCCCTGTGCGTCATGCTGCTCTTCGCCGGACACGAAACGACCGTCAACCTGATCTCGGCCGGGGCGCTACTCCTGCTGGAGAACCCGGCGCAACTGGCCCTCTTTCGCGCCCGGCCCGACCTGACCGGCAGCGCTATGGACGAATGCCTCCGCCTCCATAGCCCTATCCAGGCCACGTCGCGCATCGCCTACGCCGACATACGGATCGGCGACCGGCTTATCCGGCGCGGCCAGACGGTTATGCTCCTGCTCGGCTCAGCCAACCGCGATCCGGCGGCCTTCTCCGACCCCAACCGGCTGGACATCGCGCGCCAGCCGAACCGCCATCTGGCCTTCGGCCGCGGCATCCACTACTGCCTGGGCGCGCCGCTGGCCGTCGCCCAGGCCGGCATTGCCCTGCGCCAGCTCTTGGCCGGGCCACTCTCGCCGCGACTCGACGGCGCGCCGCAATGGGCGGAGACGTTCGGCTTCAGGGGGTTGCGGGAACAGTACCTCGTGATGAACGAAGCGCGTGAAACTGGCCCGCATCCAGGCTATTGACATTTCCCATTGGCTGGTTATTATTCTCCCCATGTTCGTTGACATGGCTCGCCCGTTCCCCCGCCGCCCGCGCCCGCCCCAGACCGGAGGTCTGGTGTTTGTGGTTGCCTGAGTCGACGCCGAGCCGATAAAGAAAAACCGAACCGCCAGACCTCGGAAGGGGACTGGCGGTTTTTTGTTGGACGACGGCTGACGGCCGACCGCAGACCGCCGCCGGAAACGAATACAGCGGTCGGCCGTCGGCCGTCGGCGGTCAAGACGATAGGAGCGCAACACATGATCCGAGCCGGCATCTACGGCGCAACAGGGTATACGGGGCTGGAGCTGGTCAAACTCCTCCAGCGTCACCCCGCGGCCGAAATCACCTTCGTCGCCTCCCAGTCGCAGGCAGGCAAGCGGCTGCGCGACGTGTTCCCGAACGCGCCCAACCTGCCGCTCGTTGCCGGGCCGGATGCGCCGCTCGACACAGTAGACGTCGTCTTCCTCTGTCTGCCCCATGCCGCCGCGGCCGAAACCGCCGTCGTCGCTCTGGCCGCGGGCAAGCGCGTCATCGACCTCAGCGCCGACTTCCGGCTGCGCGACGCCGCTACCTACGCCCGCTGGTATTCCCATACCCACCCCGCCCCCAACCTGCTGGCCGAAGCGGTTTATGGGCTGACGGAAGTCTATCGAGCCGACTTGCCCGGGGCGCGGCTGGTGGCCAACCCCGGCTGCTACCCGACCAGCGTCCTGCTGGCGCTGCGGCCGCTCCTGCTTAGCGAGATTCCCCTGACCGGGCCGATCATCGCCGATAGCGCCTCGGGCGTCAGTGGCGCGGGCCGCTCACCGTCGCTGACCAGCCACTTTGTCGAGGTGGCCGACAATTACGCGCCCTACAAGATCGGCCGCGTTCACCGCCACCTTCCGGAAATGGAGCAGGCTGTCGGCTGGTGGCGTGACGGCGCGCCGCCGCTCATTTTCTCGCCCCACCTGCTGCCCGTGCCGCGCGGCATCCTGTCGACGATCTACGTCCAGCTAGAAGACGAGGTAGACGAGGCCGAGTTGCGCGCCCGCTATGCCGCGGCTTACGACGGCGAGCCGTTCGTCGAGGTGCTGCCGCCGGGCGAACTGGCCTCTCTGGCCCACGTCAATTACACCAACCGCTGCGTCATGGCCCTGACCCTGGTCGGCCGCACGCTCATCCTGACCTCGGCCATCGACAATCTGATCAAGGGCGCGGCCGGCCAGGCGTTGCAGAACATGAACGTCATGTTCGGCTGCCGCGAAACGGCGGGGCTGGTGTAACGACCGCCGACGACCGACCGCTGACCGCCGCCAGCGCAGATTCCGGCGGCGGTCAGCGGTCGGCGGTCGGCGGTCAGCAACTGGGTTCGAACAAGGACACACGACTATGATCCGCGTTATCAAAATCGGCGGCAACGAGATGAATACGCCCGGCTTCCTGCAAGAGCTGGCGGCGCAACTGGCGCGGCTGGCGGCGGCCGGGCCGCTGGTTGTCGTCCACGGCGGCGGCCAGGACATCGCCGCGCTGCAAGCTCGGCTGGGCCTGGAGCCGGTCAAGGTCGATGGCCTGCGCGTGACCGACGCCGAATCGCTGGCTGTGGCCCAGATGGTGCTCTCCGGCCACACTAACAAGCACGTCGTCCGGACGCTGCTGGCTGCGGGGCTTGACGCGGTTGGGCTGAGCGGGGTCGATGGCGGGCTGCTGCGCTGCCGCAAGAAGGCACATCCGACGGTCGATCTGGGCCTCGTGGGCGAGGTCACGTCCGTCCGCGCCGGCCTGCTGGACAAGCTGATCGAGGCCGGCCTCGTGCCCGTCGTCTCGCCTGTCTCGCTCGGGGAGGACGGGCAAATCTACAACGTCAACGCCGATGAAGCCGCCGGGGCCATCGCCGCCGCTCTGGCAGCCGCAGCGCTCGATTTCGTTTCCAACGTCCCCGGGGTTCTGGCGAAGGGCGACCTGCTGCCGGAGTTGAACGCCGCGGCGGCCGAAGCGCTCATCGCCGACGGCACGGTGAGCGGCGGCATGATCCCCAAGGTGCGCACGGCGCTCGATGCTCTCGACCGCGGCATCCCTCGCGTGCGCATCGTCAACCTCGCCGGCCTGGGCGCGGGCGGGGGGACGATTTTCAGTTGACAGTTGCCGGTCGTCAGTTGAGGACGACGGACGAGGGCCGACGACTAGTAGTGTAGAGTCGCATCCTCAGGTGCGGGACGAGCGACGAACGACGAGTGACGAACGACGAACTGACAACTTATAACTACCGAGGAACATCATGGACAAACAACAAATCATCGCCGACGAAGCCCGCTACGTCATGCAGACCTACCGGCGACCAGACATCGTACTGGAGCGCGGCGAGGGCGTCTACCTCTTCGACACGGACGGCAACCGTTATCTCGACTTCATGTCGGGTATCGCCGTGGCGGCGCTGGGCCACGCCGACCCGGCGGTGACGGCGGCCATCGCCGATCAGGCGGCCACACTGACCCACGTCAGCAACCTCTACCACACCATCCCCGCCGTCGGGCTGGCCAAACGCCTTGTCACCCACTCGTTTGCCGACCGCGTGTTCTTCACCAACTCCGGCGCGGAGGCCAACGAGGGCGCGCTGAAGTTCGCCCGCAAGTGGGCGCGGCGGCGCGGCGGCGCGGCCAAGCACGAGATCGTCGCTTTCAGCGGCAGCTTCCACGGCCGCACAATGGGCGCGCTCTCCGTCACCTACAAGTCCATCTACCGTGAGCCGTTCGCGCCGCTGGTGGCCGGCGTCTGCTTCGCGCCGTTCAACGACCTGGCGGCGGCGCGAGCCCTCATCTCCGACGCCACCTGCGCGGTCATCGTCGAGCCGGTACAGGGCGAGGGCGGCATCCACGCCGCCGCGCCGGAGTTCCTGGGCGGCCTGCGGGCGCTATGCGACGAACACGAGGCGCTGCTCATCTTCGACGAGATCCAGTGCGGCCTCGGCCGCACCGGCCGCCTGTGGGCGCACGAGGCGTATGGCATCGCGCCCGACATCATGACCCTGGCCAAACCCCTGGCCAATGGCCTGCCCATCGGCGCCATCCTGCTGACCGAGGACGTGGCCGCCGCCACCGGGCCGGGCGAACACGGCAGCACCTTTGCCGGCGGGCCGCTCGTCACCCGCGCGGCCCAGGTGGTCTTTGACCGCGTCAGCGACCCGGCGTTCCTGGCCGCTGTAACGGCCAGCGGTGACTACTTGCGCGCGCGGCTGCGCGAGCTGGATAGCCCGCTGGTGGTCGAGGTGCGCGGCGCGGGCCTGCTCGTGGGCGTAGAGCTGAACACGCCGGCCGCGCCCGTCCTCGCCGCCGCCCGCGAGAGAGGGCTGCTGATCATCAACGCGGGGGAGACGATCCTGCGTATTGCCCCGCCGCTCATCATCACCCGCGACCACGTTGATGAAGCCGTCGCCATTCTGAAGGAGTGTCTATAGAAGATATTTAACGCCAGGAAGCAAGGACGCCATGGTTTTCTTCTTGGCGTCCTTGCGCCTTTGCGTTGAATTCTTATCGCCTTTGCGTTGACCGCTTACGGAGCACGCCATGATCGATTACCCTTCCTCCGCCCGCTGGACTGCCGTCACCGCCGCACGCCGCCCATCGCCGCGCATTTTCCCCCTGACGGCCGCCGACTGGCCCGCGGTGCGGGCCATCTACGAGGAAGGCATCGCCACCGGACAGGCCACCTTTGAGACGGCCGCGCCGGAGTGGCCGGCGTGGGACGCGGCGCGGCTGGCGGTGGGACG
Organism: uncultured Ardenticatenaceae bacterium; assembly: GCA_964608255.1. GTDB lineage: Bacteria > Chloroflexota > Anaerolineae > Promineifilales > Promineifilaceae > Promineifilum. The sequence goes on from CAZSOD010000017.1 coordinate 13,396, forward strand.
GCTGGTGGCGCGCCGCGGGCAGCGAGTGATTGGGTGGGCAGCGCTAAGCCCCGTCTCTTCGCGGGCCGTCTATGCGGGCGTGGCTGAGGTCAGCATCTATGTGGCCGCCGCCGCGCGGGGCCAGGGCGTAGGCAAGACGTTGCTGCGGGCGCTGATCGAGGCCGCAGAGGATGGCGGCCTCTGGACGCTCCAGGCGGGCATCTTCCCCGAGAACGTAGCCAGCCTTGCCCTGCATCAGTCGTGCGGCTTTCGGGTCGTTGGCCGCCGCGAGCGCGTAGCGCGCCTTCACGGCGTCTGGCGCGACGCGCTATTCCTTGAACGCCGCAGCAGCCGGGTGGGTGTTTAACGAGCAATACAACACGGGTTAGGTCGCTCCCCTTTGCCCAAATACCGCCGCTGACGCATACTCTCTCCTTGTGACCGCTGTCAACGCTGCCCGCAGCCGGCTGCATACTGCCTACTTCTTACTAGTTACCGCCCTCCTCGGCCTGCCGCTGGTCACACCGCTGCTGCGCCTGACGGCCGTTCCCTGCACCCACGACGGGCACCTTCACTATCACCGCGCCGCGGCCATGGCCCACGCCTGGGAGAATGGCGTCTTTCTGACGCGCTGGCTGCCCGACCTGGCCTTCGGCTACGGCTACCCCTTCTTCGTCTTCCGCGAGCCTGCGCCACTCTACGCTATCCTGCTGCCTCACCTGGTCGGACTGCCGCTGCCGGCAGCGTCGAACCTGTTCTATGCGCTGACCATCCTGGCGGCGGGCGTGTTCATGGCCCTGTGGGTGCGCGACGTGCTGGGGCCGCGGGCGGCCGTCGTCTCGGCCGTGGCCTACATGGCCGCGCCCTACGTCCTCATCGACACTCTGGTGCGCGGTAACTCGCCGGAGTCGCTGGCGCTGCCGCTCTTGCCGCTGCTGCTCTGGGCCGGCCGCCGCTGGACGCTCTCCAGCTCCCGCGCCGGCTTTCTCATCGGCGTCCTCGGCCTGGCCTTGCTTTCCCTCGGCCACAACATCTCGACGTTCATCTTCGCGCCGACGCTGTTGGTCTACCTGGTCGCTCTGGCGCTGTTCGACCGCCGACCGCCGACCGCGGACGGCAGCACGACCACAGGCCCCGGACCACAGACCACAGACGACAGAGAGACTCTCGACGAATTTGCCTCTGGCGGCGGTCGTCCGTCGGTCGTCGGCGGTCCGTCGTCCGTCGTCCGTCGTCCGTCGTCCCCCCTCGCGCGTGCCGTCCTCCTGTTCGCACTCGGCCTCGGCCTCGCCTTCTTCTACACCGGCGGGGCGCTGCTGGAGATGGACGAAGTAACGCTGGAGATGTCGACGACGACGCGCAACAACGACTGGCGCTTCAACTTCGCCAGCATGGGCGAAATCCTCTCGCCGGTGGCCGCGGAAGACCCGGCGCTGGTCAACCCGCCGCTTCACTTTCGCCTCGGCTGGGCGCCGCTGCTGCTGGCCGTGCTGGGCGCAACCGGGCTGCTGTGGATTCGCGGGGCCGATCCGCGTTCGCGTGAACAGCGCCTGCACATCTGGTTGATGCTGGCCGGCGCGGCTGTCTACCTGTTCATGGCCTTGCCCCTCTCCCGGCCGCTCTGGGAGGCGCTGCCGCTCATCGACTTTGTGCAGTTCCCGTGGCGCTTCGTGGGTCGCGCCGCGCTGCCGGTGGCGTTTCTGGCGGGGGTGCCGTTCCTTTACCGACCGCCGACGGCCGACCGCCGACCGCCGACCGTCGACGGACGACAGACGACAGACGACGGACCACGAACAACCGGTGTTGGCTTGCCACCCGCCACTCGCCACTCGCTACCCGCCACCCGCCACTCGCCGCTTGCCCCTCTTGCGGCGGTCGGCGGTCGGTGGTCGGCGGTCGTCCCGGTCGCGCTCGCCATCGCGCTCCTTATCGCCGAAGCCCTCCCCGCCCTCTACCCGCGCTATTGCCCGGAGGAGCCGTTCCCGACCATCAACACGGTTCACGCGTATGAGCACGCCACCGGTCTGGTTGGCGTCGATCCCGAAGGGAGCTACTTTCCGCGCACCGTGGAGGTGCGGCCAACGGGTTCCCCGCTGGAAGCCGACTACGCCGCCGGCCGCGCGCCGCAACGCTTCGATGCCACCGCCCTGCCCTCTGACGCAACCGTCGCCAACTTGGCTTACACCCCACTAGGGGTTACCCTGGCAGTTACGACGCCGGAGCCGTTCACGGCTCGCTACCTGAGCTTCGCCTTCCCCGGGTGGTGGGCGCGGGTCGATGGGAAGGCGGTGGCGATCGTCCCCGAAGACCAGACCGGGCTGATCACCTTCGCCGTGCCCGCGGGGACGCACTCGATCGCGGTCGGCTGGGGGGCAACGCCGCTGCGGCTGGCGCTCGGCGCGCTGAGCGGGCTGGCGGCGATAGGGGTAGCGGCCGTACTGATTGTCGGGCAAGGGCGGCCAGACGACAGGCGACAGACGATAGACCGCCGGCGGAAGAGCAACGACCAACGGCCAGCGACTTCTCTGCCGCGGCGCGAGTTGGCAGCGCTGGGATTGCTGGCGCTGGCGTTACTGGGTGTGAAGACGATCTTCAGCCAGATCGAGTCGCCGCTGCGGCGGGTGGGCGCGCCGCCGGTAACAACGCCGGGAGTCATAACGGGCGGCGAGTTGCGCTTCGAGGGCTATAAGCTAAACCGTGACGCTGTCCCCGCGGGCGGGGCGTTCGACATCGACATGGCCTGGACGGCCGTCGCTCCGCCGTCTGTCGACTATCAGACGGATGTGTGGTTGGCAGGGCCGGATGGGTTGATTTGGAGCGTTAAGGGGACAGAGCGGCCGCGGGTCTATGAGGATGCCCCGCCCACGCGCCTGTGGGCCGCTGGCGAGTGGGCGTGGGACAGTCGCGAGGTGCGCGTTCTTTCCGGCGCGCCGCCGGGCCGCTATGACCTCGTGCTCACACTGTTCGACCGAGCGACGCTGGCCCCGGTGACGCTGACTGATACCACAACCGGCGCGGCGATAGGCCCGACAACCATCATCGGCCAGATCGACGTGGCGAACCCCGACACGCCGCCCGACTTTGCGCCGCAATACCCGCTGACAGCGACGGTCGCCCCCGGCCTGCGCTTGCTTGGCTACAACCAGGATCGCGCCACGGCCGCGCCCGGCGAAAGCGTCCTGTTGACGCTTTTCTGGGAATGCGACGACCCAACCGCGTGTCGTCAACTTACGATGCGGCTATACGAAGAGGACGACCTGGTTAAGGAGTGGCCGCTGCCCGTGATCCGGGACGGCTTCCCGGCTGATGCCTGGCCGGCCCACGGCCGCCTGCGCGGCCAACATCTGTTGCGACTACCCGCCACGCTGGAGAGCGGAGTTTATCGCTTCTTCCTCGACGACGGCGTGGCGTTGGGCGAGCTGCAAGTGGTCGCGCCTGAACGGCACATGCTGCCGCCGCCCTTGACCCTGACGCTGGGTGCATCCTTTGCGACGGCCGAGGGGCAACCGGTCGCCACGCTAGTCGGGTTAGCTTCCGATTCCCCCCTGCCGTCTTGCTCTCCCGCTCCTACGCCGGATGCCATGTGCGCCGTCCCGCTCGTCTGGCGCGCTGACGCCGAAACACCGATCAACTACCGCGTATTCGTGCATCTGGTGGATATCGCCGGCCACATCGTCGCCCAGTCCGACGCCGAACCGCACAACTGGACGCGGCCGACTACAGGCTGGTTACCTGGCGAATACGTCACTGACGTGCACACGCTGGCCCTGCCCGAATCGCTGCCGCCCGGCCCATTGTCGCTGCGTGTTGGCCTCTACGACCCCGACCGCAACGCCCGGCTCCTCACCGGCGGCGCGGACTTTGTGGCAATCGACCGCTGACGACGGGCGGCTATCGACCGCTCCAACGCTTCTCTAACACTCCTTTTACTTTCTTCATACGTTGCCGCCAGAAAATAGGCATCGTAATCACGTCCAACACAAACCAAGCGAATTACTGAACATATCAGACGGAGGTGTTACGATGGCAAACATAGTGCGCTGGAATCCCGTGCGTGAAGCGGCAAATCTGATGAACGAGTTCGACCGGATGCTGGAGTACCCGCTCCTGCGCTCCCGTTGGGGCATGCCCATGCAGGCCAACGAGGTCGTCGGCAGTTGGGGGCTGGCTCTTGACGTGGCCGAGCAGGGCGAAAACTTCACGGTAAAAGCCTCAATCCCCGGCATCAACCCGGATGACCTGAACGTAACGCTCGAAGATAATGTCCTGACCATCCAGGGCGAGACGAAGGACGATCAGACCATCGACGAGGGCAGCTATCACATTCGCGAGCGGCGCTATGGTAGCTTCAGCCGCAGCGTGCGCTTCCCGGTGCCTGTCGAGGGCGAAAAGGTCGAAGCCCAGTATGAGAACGGCGTCCTGACGCTGACCGTTCCCAAGGCGGAGGCCGTGAAGCCGAAGCGGATTAACGTCAAGGCGAGCTAATTGGACGGCTCGAGAGAGGATGGGGCGCTGCACAAGACAGCGCCCTCTTGGCTATCTGACGGCGGCTATAGCACGTCTGGCGGGCGCAGCCGGATAATTCCTTCGATATGATCGAAGTGCTTGTCAGTCTGGATAACCGTTGTCAGCCCGTTGTTGCGATGACGGCGCATGGATCAGATCGCACGCGGGTATTTGCCGGTCGGGCCATAGATGCGCGCCAATGCTTTCGTCGCGATGGGGCCATCGAGGGTAACCGGCAAGATGTTTGTCGCCAGTCGCAGCAGGCTTGAGGCCATTTTGTCCGCTGCTGACCCTTGCCCTTGCGAACCGATTCCTCCCAATCGGCGACCGGAGCATTGAGCGCCAGCAGTTCCTCCAGCGCCGCCAGGCGATCGGCCGCTACTTGCGGCGCGATATACACACTTTCCAGCGCTTTGCGGACGGGCACACTAACCGGCTTCCCCCTGGTCTCCGCAACTTGGCGCAGTTGTTCATCCTGCGCATCGGTGTGTACGGTCGGCGCACGCTCAGTATAGGCCGCCACGATCACACCAGATTGATAGTATCTTTGTAATCCTATCTATAGGGTAGCCTTGATCTTCCGAAAATCAGTTGTTTGTTGAACTGGCGAGACGCACCGACGCGCAGAAGTGGCGATTTTGTCTTGTTGCCGAAATCTGCCAAATCTATCCCAACAGCGGAAGATCACCCCTCTAGGGCACTTCTCGCCCCGCCGAGGCCTCCCAAACGGCAAACCATTGCTGCCGGTCGAGCGCCAGACGCTCAGCATCGGCCGCGGCGCGCACCCGCTCGATCTTGCCCGTGCCCAGCACCGGCAGCACCCGCGCCGGGTGGCGCAGCAGCCAGGCCAGCGCAACCTGATCCACGGCCGCGCCCCCCAACTCGTCGCCGGCCCGCGCCAGCGCTGCCCGCACCCGCGCTGCCCGCTCGTCGTGGGGGTCAAACAGCCGCCCGCCCGCCAGGGGCGACCAGGCCATCGGCGGCACGCGCAGCCGCTGGAGTTGATCGAGCGTGCCGTCGTGGAGCGGGTCGAGGTAGAGCGCCGACAGCTCGATCTGGTTGGTGACCAGCGGAAAGTCGAGCCGCGACTGGAGCAGGTGGAATTGCCAGGGCATGAAGTTGCTAACGCCGAAGGCGCGCACCTTGCCGGCAGCCCGCAGCACACCAAACGCGCCGGCGACCTCATCCGCGTCCATCAGCGGGTCGGGACGGTGGATAAGCAGCAGGTCCAGGTAGTCGGTGCGCATCTCACGCAACGCGTTTTCAGCCGAGGCGATTATGTGGTCGCGGCTGGTGTCGTAGTGGTGGACACGGTTACCCGGGCGATTGGGGCTGAGGAGCTGGATGCCGCACTTGGTGACGAGTTCCAACCGGTTGCGCAGGCCGGGCTCGGCCGCGAGCGCCGCGCCAAAGATCCCCTCAGCGGTGTAACCGCCATAGATGTCGGCGTTGTCGAAGGTGGTGATGCCCACGTCGAGGCAGCCGTGAATGAAATCCAGAAGGCCGCGCGTGTCCATGCCCCACTCTCGCACCCGCCACACACCGGCTACCAGGCGTGAGAATTCCGGCCCGCTCTCCGTCATTTGAATGCGCGATACGGTCATTGCCGCTCCTTTTTTCCTGTGAGTCGACGCTTAGCGGCGGATAGTCAGCCTTAACCCGTCCCGCCGAAATTGTTTCCACCCCGCCGGAGGCCCCATCTACTGATCTGCCAGGCGCGCCCGCTGGGTTCGCGTCAGGGAATTCACGACCAGCTCGTATGAGTCGTCGATCATCCCACGCACCTCTTCCTCCGGGACGCTGCCGTCAAGCGCGATCGTGTTCCAGTGGGTCTTGTTCATGTGATAGCCGGGCCGGACCGCCGGGTAGAGGTCGCGCAGGAAGAGCGCTTGGCCCGGCTCGCACTTCAGGCTGACCGTCAGCGGCGCGGCCTCCCAGGCAACGAGGGCGAACATCTTGCCGGCAACCTTGTAGACCAGCGCCTCAGGGCCGAATGGCGTCTCTTCGGTCGCGCCCTTCTTGGCCAGAAGGTAGGATTGCAGTTCGGAGAGGGTCATGCCCATTAAGCAGCAAGTCAATGGGGCAGTAGGTCAGCCGGCAGGACTGACCTACCGCACCTGACCTACTTTCACAGCACTTCGGACAGCGCCCGCAGCAACACCGTCACCATCTCCGGCCGCGCATTGTAGCCCATCAGGCCCACGCGCCAGACCTTGCCGCCCAGGTCTCCAAGGCCGCCGGCGATCTCGATGTTGTACTCCGTCAGGAGCCGGCGCGACACAGCCGCGGAGTCTACACCCGCCGGCACGCGCACCGTCGTCAGGCTGGGCAGACGAATCTCAAGCGGCACGTGCGGCTCCAGCCCCAACTCATCCAGCCCGGCCCAGAAGCGCTCGGCCACGCGCTGGTGGCGCGCCCAGCGTTCGGTCAGCCCTTCCTCGGCCACAAGCCGCAGCCCCTCGCGCAGCGCGTAGAACAGGTGCATCGGCGCGGTATGATGGTAGGCGCGCGGCGAACCAGCCCAGTACTTGCCGAGCAGTTCGCTGTTCATGTACCAGTTGGCGATGGGCGTGCGCCGGTTCTGGATTCTATCCAGCGCCCGCGGGCTGAAGGTGATGGGCGCGAGACCTGAAGGCGCGCTGAGGCACTTCTGCGACCCGCTCCAGGCCACGTCGATACCCCAGGCGTCTACATAGAGCGGCACGCCGCCCAGGCTGGTCACCGTATCGACAAGCAGCAGGCAGTCGTGTTCGCGGCATAGCTCGGCCACGCCCTCCAGCGGCTGGCGCGCCCCGGTGCAGGTTTCGGCGTGGACGAGAGCCAGCGCGCGCGGCCGGTGGGTTTCCAGCCCGGCCCGAATCTCGTCCAGGGTGAAGGCCGCGCCCCACTCCGTCTCCAGGCAGCGCACGTCCGCGCCATAGCGGCCCGCCATGTCGGCCATGCGGCGACCAAAGTAGCCGGCAACGCCGATCAGCACCCGGTCGCCCGGCTCGACAACGTTGGCGAAGGCCGATTCCATGCCCGAACTGCCGGTGCCGCTGACGGCAATGGTGAACTCGTTGTCGGTCTGCCAGGCGTAGCGCAGCAGCTCGCTGACTTCGTCCATGACCTTGATGAAGGTCGGGTCCAGGTGGCCGACCGTGGGCGCAAGCATGGCGGCGAAGACGCGCGGGTGGCTGTTCGACGGCCCCGCGCCCAGCAAAATGCGCGGCGGCATGTCGATTGTCGGCAAGTTAAGGCGGTGATTGTCCTTGATGGCGAAGGTGTCTATACTCATGTCGTTTCCTCGCTCCCCGTCGATGAAAAGGGCGCCAAGTGAGAGGAATGGTCGGGCCGGGGATGAGACGATGATAGCACCCAATCTGCTGCGCGGCGAAAAGGTGCGGCTGACAGCGGCGACCGCGGCCGACTTGCCGGCCATTACCCGCTGGTGGACCGACGCCGACTTCCTGCGCCTCTACAATACGGCCCCGGCGGCTCCGCGCAACGAGGACCAGCTCGCCCGCCGTTTCGATTTCAGCCAGACCAGCCCCGATACGTTCCCATTCGCCATCCGTCCGCTGGACGACGACGCCATCATCGGTTTGCTGGAGTTTGACGGCGTGGACTGGGCAAACCGGACGACGTTCGTCAGCATTGGCATCGGCCAGCCGGAATACCGCGGACGGGGCTACGGCCGCGACGCAATGGCTGCTGGCCTGCGCTTCGCCTTCCACGAGTTGAACCTCCACCGCGTCTGTCTGACCGTGTTCAGCTATAATGCGCCCGCCCTTGCTCTGTATGAAGCGCTGGGCTTCATGCGCGAGGGGGTCTTTCGCGAGCATCTGGAGCGGGACGGGCAGCGATACGACATGTATTTATACGGGCTATTGCGACGGGAATGGGAGCAGGGCAGGCAGGTCGTATAGTCCGCGTCATGGGCGCAATTGCCTCTCAAAGTTGCGGCCCACTGTTGACCCGAATGCTGTTGGTGGCACAGATAGCGATCGAACAAAGGAAGAGGAGGTACATCGATGATCAACCTGGCAGTTCTGCTCGAGGACAGCGCGCGGGAAGCGCCGGCGCGCACGGCGGTCATCTTCAACGACGTCAAGTTGCCCTACGCGGCCGTCAATGCTGCGGCTAACCAGATCGCCAACGGCCTGGTGAGTCTGGGAATCCAGCCGGGCGACAAGGTGGCCCTGAGCTGCCCCAATCTGCCCTACTTCCCCATCGTCTACTATGGCATCCTCAAGGCCGGGGCGGTTGTTGTGCCGCTCAATGTCCTGCTAAAGGGACGCGAGATCGCCTATCATCTGCAAGACTCGGACGCGAAAGCGTACTTCTGCTTCCAGGGCACGCCCGACCTACCGATGGGCCAGTTTGGCTGGGAAGGCTTCCAGCAGGTCGAGGGCTGCGAGCACTTCTTCATGATCACCGCCGACCCCGCCGGCCCATCGCCCATCGAAGGGACGAAGACGCTGGGCCAACTCATGTACGGCAAGTCGCCCGCGTTCGACACGGTGATGACCGGCGCTGATGACACGGCTGTCATCCTCTACACCAGCGGCACGACCGGTAAGCCCAAGGGCGCCGAACTGAGCCACAATAACATGCTGCTAAACGCGCGCCTGTCGGACACGATGTACCACAAGGCGGAGCACGACGTTCACCTGGTCACCCTGCCGCTCTTCCACTCGTTCGGCCAGACGGTGCAGATGAATTCCGGCTTCTACAATCAGGCGACGCTGACGCTGCTGCCGCGCTTCGACCCCGACGCGGCGCTGGGCATCATGGAGCGCGATAATGTCACCATCTTCGCCGGCGTGCCGACGATGTACTGGGCCATGCTGAATCACCCCAACCCGGAAAAGTTCGACCTGGGCAAGATCGCCCGCAACCTGCGGCTGGCCGTCTCCGGCGGCTCGGCCATGCCGGTCGAGGTCATGCGCGCCTTTGGCGAGAAGTTCGGTGTGGAGATTCTGGAGGGCTACGGACTGTCGGAGACGAGCCCGGTGGCGACCTTCAACCGGCTCGACCGGCCGTCTAAGCCCGGCTCGGTCGGCTTGCCGGTGTGGGGCGTCCAGGTGCGCGTCGTGGACCTCGACGACAACGACGTGCCGCAGGGGGAGATGGGTGAGATCATCATCAAGGGCCACAACATCATGAAGGGCTACTACAAGAAGCCCGAAGCCACGGCCGAAGCCATGCGTAACGGCTGGTTCCACAGCGGCGACATCGGCAAGTTCGATGAGGACGGCTTCCTCTACATCACCGACCGGGTCAAGGACATGATCATCCGCGGCGGCTTCAACGTCTACCCGCGCGAGATCGAGGAAGTGCTGATGACTCACCCCTCGGTCAGCCTGGCGGCCATCGTCGGCGTGCCCCACGAAAGCCACGGCGAAGAGGTGAAGGCGTACGTCATCCTGAAGCCGGGGCAAGAGGTGGACGAGGAAGAGATCATCGAGTGGTGCAAGGGCTGCATGGCCGGCTATAAGTACCCGCGCCAGGTCGAATTCCGCGAGGCGCTGCCGATGACGGCGACGGGGAAGATCCTCAAGCGCGAACTGAAGCAAGTCTCTTAACGACAGGAGTCTACCGGCAAGGGCCGGAGCCAGACATTCTGCCTCCACAGGAAACGCCGGAGCGCGCCAAGATCGCGCTCCGGCGTTTTTGTTTGAAATCCCGCGATATTGACACTTTCTTGACGGCGCTGCCGCGAATCTTGAGCGCGCCCGGCTGCAGGCAAATTCATAATAAGTAGCGAAGGCTCGACTTGAAGAGGCCAAGCTATGGATACCGCCACGTTGCTGGCCGGGCTGATCGCCCTCGGCCTGCTGATCTATCTCGTTTACTCCCTGCTCTACCCGGAGAAATTCTGATATGTCCGCGCTGGAACTCGTCCAGATCGCGTTCTATTTCGGGCTGCTGATCGTCGGCACGCCGCTGCTCGGCGGCACCATGCGGCGCGTCTTCGACGGCGAGCCAACGCTGCTGAGCCGCGCGTTGGGCCCGGTCGAGCGCCTGATGTACCGGCTCGGCGGCGTCAATCCCAACGAGGAGCAGCGCTGGCGCGAGTACACTTTTGCCCTGCTAACCTTCAACGGGTTGGGCTTCGTCGCCCTGTTTCTGCTGCAACTGCTGCAAGGCGCCTTGCCGTTAAACCCGCAGCGGCTGCCGGGCGTGGAACCGTTGCTGGCCTTCAACACGGCCACCAGCTTCATGACCAACACCAACTGGCAGGCCTACGCCGGCGAGACGACGATGAGCCAGCTGACGCAGATGCTAGGACTCGGGGCGCAAAATTTCCTCAGCGCGGCGACGGGTATCGCCGTGCTGCTGGCCCTCACGCGCGGCCTGGCGCGCAAGTCAGCGGCCACGCTGGGCAACTTCTGGGTCGATCTGGTTCGGGCGACGCTCTACGTCCTATTGCCGCTGGCGCTCATCCTTGCCGTCGTCCTGGTTAGTCAGGGCGTGGTGCAGAACTTCGACGCCAACAAGACGGTGACGACGCTCGCCGGCGAGACCCAGGTTCTGCCGCAAGGCCCGGTCGCGTCGCAGATCGCCATAAAGCAGTTGGGCACCAACGGCGGCGGATTCTTCAACGCCAACAGCGCCCACCCCTATGAGAATCCGACGCCCTTGAGCAACTTCCTGGAGATGTTCGCCATCCTGCTCATTCCGGCGGCGCTCACCAATACCTACGGCCGCATGGTCGGCTCAAGTCGCCAGGGTTGGGTCATTTTCGCCGCCATGCTCGCCCTGATGCTGGCCCTGCTGGCGGTCATGCTCTTCGCTGAGTACGCCCCTAACCCGGCGCTGGGCGCTGGCGGCCTGATGGAAGGCAAGGAAACGCGCTTCGGGGTCGCCAACAGCGTGCTGTGGGCGTCGGCGACAACGTCGGCCTCCAATGGCTCAGTCAATGCCATGCCTAGCAGTCTCAGCCCCATCGCCGGCGGCGTGGCGCTACTCAACATCTTGCTCGGCGAGGTGATCTTTGGCGGCGTCGGCGCGGGCCTGTATGGGATGCTTGTGTTCGTCATCCTGACCGTCTTCATCGCCGGGTTGATGGTCGGCCGCACGCCGGAGTACCTGGGCAAGAAGATCGAGGCGCGCGAGGTGAAGATGGCGACCTTGGCCGTGCTATTCCCGGCGGCGGTCATCTTGCTCTTTACGGCGCTTGCTTCGGTGACGGGCGCCGGGCTAGCGAGCCGGCTAAACGGCGGCCCCCACGGTTTCACCGAGATTCTCTACGCCTATGCCTCGGCCGCTGGCAACAACGGCAGCGCGTTCGCCGGGCTGAACGCCAATACGCCTTTCTATAACCTGACGCTGGGCGCGGCGTTATGGATCGGCCGCTTTGGGGTCATCATTCCCGTGCTTGCCATCGCCGGCAGCATGGCCGGCAAGACGGCGGCCCCGCCGTCGCTGGGCACGTTCCCGACCGACCAGCCGCTGTTTGCCGCGATGCTCATTGCCGTCGTCCTGATCGTCGGCGCGCTCACCTTCTTTCCGGCGCTCTCGCTTGGCCCCATTGCGGAACACTTCCTGCTGCTGGCGGGGCGGGGGTTGTAGCGAAACACGAGATATAGGTTGGGCTTGTGACCGGCGCATGAAGCAGCGCTGACCCTACCGCCGCTGCCAGCCGTTTCTCGCTTGACCTGGAGAGTTTGTCACATGGAACAAGGAGCAAAGATGCGGCCGTTGTTTGACTTGCCCATTGCGCGGCGGGCGGTCGTGGACTCTTTTCGCAAGCTGAGCCCACGGCAACAGGCCAAGAATCCGGTCATTTTCGTTGTCGCTATCGGCGCGGTGCTAACCACCATTGTCCTGGTTGCCGACCTGGGCCGTGGCAATACCGACGATTGGCTCTTCAACGTGCAGATCGCGCTGTGGCTGTGGTTTACGGTGCTGTTTGCCAACTTCGCCGAAGCGATGGCCGAGGGGCGCGGCAAGGCCCAGGCCGATAGCTTACGCCGCGCGCGCCAGGAGATGACCGCGCGCCGGCTGGTGGGCAGCAACGGGGGCCGGAAAGAGGAGCAAGTGCCCGCTTCCCAACTACGCCGCGGCGATCTTGTCGTTTGCGAGACGGGCAATCTCATTCCGGGTGACGGCGAGGTCATCGAGGGCATTGCCAGTGTTGACGAGTCGGCCATAACCGGCGAGTCGGCGCCGGTCATCCGCGAGAGCGGCGGCGACCGCAGCGCGGTCACTGGGGGCACGCGGGTACTCAGCGACCGAATAATCGTTCGCGTCACGGCCGAACCCGGCAGCAGCTTCCTCGACCGGATGATCGCCCTGGTTGAGGGCGCCAAACGGCAAAAGACGCCGAACGAGATCGCCCTGACCATCCTGCTATCCGGGTTAACGATCATCTTCCTGCTGGCCGTTGTCTCGCTGCGGCCGTTCGCCGCCTACGCCGAAGCCGAATCGGGGCTGACCCGCCAGACAACGCCCTTGCCGGCGCTCATCGCCCTGCTCGTCTGCCTCATCCCGACGACCATAGGCGGCCTGCTCAGCGCCATTGGCATTAGCGGCATGGACCGGCTCATCCAGCGCAACGTATTGGCGACGAGCGGTCGGGCGGTTGAGGCGGCGGGCGACGTGGACGTGCTGCTGCTGGACAAAACCGGCACGATCACGCTGGGCAACCGCATGGCGACGACCTTCCATCCCGCCGCGGGCGTGGCGGCCGCGCAACTGGCCGATGCCGCCCAGCTCTCTTCGCTGGCCGATGAGACACCCGAGGGGCGCTCGATCGTCGTCCTGGCGAAGGAAAAGCACGGTCTGCGCGGCCGCGAACTGGATCGGCCGCACGCCAGCTTCGTACCTTTCAGCGCCCAAACGCGCATGAGCGGCATCGACTTCGCAACCGTTAACGGTAATGGCCCGGTGTCGATCCGCAAGGGCGCGGCCGACGCGGTCCGCGACCACGTTACGGAGCGGGGCGGTGCGTACCCGGCGGACGTGGCGGCGACGGTCGGCCAGATCGCGCGCAGCGGCGGCACGCCGCTCGTAGTTGCCCGCAATGAGGTTGTGCTGGGCGTCATCGAGCTGAAGGACATCGTCAAAGGGGGCATGAGCGAGCGGTTTGCCCGCTTGCGCAAGATGGGCATCCGCACCGTGATGATCACCGGCGACAACCCGCTGACGGCCGCCGCCATTGCCGCCGAAGCCGGCGTCGACGACTTCATGGCCCAGGCCACGCCGGAGGACAAGCTGCGCCGCATCCGCGCCGAGCAAGCCGCCGGCCATCTGGTCGCCATGACCGGCGACGGCACCAATGATGCCCCGGCCCTGGCCCAGGCCAACGTCGGCGTGGCGATGAATACCGGCACGCAGGCGGCCCGCGAGGCGGGCAACATGGTCGACCTCGATAGCGACCCGACCAAGCTGATCGAGGTGGTCGAAATCGGCAAGCAACTGCTGATGACGCGCGGTGCGTTGACCACGTTTAGCATCGCCAATGACGTGGCCAAGTACTTCGCTATTCTCCCGGCGCTGTTCAGCGCGCTATATGCCACCGGATCGGCCGCGGGACCGCTCGACGCGCTGAACCTCATGCGCTTGTCGTCGCCGCAGAGCGCCATCCTGAGCGCGATCATTTTCAACGCGCTGATCATCGTCGCCCTGATCCCGCTGGCGCTGCGCGGGGTCTCTTATCGAGCCATCGGCGCGTCCGAAGCGCTCCGGCGCAACCTGCTTATCTATGGCCTTGGGGGACTGGTCGTCCCGTTTGCCGGCATCAAGCTCATTGATCTGGCCATTACGACGCTTGGATTAATCTAATGGAGAGAACATCCCCAGATGACCCAGATTTCACGGGTTCGCATCTGCCAGCTCTGCGTAATCTGGGAAATCTGTGGATGCATCTTCTATAAAGGAGAACATGTCATGAAGTCACAGAAAGACCCGCGCTGGTGGTTGCTGGCCGTGATCGTCCTGCTGGGCTGCGCCGGCCTGGCCGAGGAAGTCCGGCTGCCGCTGCCGCCGGCAATTGATTCCTGGGCGCTAGGGGTATGGGTCGTATTTTTCTATGGCGCGATCGTCCTCTGGCTCATGGTGAACCGCGACCGCCTGGAACAGCCTTCACGTACGTCCCGGTTCGACACCCGCCAGTGGCGCGCGCAGGAACTTGACCGGGAGGAGAGGCAGGATGATTAGGCAATTGCGGCCGGCGGCAACGCTGTTGTTGCTGCTGCTGATGCTGACCGGCGTTGTTTATCCGCTGGTCGTCACCGGCGTGGCGCAGGTGGCGTTCCCGCGCCAGGCCCACGGCAGCGTGGTGATGGTTGATGAGCGGCCCGCCGGCTCGCTGCTGATCGGGCAGGCGAATGACGACCCGCGCGACTTCTGGCCGCGACCGTCGGCCACGGCCTACAACGCGCTCCCTTCGGGCGGCAGCAACCTCGCGCCGACCAGCGCCAGCCTGGCCGCGGCCGTCGCGCAGCGCGCCGCCACCTTTCGCGCCGCCCACGGCTTGCCGGCTGGCGCCGCCGTGCCGGTGGAGATGCTCTTTGCTTCCGGCAGCGGTCTCGACCCGCACATCAGCCCGGCCGCGGCCCGCCTGCAGGTGGGCCGCGTGTCCGCCGCGCGCGGGCTGGACGAGGCGCGGGTCGCCGCGCTGGTGGAAGCTCACGTGGAAAGGCCGCAACTTGGTTTCCTCGGCCAGCCCCGCGTCAACGTTCTGGCGCTGAATCTGGCGCTGGATGAATTACAATAGAGAGATGGTTGGCGAACGTCGCCCCGATCCAGAAAGGTTGCTGGCCGCGATTCAGAGGCAGTCGGCGCAGGAAGGGCGCGCCCGGCTGAAAATCTTCTTCGGCATGGCCGCGGGCGCCGGCAAGACGTATGGCATGCTCGCCGCCGGCCGCGAGGCCAGGGCCGAAGGCCTCGACGTCGTCGTGGGCTACGTCGAGACCCACGGCCGCAGCGAGACGCAGGAACTCCTGACCGGCCTGGAGCAAATCCCGCGCCTGAAACTCGATTACCGCGGGACGACGCTTGAGGAAATGGACCTTGACGCCATCCTGGCCCGCCGGCCGGAACTGGCGCTGGTCGACGAATTGGCTCACACCAACGCGCCCGGCGCGCGCCATGCCAAGCGCTACCAGGATGTGTTGGAACTGCTGGAAAGCGGCATCGACGTTTACACCACGCTGAACGTTCAGCACTTCGAAAGCCGGGCCGACGCCGTGCGCCAGATAACCGGCGTGCCCGTCCATGAGACAGTGCCCGACTCCATTCTGGAACGGGTGGATGAGATCGAACTCATCGACCTGACGCCGGAGGAATTGCGCAAGCGACTGGCGGAGGGCAAGGTCTATACGGCCGAGCGCAGCGAGGTCGCGGCGCGCAACTTCTTTCGCACCGGCAACCTGACGGCGCTGCGCGAGATGGCCCTGCGACTGACGGCCGAACACGTCGATCATAAGCTCCAGGACTACATGGACATCAAGCGCATCGCCGGGCCGTGGAAGTCGGCCGAGCGCCTGATGGTGGCCGTTGGGCCCAGCCCGTTCTCCGAAAGGCTCATTCGCTGGACGCGGCGGATGGCTTACAATCTGGAAGCGCCCTGGCTGGCGGCCAACGTGGAGACGACGGCCGTTCTTTCGCCCGAGGCTCAGCAGCAGCTAAGCCGCAACCTGGCGTTTGCCCGCAAACTAGGCGGCGAAGTCGTGACGACCGCGGGCGACGACATGGCCGACGCACTGCTGCAACTGGCGCGCCAGCGAAACGTGACGCAAGTGGTCGTCGGCAAGCCGCATCAGACCCGCTGGCGCCGGCTTCTGGACCGCCATTCCCTGGTCGACCAGCTCATCGAGGTTAGCGGCGACATCGATGTGTACGTGATTACCGGCGACGAACCGGATGGGCCGCCGGCTCACCCGTTGCGGCTGCCGCCTTTGGTTGCCCGCACTCCGTGGCAAAACTACCTGTGGGCCGCCCTGCTTATCACGGCGGTCACCATCCTAGACCTCCTCCTAATAAGCCGGTTCCCGATCATCAGTTATCTCACGGTCGGCCTGACCGAGTTATTCATCGTTCTGCTGGTCGCGGTGCGCTTGGGACGCGGGCCGGCGCTGCTGACCGCGGCGCTCAGCGCCTTCACCTGGAACTTTCTCTTCATCGATCCGCGCTTCACGCTGCAGATCTCACGCTCCCAGGACATCGTCTTATTCCTGCTTTACTTCGCGATCGCCATCGTCACCGGCAACCTGGCGGCCCGGCTGCGCAGCCAGGAACAGTTAGCGCGCGGCCGCGCCGAACGCACCACGGCTCTCTATTCGCTGGCGCGCGAGACAACGGCCGCCGTTGACATGGATGACGTAATGCGCGTCGCTGTCAATGAGACAGGCCGGGCCTTCGACGCCGAGGTAGCCATCCTGACGGCCGCCGGCAGTGCGTTGGCCCGCTCGCCCCACCCGGCCAGCACCCTGGCGGTTGACGACAAGGACTACAGCGTCGCCGTGTGGGCCTTCGAGAATCGCAAGGCCGCCGGGCGCTACACCGACACCCTGCCGCTGGCGTCGGCGCGGTTCATGCCGCTCCAGGCGGCCGACCGCATCGTGGGCGTTCTGGCCGTGCGCGGCCACAGCGCGTCGCGGCCCTCATTTGAGCAGGAGTTGCTGCTGGAGACGTTCGCCGGCCAGATCGCGCAAGCCATTGAGCGCGAATTGCTCGACGAGGCCGCCCAGCACACGGCCATGCTCCGCGAGTCAGAGCGCCTCTACACGACCCTGCTTAATTCCATCTCCCACGAACTGCGGACGCCCATCGCCGCCATCACCGGCGCGGCCGGCAGCCTGCTCGATCCCCAGGCCAGCAGCGACGGCGCGATCCGAGTTCAGTTGGCCCGCGACATCTACGACGCGAGCGAGCGGCTGAACCGGCTGGTCGCCAACTTGCTCGACATGTCGCGGCTTGAGTCGGGCCGGCTGCAACTGAAACTGGAATGGTGCGACGTCGGCGACATTATCGGCGTCGCGCTGAAGCGCGTCGATAATCGCCTGGCGGGCCGGCCGGTGGCTGTCCGAGTGTCGGCCGGCCTGCCGCTGCTGCGCCTCGATTTCGTGCTGATGGAGCAGCTATTCGTGAATCTGCTGGACAATGCCTGCGCCTATACACCGTCCGGCACGCCGATTGAGATCGACGGGGCGCGCCAAGACAGCGGCGTGGTCGTGTCGGTGACCGATCACGGGGCGGGTATCGCGGCGGCCGATCTCGACCACATCTTTGACAAGTTCTATCGCGCCCCCCGCGCGGCCAGCGGGGGCACGGGCCTGGGCTTGTCTATTAGCCGGGGATTGGCCGAGGCGCACGGGGGAACCCTGACGGCGACCAACGTGCGCGGCGCGGGTGCGCGTTTCACTGTCTGGCTGCCCATTACGGGCGCGCCGCCGCCAGTGACCGAGGCGACCCTATGAGTGAAGGCCCGCGCGTGCTCGTGGTCGACGACGAGCTGCAAATCCGCCGCTTCCTGCGCATCGCCCTGGAGGCCAACGGCTATCGCGTTTTTGAGACCGCCCGCGGCGACGAAGCGATTCAGGAAGCCGCCCGATTGCGCCCCGACCTGGTGATCCTGGATATGGGCTTGCCCGATATGGATGGGCTGGAGGTGTTGCGGCGCTTGCGCGAATGGACGGCCACGCCGACGATCATCCTGTCCGTGCGCGACTCCGACCAGGACAAGGTCGCCGCGCTCGATGCCGGAGCCGATGACTATCTGACCAAGCCGTTTAGCCTGGAGGAGTTGATGGCCCGGATGCGTGTCGCCCAGCGCCACGCCCAGCCGGGGGAGCAGTCATCGGTCTTCGTCGCCGGCAACATCGCCGTCGATCTGGCCCGCCGCAGTGTCAGCCGCGACGGCGCGCCGGTGCGGCTGACGCCGACGGAGTACGCGCTGCTGCGCCTGCTGATCCAGCACGCCGGGCGAGTGCTGACGCACCGGCAAATCCTGAAGGAAGTGTGGGGGCCGGAGTATATGGACGAAACCCATTACCTGCGGGTGTACTTCGCCCAGTTGCGACAAAAGCTGGAAGACGACCCCGCGCGGCCGCGCCTGATTCTGACCGAGCCGGGCGTCGGCTATCGCCTGGCGGCGTAGCCGCGAGAGAAAAAGACCTGTCAGGTCTGGCGGAAACCTGACAGGTCTTCTCATCACCCTACCGCGTCGTTAGCGGCAGGAACGCCCCATACGGGAACTCATTCACGCCGAACGACTCCGACTGCACCAGCGTCGTTCCGTCGCGGTAGACGCTGACGTCGAGCGACAGGTGGGTCACGCCTTCGTCAGCCGTCCATTCGAAGCCGAATGGCGGCACGGACGCGCCCGTCCAGATGTCGTCGCCCTGCCACACCAGATAGGTTGCGCCGCTGTCGAGCCGCAAGCGGCCGCGCAGCGTCTCGTCCATCGGACCCAGCCCGCCGAAGCCGCTGCCCGCGACGTAGCTCGCGCCCGCCGGCAACTTCACGACGATGAGCGGATCTTCCAGCTTGCCGCCGATGTTTTCGGTGATCGCAAAGGTCGTGCGGACGGGTTCGCCGGAGGAGACAACGCCGTCGGTCATGCTGGTCATGCGCAACTCGTACGGCCGCGTCCACAGGCGGATGATGCCGCGCAGGTCATTGCTGTCCATCACCTCGGCGTGCAGGCCAAACTGTACGTGGCTGTCACCGGGGTTGCCCGTGCCCAACTCGAAGCCGGCCACGGTCGCGCCGAACAGGTCGGGGATCAGGTCGCCCGCCGGGTCGGTGATACGCGTGGTGTAGGGCCCCTTGGCCGGCAGCACGACACTGGCGTCGTTGTCGACGAAGTAAACGCCATCGGTTTCGGTCGAGTAGAACAGGCCCGGGTAGTAGCCGTAGCTGTCGTGGAACGCTTGCTTTGGCGCCAGCCCTTCCCAGGTCTTCTCCTCGATCGATTCATCCGACGCCGGATCCCAGCCCAGACGGGCCGACCAGTCGCGCGTCTCTACCTGGCCGAACGTCGCGTCACCGGAGAGGACCGTGCCGTTGAGCTTGATCCCGACCAGATCGTCCGCATTCGGATCAGGCGTGTCCCAACGGCGGGGCATGAAGTGGGAGTCCACAACCAGGTGGGCGAACTTCGAGCCGATGCTTTGCCCTTCCAGCAGCGAGTCGGTCAGCGAGTAGTCGAAGCCCTGCGATCCGTCGCGGTAGGCAACGATCAAGCCAGGCGTCGTCGCCGGCAGCCGGTCGACGTTGCCTTCGGGCGGCGGCTCGTTGGGATTGGAGAAGGCGAAGTGGTAGGGGTCGTTCAGCGAGCGGTCGAAGCCGTTGTCGTCGCGCCACTCCATCAGGTAGTAGCGGACGTAGCTGGCGGTAAACGGCACCGTAACCCAGCCCTCGTTCGTCCAGTCGCTGAAGTCCTCCTCCAGGTCGTTCTCGTAGATGACCCCGTTCTTGTCGGTGATGCGGATGTTATCCACCTGCCAGCCCGGGTTGGCGACGCCGGGGTCGGTCAGGTAGCGGAAGCGGATCCACAACATCTCGCCATCGAACTGCGAGATGTTGAAGGTCAGCGTTCCCTCGCCCTGCCCGGTCAGGCCCCAGGCCTTGCCCGGTTCGACCACGCCGACATCATTGGGGTCCTGGTCGGTCAGGATGCCGTCCTTGTCCGGGAGAGTGACCCAGGTCTCGCCGTCGTCGATGGAGAACTCGATGAGGCCATAGTCATAGTCCTCCTCGATGTCCCACCAAGCGTCGAACGTCAGCGTTAGCGGCTTGGTGACGTCGGTCAGGTCGAATTCGCGGTAGACGCGATTATCGAGCAGGTCACCCGACTGCGAGTACCAGGCGGTCCCTTCGCCGGCCAGGTTCGGCACGCTGAACTCGCCGTTGGGCAGGCGGACGATGACGCCGTCTTCCGTGCCCTCCGGCTTGTAGCGGGCGCGGCCGAGGTCGAGTTCCATTCCGTCGGTGACGAGCTCCGGCGCGTTGTAGGCCACGACGCGCGGGTCGCGCCAGCCCAGCACCCAGTCCTGCCACAGGTTGTGGCCGACCGGCCGCGTGCCGCCCAACGGGCCGCCCCAGACGCCCTGCGAGTGCGCGCCCCAGAAGGCGTTGGAGTTGCTGGCGTCGGTGACGTAGATGTCGGGCAGGCCGAACTGGTGCTCGAACTCCTCCTGAATGCCGCCCACGTCCAGCTGCTCCGGGTCGATGTTGAAACCCTGGACGAAGTAGTCGTCGCTCTCGTCGTCCGGGGTGCCGAAGCCGACGATCTGCTGCGGCTCGAAGAAGCCGCTAGAGGAAGTAGACAGGCGATCAATGCCGCCGCCGTTCTGCCAGGCGTAGCCGGCGTGGATGATCACCAGCAGGTCGATGATGTGGTCGTCGTTGGCGTCGTAATCGCTCCAGTCGATGTCGGCGTTGCCATCGTAGGCGGCGGTAATGGCATCAAGCGTGTCGAAGGCGAAGTCGCCGTAGTTGGCGTCGCTGCCGTCACTGGCCACACAGTTGCCCTCGTCGTCTTCCTGGTAAATGGCATAGCCGTAGTACTCATGCGAATGCGGCAGGCTCAGCGGATCGTGCAGGAAGCCGCCGCCGGCCTGGTACGTGCCGCGCGACATCTCGGCCAGGTAGTTGTTGAGCGAGTAGCCGGACAGGTCGATGCCGCCCAGGTCGGGCCGGACGATGCCATAGCCGGCGTCCGGGCCGGTTTCGAAGAAGGCGGACTGGTAATCGGCCACGCTGATGTTCGGCTTGAAGAAGATGAAGTTGTCGGCCGGTCCAGGCGGCGGGTCGTCGCCGAGGCCCAGAGCGGGATAAGTAAACTCCTGGTCGGAGCAACCTTGCGAGGGGTCTTCGGGGTCAATGGGGAACGGCCGCTCAAAGGTCTCGTCGCCGCCCTCCGGATTGAACTCCACGACCAGACCCAACAGGCTCTTCGGCGGGGTCGGCAACTTCTCATCGTCGCCAAAATCGCGTCCGGCCTCGGGATCGAGTAGCGCCTTCTCGCGCTCCAACAGGTTGCGGTAGGCGATTGGGTTCGGACCGGTGTAGTAGCGCTTGGTCGCCTGGCGATACCAGCCATCGATCGCCTGCTCGACCTCGGCCCGGCTGGCATTGAGCGCGATGTGACCCTGCTGGCGTAGCGTCTCTTCAACGATCTGCCGCGGTGGCATTTTCATGCTCTGCCAGGCAAGCGCGTCGTCGGCGACGGGCGTTCGCACGCCGGGCTCGCGCTGCATCCATAGCTTGGGGCCGGCGGCCGAGCGCGCGCCGGCGGCAATCAGCACCAGCGCCGCCACGACGCCCAGCAGCGTCAGGGCAAAGGCGCGGTGATTGCGAAACATGCGGTTCATACTTGTCTCCTTAGCGAAACAGCACACATGTCGGAAACAACGATTTTCGGCAAGTTCAGCATGGGGAAGAGCGGCCGTTGCGCCGCGGTCGTCGCCAGGCCAGGCGAGCGGGGGGGCGTGGTGGTTATCAGGCTCGGCGCCGCGCGTCCGGTCCGAAGACGGTCAAAGCATCGCGCGAAACCTCCGTTGAATGCCGGCCGGCCAGCGGCTCGTTGCGGCTGGTCAGACCGACGCAAGTGTATGCACCCGTGGTGGGTGCGCGACAAGCGGCTCGGGAACACGCGAAAGAGGGGTGACGGCGGCGCTCGCGTATTCTCTTGCGATTATAGAGGTGACCTACCCCCGTGTAAACACCGTATTGTCACCCGATTGACACTTACGGCGCGATTGCGGATGCTCAGGCTATGGATGGTCTGGCGGCCCAAGAAACATCCGCGGGCATCCGTTCCCTCGCGCAAGCATTCTATCCGTGCGCGCCAAGGCTGTAAACGCGGATTTCCGACTGAGCATTTGCCCGGTGTTACGCAGGGGAACAGACCGCCAAAGGGAGAAAAATACCTGTCAGGCGAAAAGCCCGCCGATGCCGGGCAGAGAGGAACCCAGCCACGCCAGCAGCCCACAGAAGGCCAGCGCCAGCGCCAGCAGCAACAGCGCCAGCCACACAGGCAACGCCGGTCGCACCTCCACCGTTCCATCGAGGCTGGGTGTAGTCGCGCCCGACTCCGATAGAGCATTGACGTGGATGATGAACGGCCGCCGCGCCGTCGCGCCGATGAACGGCCGCTTCATGGGCTGGATGTAGAAGTCGACCACGCCCGTCTGGCCAGGCGCAAGACCGACCTGCTTCTGCGCGCCGTCAAAATACAGGCCACCTTGAGGGGTTTCAGCCAGCACGCGGATGGTCTGTGCGCTGGGCGTGTGGTTCTGCAACAGCACGCGACAGATGCCGGCGTCCCGCAGCAACCGCGGGCGCATGTCCCACTCGACTCGCCGGGCCGGGGTCGGGAATTCGGTCACCATGCTGACGATGGTCGAGCCGGTGTCGGCGGCGAAGGCCTGAGCCTCCTGGTCAGTCACCGTCGTCGCCGCGCGCCGCAGGTCGGCGGCCAGTTCCTCAGCCGTCTGGTAGCGGTTCTCCGGCCGCCGGGCCAGCGCGCGCAGGATGACCGCCTCGACCGCCGGGGGCACGCCGGCATGGACGCTGCGCGGCGGCGCGACCTCTTCGTATTGGTGCGCCTGTAAGGCCCGCTCCGGCGAGCGGATGTCAAGCGGCAATTGGCCCGTTGCCAGCTGGTAGAGGACGACGCCCAGCGAGTAGATATCGGAGCGGCCGTCGACCGGCCGGTCGAGCACCTGCTCCGGCGACATGTAGGGCAGCGTGCCCATCATCAGCCCGGCTTGCGTCTCGCCGTCCGTCTCGGCCAGCTTGGCCAACCCGAAGTCAGTCACCATTGCCCGCAACGGCGGATCGCCGGGCCGGTCGGGGCCGTCGAGGCGCTTGACGAGGATGTTGTCGGGCTTGACGTCGCGATGGACGACGCCCTGGCGGTGGGCATAGCCGAGCGCGTCGGCGGCCTGGGCCACCAGCGTCAGCGTTTCCTCCAGCCGGACAACCTGGTTGAGTTGGGCTAGTTGCCGCAGGTACGCGCCCAGGCTAAGCCCTTGCACCAGTTCCATTACGATGTAGAGCAGGCCGGACTGGCGGCCGAAGTGGTAGACGCGAACGATGGAAGGATGGTCGAGCCGGGCCGCGGCGCGGGCTTCCTGCAGGAAGCGCCCCTGAAAGGCCGGGTCGGCGGCCAGGTTGCCGTGCATGACCTTGACAGCGACCGGCCGCATCAGGTTCACGTCCGTGGCGCGGTAGATGGTTCCCATCCCCCCTTCACCCAGGACGGCGTCAATGCGATAGTTCTCGATCTGCTGGCCGGGCTCGAGCATGGCGTCTATGATGGCCTATGGTGGGGCGATAGGCAAGCGAGACGCAATGCCCAGCGGCGCGCCACAGGCGAACTTTCAGAACCGGAGGGCGCTTCCGCGGCTAACGCGTCCAGCGCGGGCAGAATAGCCCCGTCTGGCCGGTGATCACCACGCGCGTGCCGCCGGAGGGAAAGCCCTGGTACACGTCATCGCCGACGACGAACAGGAAGGAGTCGCTGCCCGGGGACCATAGGATGCCCTCCGTCTGATCCACGGTCCCATCGTAGATGAAATCGGCGTCGGTGCCGCCCGCAGGGCGGACGGTGACGGAGCGGCCGGCGTCCGAGCGCGCCGACAGTACCTCGTAGGCTCCGTTGGGCGAGGCGCACAGCGCCAGCCCATCGCCAATCCGTCCGCAGCCGGGCCCCGGCACGACCAGCGAATAGGTCACGCCGTCGGCCGTCGCCTCGCCGGCGCAGCTGTCGCCACTTGCCGTGCCCAGGCGGCGGGCCGGACTGCCCAGGTCGGCCGTATACAGGACGCCGCCCGCGGTGAAGATGATCTGGCCCACGTCCGGCGCAACCGCGGTCGCCGTAGTCGCGGCCACGGGAGCCGCGTTGGAATCGGTGGCGGCCACGGCCGCGCCGGTAGCGACGCTCAGGTCATCCAGATATATTGTGCCGCTCCCCGTGTAGTCGGGGTTGAGGTCATCGAGCACCAGCCCGCGAAAGCGAATGGGGTAGTCCAC
Organism: uncultured Ardenticatenaceae bacterium; assembly: GCA_964608255.1. Taxonomy (GTDB): domain Bacteria; phylum Chloroflexota; class Anaerolineae; order Promineifilales; family Promineifilaceae; genus Promineifilum. The sequence goes on from CAZSOD010000017.1 coordinate 37,855, forward strand.
CGTGCCGTTGTCCGGGCCGCTGATGTGGATCCACGGCCAGGGCTGGCCGGTCGCAATACTCCCTTCCATCTGCTTCCAGCCCTGGTGGGTGACGCGGCCCAGGGGAACCTGCCAGGTTTCGCCCGCCTGGTCGGTGATCCAGGCGTTCAGAAAATGGCCGGAGCCGTCGCCATAGACCCAGACGCGAATGACGTTGGCTTCGCCGTCGATGGCGTGCTGTTGCTGAAAAAGAACGTAGTCGTTGTCGGCCGTCTCGAAGTCGTAGCTAAGGGCGGCCGAGTAGTCGCCGCTGCGCGCCTGCGCGGTCGATTGCGCCAGCGACCCGTTGGCCTCGTCGCCCCGTTGCCACCGGCCGCAGTTCTCGAAGTCAAGCGAGGTGTCCGCGCCGAGCGTTGTGGTGTTGCTGCCCGAGTCGCAGCCGTTTTCCGCCACAACGGCCGTGGTCGCCGTCGGCGCGACCGTGGGCTCGGCGGTCGGCGCGACGGTTGGCGTGGGCGGTTGGCTCGTCGCGGTGGGCGCGCGGGTCGGCGCGGCCGT
>CAZSOD010000018.1:0-34487 GCA_964608255.1 uncultured Ardenticatenaceae bacterium
GGCAGAGGTAGGCGGCGTCGACCCGGCCGCCGGCGGCGCGAATGGCGGCGACGACGCGAGCGTTGATGGCCTCGGCCGCCTCCGGGGCAAGAAGGCCCTGACCGACGGCCGACTGGTTGGTGACGATGACGACGGCCCACGGCGCGGGGGCGAGCGCGGCCAGCGCCGCCAGCGCGCCCGGCAGAAAGGCCACGTCGTCCCAGGAGCGCACGTAGTCGGCGCGGTTCTCGATGATCACCCCATCGCGATCCAGGAAGATGGCCGGCTGCGTCACGCTGCTGTTGTCCTCCGCCGCGCTATTCCGCCAGCGGCATTTCGCGCAACGTCCTGACCATCAGATGCTCCAGCATCAGGTGGACGTCCTCCACCTGCTCAATGCAGTCGGACGGGATGTGGAGATGGAGATCGGAGAGCGCGGCCAGACGGCCGGCATCGAAACCGGTCAGGCCGATGACCAGCGCGCCGCGCTTGCGGGCCAGTTCGGCGGCGCGCAGCACGTTGGGGGAGTTGCCGCTGGTGGAGATGGCGATGACTACGTCGCCCGACTGTAGCACCGGCTCAAGCTGGCGGGCGAAGGCGTTCTCATAGCCGTAGTCGTTGCTGAGGGCGGAGAAGAGGGCCATGTTGTCGGCCAGGCCGAAGACCTTGAAGAGGGGCCAGCCGGGGCCGCGGGTGTTCTTGGCCAGGTCGCAGACGAGGTGGCTGGCGGTCGAGGCGCTGCCGCCGTTGCCCATGACGAAGACCTGGCGGCCGCGCAGCCGCGCCTCGTGCAGGGCGTCGATGGCCGCGGCGACCGGCGCGGGATCGACCTGATCGAGAACGGCCTGAACCTCGTTGAAGTAAGCGCGGACGGTCGGGACGCCGCCCGCGGATGCGTTTCTGGTCATCGTGTCCACCTATCGCTGGTAATCGAAAATGACCTTGCTGCCGTCCTGGCCCAGGTTGAATGGCAGTTCGCGAAGATGGCACAGTTCCCGGCGCAGGTGTTCCTGCTGGCCGGGGGGGCAGTAGAGCAACAGGAAGCCGCCGCCGCCCGCCCCGGCGATCTTGCCGCCGGTGGCCCCGGCGCGGCGCGCGGCCGCGTATAGCTCGTCAAGTTCGTCGTTGCTGATCTTGCTGGCGAGTTGCTTTTTGAGCAACCAACTCTCATGCAGCAATTCGCCAATGGCGTCCACGTTCCCGGCTTGCAACGCGTTGCAGGCGGCGTGGGCCAGCGTCTTCATCTCGCCCAGCACCGCCTCGCGGTGGCGAAGGTTGGCCTTTTGCTCGTTGAGAATGGTATCGGCCTGGCGCGTGACGCCGGTGAAGAAGAGGAGCAGATTGTGGTTCAACTGGCGCTGGGTGGCGGCGTCGAGGTCAATGCGCGTCGTCCGCACTTCGCCTGTGCCCGCCAGGAACTCGAAGAACCGCAGCCCGCCATAGGCGGCGATGTACTGGTCCTGGATGCCGATTGGTTTGCCGAGGATGTCGATCTCGATCCGGCAGGCCTGGCGGGCCAGGTCTTCGGCCGTGACCAGCCGGCGCTGCAGGGCGTAGGCGGCATGGAGCGCGCCGACGGTGACGGTGCTGGACGAGCCGAGCCCCGAGCCCTGCGAGGGGATGTCGCCCATCGTGTTCAGTTCGACCCCGCGGTCGATGCCCGTTAACCGGAACGCCTCCCGGATCAGCTCGTGCTGGATCTCATCGACTGAGTCCACGAGTTCCGTGCGTGTGTAACCGACGCGGAGTTTTTCGTCGAAGCGGCGCTTGATGGTGACGAAGATGTATTTGTCGATGGCCGACGTCAGAACGCACCCACCCTGTTCCAGGAAGTAACCGGGGAAATCGGTTCCGCCCCCGAACAGGCTGGTCCGGAGAGGAGCTTGCACAATAATCATCGTGAGTCCTCCCGCGACTGCTGGTTGTACGCCTGAAGAGAAGAAGCAACCACAGATTACACGGATTACACAGATTCTTTAGCTGTGACTAGGGGGTCTGTGCTGTTCGAGGGCGCTTTCTCCCCAGGGAGCGTCTATCAGGCAAGCGCTGATTATAGGGCAGGTGCTAGTTCTCGCGCAAAAGGAGGTCGTTGCCGAGCCGCCGCCAGTGCTTGCGCATCCAGTAGCCCATGTAGAGGTAGCAAGCGACGCGATCCTGGAGGCCGACGGGGGCGCGCTCGATGGAGCGCAGGTGCTCGCGCAGCAGCCGCCACTGGGGGAAGGTGGTTTTGCCGGCGCGGCGCGGGTCATACCAGGCTTGCTGCGCCTGTTGCGACTTGCGGCCGCCCCACGACTGGGCCTCGTGGAAGCGGTAGAAGAAGAGGAACTCCGGCACTTCGTGGAACTTGCCCAGCAGGCTCAGTTCGCTGAGCAGCGGCCGGTCGGAGCCGGTGTACTTGCCGATGAGGCGGGTGCGGGCCAACGCGTCGCGCCGGGCGACGCCGAAGACGGCGACGACCGGGTGCGGGTCGAGGACGTACTCATAGAAGCGAACGCGCGCCGTGGGCGAGGCGAAGTGGTGCTTGCCGGGGTAGACCTTGACAACGTTGCCCTGGTCGTCGATGGCCTTGGCCTGGGTGTAGGCCAGCACCACGTCAGGATCGCGATCGAGCGCTTCGACGCAGCGCTCAATGTAGGTGGGGGCGCAGAGGTCGTCGTGGGCGGCCCATTTAAAGTAGTCGCCACGGGCCAGCTCGAAGGTCAGGTTGTAATTGGCCGACGCGCCGATGTTGGTTTCGTTGCGATGGTAGCGAACGCGCGGATCGCGAGCGGCGTAGTCGCGGCAGATGGCCTCGGTGCCGTCGGTCGAGGCGTTGTCGCAGATGATCAGTTCGAAGTCGGTGTAGGTCTGCGCCAGCAGCGAGTCGAGCGTGGCGACGATGTAGTTCTCGCCGTTGTAGACGGGCATGCCGAGGCTGACTCTGGGATGGTTGGACATGGGCAAGTCCTCTCCCTACTTCTGCGCGCCGAGCGTTCGAGCCATGCGGCGGTACATGCGCTGGACGGTGTCGCTGCGGCGCTGGTCGATTCCAGCCGGGCGACGTCGGGCAACGCGGGCGGCCAGATGGGCGGCGCTGCGGCCGAGGACGACCGGGGCCTTGGCCTTCGCGCCCAGGCTAACTGGCTCGAACGCGTAGCCGAACTCCTTCAATTCGCGGCGCAGCGCCATCTGGCAGACGTAAATCTCTTCGGGGGTCAGGCTCTTCTTCCAGCGGTCGACGGCCGCCTTGCTGATGCCTTCACCGGCGTTCTGGGCGTTCTTGCTCGTGGCGTTAATCCAGCCCACTTCGAGGAACTCGGGCCGGAAGGGCAGGTCGAGGAAGTCACAGACGCGGTGGATAATGGTTTCCGGCTCGCTGACCATATCCTCGTAGCGCAGGCTGAGAACGCGGCCGGGAAAGTTCTTGCGCGCGTCCCGGGCTGAGTCGATTGACTCCTTCCACATATAACTATCGATGAGCGGGTCGTAGTTGGTGCTGCGGTCAGGTTCCACCTGCTCCTGAGCTTCCTTGGCGTCAAGCCACTCTTCGGTGCGGCGGTGCTTGCGCGAGGACAGGGCGGCGCGCGGATCGCGGACGAGCTCGATGACGCGAGCGTCGGGGCGGACGCTGAGGATCTGTTGCAGGAAGTAGACGTGCTCCGGCGTCTTCTCCAGCCAGCGCTGCTTGCCGTTGAGACGGGTCAGTTCGTCCATGACGAGGCCGAACAGGGCGGCGTGACGCTGGGCAGCGGGGACGGAAGCGGCTGCGGCGCGCGCGCCGTCAACGATGGCGCCGAATTGCGCCTCGCTCAAGTTGAAGGTCGCCAGGCTGTACTCATCCTGGCGCTGGTTGGCGCGCTTGGTGCCCAGGAAGGCCAGGGCGACAAGCAAATAGACATAGTCGCGCAAGACCTGCGGGTCGTCTAGGTTGGCGAACTGGCGGCGGTAGCGGTTGAGGTCCTGATAGAAATGGGTCTCGCCGGCGGCCGTGAACAGGGTCGGGTCTTTGCGCAGCATGCTCTTGAGCAAGCTGGTGCCGGTATGGATGTAGCCGACGATGAATATGGGATCGCGGCTGGTCGGCGGGTTGGCCTGCATGGTCATCATCTCCTGTGGGTGGCGTCGTTCAGCCGGTCGAGGCGGGCCAGCAGGTCGGCGCACAGAGCGTCAACCTCGGGGCTGAGCTTCGAGACGCGCCCCTTGCCCACCGATTGGGGGTGAACGTCGCGAACGATCTGGTCGCCCGGATAGGGCCGGTCGAGAAAGGCATAGACGCGGCGCATGGTGGCCGCCGGGTCGGTCGCCAGGTCTTCGTAGCGGCAGAGCAAGACGCGCGGGTCGCCTTCCAAGCCAAGGTCAAAGTAGAGGCGGCAGCGCGCCCACCAGAATAGAGCCGCCGCGTCGTAGGGGTTCATATCCTCGCGGAAGAAGCGGCGAATGGTGTCACGGGTTTCGGCCGTGCTATTCTGGGAGCGCCAGTTGGCGGGGTCGTCGTTGACGAACGGCCGCAGGTCCTTCACGCCGTTGTCCATGCCAAACGCCTTCAGGTTGGACGAGGCGACGTCCTGGTAGTGGCGATACTGCCACAGCGCCCGGGAGCCGGGAAAGGTGGCGAACAGTTCGTGGACGCGCTGGGACTCGACCAGCGGCTTGAGGACAACGACGGATTGCGTGTCGCGGTCAAGCTGGGCCTTCACGTCGGCCAGGGGATTGAGCCGGACGCGCTCGAGCGCGTCGTCGGAGGTCAGGGAACTGGTCTCGCGGTAGATTTTGACGTCGAAGTCGCGCTCAAAGACCCAGTACATCAGGCTGGTGCCGGCGCGCTGGATGCCCAGGATAAAGAGCACCGTCTGGGCGGCGCTGTCGCCGCGGGTCAGCGCGCCGAGACGTTGAACCATGCCCTTGTAGACACGGAAGGCGCCGAAGGACAGGTTGCGGCGGGTAAGGTCGGAGGATTTCAGATTATACATGGCGCGTAAATGGACGACCCGACCGGCAAACGGCGAACCTGTCAGGCGCATTGGGTCTAGTCTGTGTAGCCGCGCCGCCAGGCGTCGAGGCGGCGACCGAGCATGTCCTCGATAACGCGCACGTCGTCTTCGACCATGCGCCAGAGCGCTTGCCTGGTTTCCGGCGAGAAGTGGGGTTTCTCCTCAATCGTATTGGACAGCAAACGGTGGCGGATCGGCTGGCGCAGGGCGGCCGGGACGACGCCGCGCAGCTTCTGAAACGTATCGCTTTTGGTGATGTCGCGCAGGGTTTTGTAGCGCAGGTAGGGCTGGCCGACCGACTGGTGGAGAGGCGTGGTGTCCGTCTCGTCGAAGGGGGCCGGGTTAATATCGAGAAATTCAGCGATGCGGTGAAGCGTGGGGATTTGGGCGGCGGTGTACTCCTCAAAGATGAGCAGGAGGACATTTTCCGGCCCGAAGAGCTCTAGATAGGGCCGAATTTGCATGGCGTAGCGGCTGCGATAGTGGTAGTGGGGGTCGCGGAAGACGGCAAGGTCAGGGGGGCGGGTATCGATCTCGCGGACAACGTTGTGGGTGTACTGCGAGATGATGCGCTCGACGGGCTGGCGCATGACGTAGATAAGCTTCAGCGCCGGGTTGTACTCGTAAAGGCGCTCGGCCGTGCCGCGATACTCCGGGAAGAAGGTGTAGTAAGTAGAGGCCTCGCCCAGCAACTGGCCAGGTTGCGGGTCATAGAGGGCGTGGTAAGCGTCCAGCCCGGCGCGCCAGTCCACCGTCTTGTGGAAGTAGCCCGGCTCCTTGTCTTTGCAGAAGCAGATCTGGGGATGGGCGGCCAGTTGGGCGGCGATGCTGGTCGTGCCGCACTTTTGAGCGCCGATCATCATAAAGTCTACGAGCATGGCATTCCTGGAGTTACGAGTTACGAGTTACGAGTTCAGAGAGGTAGTCCGTGTCGGGCCGTTCTTCATTCGTCATTCGTAGTTCGTAATTGTTATCTCGCGTCCGATTCGTAGTAGGCGTAGCTGCCGTTGGGTTCGGCGCGGTTGACAACGACTTCCATCGAGCGGACGCGCACGTTGGAGAGCTGCTGGCGCACAGCCTGGACATCGCCGCGGCGGGTCTGGGCCTGGGCGACGACGAGGATGACGTTGTCGACCGCCGGGGCCAGCACGGCCGCGTCGGCCACCGACAGCAGCGCCGGGGTGTCCAAGACGATGAAGTCGAACGTGTTTTTGAGCTGCTCGATCAGGTCCAGCATCCGCTGCGAGCCGAGTAATTCGGTCGGGTTGGGCGGCAGCGGGCCGCTGGTGATGACCTGGACGCGCGGGAAGGCGCTGTACTGGATAGCCTCATCTAGCGACACTTCCCCGGCCAGGATATTGGTCAGACCGCGTTTGTTGGGCAGGTCAAAGAGCTTATGGACGGTGGGCAGGCGCAGGTCGCAATCGACGACGACGACTTCGCGACCGCTCTGGGCGATCGTGACGGCCAGGTTGCCCGAAACGGTGGATTTACCTTCGCCGCGCTTGGCGCTGGTCAGCAAGACGACCTGGGAACCTGACGGGCCGGAGGCCAGGATGTTGGTCCGCAGGCGGCGGAAGGACTCGAGTTGCGGGTAGTGGCCGCTGCCGAGCCGGGCGATGGAGAGGTCTTCCTTGGCTGCCGGAACCTGGCCGACGGTCGCCATCTGCGTGGCGCTCTCGATCTGCTCCGTCGTGTAGAGCGTCGTGTCCAGATTTTCGAGCAGGAAGGCCAGAGCGATGCCGCCGACGAGGCCCACCGCGACGCCGAGGGCGATGTTGAGGGCGTGACGTGGCTTGGCCGGGCGGTTGGGCGCGTTTGCCTCTTCGATAATGGAGATGGCATTGGCCCGAACAGCTTCCTCGAGGCGGGCCGCTTCATACTGCGTAAGGAGCGAGGTATAGGTGCGCTCACGGACCTCGAGGGCCTGGCTGGCGCCGGTAACCGCGGCGTCGTTCTGGGGCGTGACATTGAGAGCATCCTCGTAATCGGCGCGGGCCTGGTTGAGTTCCTCTTCGGCCGTCGCCAATTGCTGTCCCAGAATCTCCTGCAACGTTTCGCCGGCCCCGCCGCTGTAGAACTCGCGGTTCTGGTCGACAAGCAGTTGCGCGGCGGCGTTGGCGATGTCGCGCGCGTCTTCGGGGTCGGGCGCTTCCGCGACAATACGGATGAGCTCGGTGCTGGGGATGGCCTGGACGGAGACATTGGGCGACTGCTCCAGGCCCAACTGGTCCTTGATCTGGTTGCGGACCGTGTTGCTCGTGATGATCCGCGAGTAGGTGTTGATGAGGCGCTCGGTATAGTTGATGTCCGGCCGCGCGTCGGTAATGGAACCGCCACCGATGGTCAAGACGCGGACGGTGGTAGAGGCCACGTACTGCGGCGTGGCGAGAAAGGTAATCGCCGCCGCAATGGCCGTACCTAGTAGCGTACTCACGATGACGATCCAGAATCGTCGTCGAAGTATCGAAAAGATGCTTCGCAACTCCATGTTCTGATTAGCTCCTAAGCTCGCTTCCAAGCTACTGTTCAATTGTGGAGGATAGCACTCCTCAATTACGAACTATCTTTCGTTCGCCCAGAGGAGACGCCACGCCCGCGGGCGCAGGGGGTGGCCAGATTGTACCACGAACGACAACGGGGCCGGGCGGATTGGACTACTCGGGCTGCCTGGCGGCCTGCACCGCGCCGCGGCGATTGAACAGGAGTTGGTCGTAGATCTGCTCGTAGGCAGCGATGATGCCCGGCCAGCGGTAGTTTTCAGCGACCCACTGGTAGGCGCGAGCGGCCAGGTCGCGCATTTCGGCCGGGTGGGCCAGCGCCCATTCCATTCGCGCCCGCAGGTCAGCGACGTCGGCCGACTTGAAGAAAAGGGCCTGCTCCGGCAGCACCTCGCGGTTTTCAGGAATGTCACTGGCGATGAGCGGCGTCTTCAGCGCGGCCACTTCGAGCAGGGTAATGGCCATCGCCTCATAAGTCGTGGGAAACACGAACAGCCTGGAGAGGGCAATCAGCCCAAACAGAAGTTCCTTGGAAGAGATGAACCCGGCAAAGCGCACGCGGTCGTCGGCCAAGGCCAGAAGTTGCCGCGTATATTCCGGCACGTGGCTGGTGTCGCCGACGATCAGAAGCTTCTCGTCCGTCTTCATCTGGCGCAGCGCTTCGAGGACGAAGTGGCAGCCCTTGCGTGGGACGATGCGTCCGGCGGTGAAGATAATGTACTTGCCGGGCTCCAGCCCATGTTCAGCTAGCCGGGCGCGAGCCTGATCCAGGTCGGGGCGCAGTTCGTCAATACCATTGGGCAGGTAGTGGACGGGGCGGTGGTAAGACGCTTCGAGATAGTCCGTATCCGGCTTGGAGACACTTGTGCGCGCGTTGGACAGGTAGGCAAAGGGTAGCTCGGTGAGGCGCAGCAGCGGCTTAAGTGGCCCCCACTTGCTCAACTCCGGCGGCTCCTTGCTGAGCAGCCCGTGGGCCGTGGCGACGACCTTGTAGCGCAGGCGAAGGATGGGCAGCACGAAGCAGGTTTCGACGCTGTGGACGTTAATGAGGTCGTAGCCGCCGCGAAACAGGGCATGGAGCGCGGAGAGAAGGAACAGGAGTGGGGCGTTGAAGTACTTGCCCGGCAAGGTGCGGATACGGATAAGACGCACGCCGGGAATTGCCGCGTCCGGCGAGACGAGGGCGGCATTGACGTAGACCGTCGGCTCGTAGCGGGCGCGGTCGATGCGCGTGACGATCTTCTCGACGACGGTGTCGACGCCGGCGTTGGCGGGCAGGGCCTTGATGCCGATGTAGGCGATTTTCCTCTTGGGCAATTGGTTCATGGGGCGATCATCGTTCGGGAGTTAGCGGGCCAATGGCGGCGCGCTCGGCCGGACGGCGGGCCAGCAGCCGGTCGTAAGCCTGCATTGTCTGGTCGTAGTGGGCGTCGGGGCCGTTGATGGTTTCTACCTGGCGGCGGCCGTTGCGCCCCATCTCGATGGCGAGTTCGCGCCGGTCGAGCAGGTGCTGCATCTTCTCGGCCAACTGGGGGGCGTTGCCAGACTCGAAGAGCAGGCCGTTGACACCGTCGCGCACCTGCTCCGGGATGCCGCCGATGGCCGCGCCAATGACCGCCGTGCCCGAAGCCAGCGATTCGATGACGGTCATGGAGTAATTCTCGTACCACTCAGAGGGTTGGACAGTGAACAGGGCGCGCTGCATCGTGCGCGTCAGCGTTTCCGTATCCAGGTGGCCGAGGAACTTGACGTTGGTCAGGCCATAGGTGGCAGCGTAGGCGCGCAGTTCGGGCTCCAGTTCGCCCGCCCCGGCAATGCGCAATTCGGCGGTCGTGTTCAACTGGCGCATGGCTTCCAGCAGGGTCAGGATGCCCTTGGTGCGGACGAGCCGGCCGACGAAGATGAAGTAGTTGTCCGGGTCGTAGCGCGGCTGGAACAGGTCGGGGTTGATGAAGTTAGGGATGGTGACGATGGGCCGGCGCATGCCGTGCTCGCGCACCTTGCGGGCCAGGAAGTCGCTCGGCGAGATGAACAGGTCGATCTTGGGCGCGTAGAGCCGGAGGAATTCGTGGAAGTACATCTCGGCTCCGGCCAGCGCGCTGGCCATGCGCGAGCCGCGCTTGCAACGATGGAGCGCAATGTTGTAGTAGCGGTGGCCACGGCAGCGCTCGCAGACCTCTTCCTGGGAGATGAAGGTGGTATTGGGGCAGACGATCTTGTAGTCGTGGAGGGTTTGGATGACAGGCAGCCGCGCTTTTCTGAGCGCCGGCAGGATCGACGTCGACATCTCGTGGATGAAGCCGTGGATGTGGACGAGGTCAGGCCGCGTGTCGGCGACGAGGCGAGCGATCTGGTCGCGGGCCTCGCGGGAATACATGATGCGCTCCGTGACCTTCAGCTTGGGGCCAAGGCCAGGCTTTGCCAGTTCGGTCGGGAAGTCGACGTGGCTGACGAAGTAATCGTCGTAGGCCGACGGCAAGTTCTGCGGGTGGCGCATGGCGAACGGGATGACCTCGTGGCCGCGCGACTCCAGCAGCGCTGACAGGTCGAGGAAACAGCGCTCGGCCCCGCCCCGGACGTAGTTAAAGCTGTTGACCATCAGAATCTTCATGGGGCGGGTTCCGGTAAGAAAGATGTTAGCCGCGGATTGGGTAGATGAGACAGATTGCCGGAAGAGCGATAGCCCTGCATTCACGCACCTAGGCCGGGGCAACTTCGGGCTGGCGGTTGCGATAGAGGCCCGGATCAATGGCCTCGGCCATGGCGCGCAGGTCGAGGTCGCGGCCGAGGAAGCGGCCGACGCGGTTGATTTCCGGCAGCGGGTCGGCCATGATGTCGCTATAGTGGACGTAGAGCACCTCGAAATTGGGCCGCTCGGCCAGCCATTGCTCTACCTGCTGCAAGTGGCGCTCAAACAGGAGCGTCACCTGCGCGTCGTCCATTTCGCGCGGGTCTTCGCCGCGGCGAATGAGCATCTTGCGCTGCGAAGCCAGAACCTCGGCCATGTGGCGGCGCAGGAAAATAACCTGGTAGTTATGGTCGGCGGGCAGGTGCTTGAGCAGCGCAGAGATAACCTTGACGGCCTTGCCCTCGGCCAGCGGCAGCCAAGCGGTGTCGCCCTTGTCCAGTTGCTTGACGCGCTCGAACTCGTAGTAGCCCCTCGGGTTGTCGCTGTCGGCGGCGCGCAGGGCGTCGGTAAGCGGCGGGATGCCGCCGGCGGCCAGCATCTTCATCATCATCGACGTGCCGGAGCGCGGCAGGCCAGAGACGATGACGACGGGCCGGAGCGCAGCCGGTTGGGACGATAAGGTTGTCGTGGATTGACCGAAGCGTTTCTTCATAGCGCAGCTTACTCGACGTAGCCCAGCTTGCGCAGGTGATCGGCCAGGCCGGCCATCTCCGCGTCGCTCAGTTCATCGGTCATGGACACGGCGGCCGTCTCAGCGGCGGCCAGGTGGGCCTCGATCAGGGCGCGCAGCTCGGCGGCCCTGGCCGGCAGTGTCGCGGCGAGGTTCTTCGTCTCGTCGGGGTCGGCGTTCAGGTCGTAGAGCTCCTCGGGGACCTTGGGGTTCCTGGCATCAAAGGCGTACTTGTAGCCGCCGTATCGCACGCCGTAGAAGGAGGACGGCTCGCGCGAGTTCTGGCAGGTTTCGATGAAGGCCGGAACTTCAGGCAAGGCGTCGCCGTGCATAAGCGGGACAAGGCTGCGGCCGTCGGCGGTGGGCGGCGCGCCGATGCCGGCCAGGTCGAGGATGGTGGGCATAATGTCGATCTGGCGCACCTGCTCGCCGACGCGGCGGCCGATGGGCACGGGGCCGCCGGCGACCACCAGCGGCACACGCACCAGCGAGTCATAGACGTGATAGCCGTGGCCGGTGACGCTGGCGAGGGGGCTGTCGAGCAGGCCGGCGCGGTAGAGCAGGCGCGAGGTGGAGAACCAGCCGGCGCGCAGCGAGGCAATGGCCTTGCGCCGGGCGCGGACGAGGCCGCTGCTGGCCTTGCCCTGGCTGCCCTTGGAGAGCGACTTCTTGAAGAACTCGACGCGGTTCTCCAGGTTGTTCTCGGGAATCTTCTCGCCGTGGTCGCCGGTCACGAGCACAACCGTCTCGTCTTCGTCAATGGCGGCCATCAGGTCGCGGAGGCGGGCGTCATAGCTGGAAATGGCGCGGTCATACTCGGTCAGGCCGTATTCCGGCTTGTCGAATTGGGGCAGCACCTGGCGCGGGCGATGAACGCCCCACAGGTGGAGATAGACGAACCAAGGGCCACGGAATTCGCCGCGGCGGAAGCGGCCGATGAGCTGCTCGCCCCAGCCGCCGAGCATGGGTTGCTTGACGCCGTCGCGGAACTCGTACTGGTCAAAGCCCCGGTCGAGGCGGTAGAACTGGCTCAGCGGGCCGGTGGCTTCGGCATAGGTATGGTAGCCGTTTTCGCGCAGTAGCTCAGCCAGCAGGGGCACGTTATCGGACACGCGCGAGCCGACCATGGCCCGGACGCCGTGATGGGCGGGGTACATGCCACTGAACATCGTGGTCATGCACGGGATGGTCATCGAGTTGGCGGTGATGAGGTGGGTGAAGAGCGTGCCCCGCTCGGCGAGGGCGTGCAATCCGGGCGTCTGCGCGCTGCGGTCGGGGTCAAAGGCCCGGTCAGCCCGCAGGCAATCAATGACGACCAGTAAGATGTTTGGCCTTGTAACAGGCATTCGCGATTCCTCCGCTACGGCGTGAAAATGGAAAGCAGCCCGGCGCGGGCGCTCCTCACGAACCATACTAGCGCAGCTCACTTACGATTAAGCTGAAGTAGCGGCCAGCGCGACGAGCGAAGGCGGCCGAGACAGCGCGGCTAGCAACGTCGCTTTGCCAGAGGCGCAGGCGAGGCAGTTGAGCGCTAACGGGAGCGAGAGACGGGTAGCGGGCGCGGTTCGACCTGCCGGGGGGCGCGGCGGGCGCGGCCGTAGATCTGGCGGAAGACGTAGCCGAGCGCGACCCAGTAAAGGACCATCATGACGCCGGCAATCCAGGGGCGGTGATACCAAAGCCACAGCGGCCAGAACACGGTGAACAGGATGAGGCCATATTCCAGGCTTGCCAGATAGCGGTCGGGGCCTGTTCGCGCGTGAAGGAAGAGCCGCCAGACAATCCAGAAATTGAACAGTGTGAATAGAGCAGCGCCGACGAGCCCAAACTCCTGAATCCAGATACCCAGGCCGGTGTCGCCAGCATTGCCGTAGAGATCCTCTTCCAGGCTGGCCCCGCTGAGACCCAGGGCAGCGCTGTAGGTGCGGCTGCCCATGCCGAAGCCGAAGAGGGTCGTCGTGTAGTCGCGGCGAATCTGCTGCCAGGCGTAGGTGACGGCGAAGCCGCGGCCAAAGTTGTACTGGCCGTCCACGTCCCCCTTGCCGTCATTGAACAGGTAGCGCTCGATTTCGTCCGGATTGAGGTAGTCCTGCAACGGCTTCAGGCCGCGCGTGTTGGCGATGAAGCTGTTATAGACGGGCACGAAGGCGGCGAAGCTCAGGCTGAAAAGGATGATGTAGACGAAGAGTTGCCGGAATTGACCGCCGCGGATCATATGCAGGGCCAATGCGCCCACGCCCATGACGGCCACCGCCAACAGGTAGAACTTGGTGACATTGAGCATGCTGCCCACCAGCCCGAGAACGAGGATGAGGAGCATTGTCTTCCACTCGCCGGTGGCGACCCAGTGGCCGAAGCCGATGCAAACGGCGAAGAAAACGAACATGGTATATGAGGCGACGCCCTTCCAGCCGAAGGTGCCAGCCAGACTGTCGCCGGGCGGCTGCCCCATTGCCAGTTGGACCAACTGGACGCCGATCTCAAAGATCATGAGGGCCACGAGGAAGCGCAGGAACCAGCGCGGGAAGTCCTTGGGCCAACGCGGCAACAGATAGGCGAAGATCGCCAGCAGCGGATACTTGAAGAAGCGCCACCAACCCCACAACGTGGCCCCGGCGGTCTGTCCGTCGGCGATGGGCACAAGGCACCAAATAAGCGACAGGCCAAGAATGAACAGCAGGGCCAGCGGTATGCGATCGCGCAAGAGGACGAACGATAGCGTCAGCAGGACGATGAGGCCGGCGGCGATCTCCTTGAGGAAATCCATACTGCGCGGCAGACCGGCCTGCCAGAGGAGAAAGGGGACGATAAGCTCGGTGAAGAAGAGGATGGCCAGCAACCGAAACCACCACTCGCGCATCCAGCCCGAACGCGCGACTGATTTTTCACGCGACGGTGCGGGGGCGCTGCCGTTACGATACTGGTAATCTGCCTGGGCCATAACTCATTTCACCTATGCGCCCGAGACGGGAAAGCGTCGGGGCGCCACGCGGGCGTCCCGACGTTCGTAGAGCGCATCTATGCCAATCGTAGCAGAAGGGCTAGCCGGCGGCCATAGCCTGAGCCATCGTCTCATCCGGGTGGGCCTGGAAGAAGTCGCGGATGCCATCGACGACGTAGGCGACCTTGTCATCGTCCAGCTCCGGGAATATGGGGAGCGACAGGATGGTTTCCGCAAAGGCTTCGGTGATCGGGAAGTCGCCGCGCTTGTAGCCGAGTTCGCTATAGGCCGGCTGCAGGTGGATCGGGATTGGGTAGTGCAGGCCGGTGGCGACGCCAAGTTGCTTCAGATGCTCCATGAGCGCTTCGCGATTATGGACGCGGACGACGTAGAGATGGAAGATGTGCTCGACGTTGTCGGCCGTAACCGGGGTGACGAGGGGCAGGTCGGCCAGCAGTTCGGCATAGGTGGCGGCGGCGCGGCGGCGGCCGGCGTTCCAGGCGTCGAGGTGGGGCAGCTTGACCCGCAGCACGGCGGCCTGCATGGTGTCGAGACGGTTGTTGAAGCCCTTGACCTCGTGGTAGTACTTCACCTTCTGGCCAATGTTGCGCAGCAGCCGGACCTTCTCGGCGATCTCATGGTTGTTGGTGACCACCGCGCCGCCGTCGCCATAGGCGCCCAGATTCTTGCCAGGGTAGAAGCTGAAGCCGGCGGCGTCGGCAAGGCTACCGACCGTGCGGCCCTTATACCGCGCGCCCGCCCCCTGCGCCGCGTCCTCGAAGACAAGCAGGCCGTGCTTGCGGGCAATGGCGAGGATCGGATCCATGTCGACAGGCTGGCCGTAGAGGTGAACGGGCATGATGGCCCGCGTGCGCGGCGTGATGGCGGCTTCGATGCGGGCCGGGTCGATGTTGTAGGTTTCGGGGTCGATGTCGACCAGGACCGGCGTCGCGCCGGCATTGGAGATGGCGAGCGTCGTGGCGATGAAGGTGTTGGCGGCGGTGATAACCTCGTCGCCGGGGCCGATGTCGCAGGCGCGGATGATGAGTTCCAGGGCGGAGTAGCCGGAATCGACGCCGACCGTGTACTTCGCGCCGCAGTAGTCGGCGAACTCGCGCTCGAATTCGGCGACGGCGCCACCGAGGATGAAGTCGCCGCGCTGCATGACGGCCAAAACGGCCGCATCCATCTCGGGCTTCAAGGCTTGGTATTGCGTTTGCAGGTCCACAAATGGAATGTTCATTATTGTTTATCCTTATGCGCGCGGGGCGCGGTTGGGGCCGGGGCCGGCCGCGGCGGCCGGGCCAGCGAGTTAACGGTTCGGTTTGCCAGCCGGCAGGGGCGCGGCCGATGGGCGGATGGAGGCGCGACGCAGGCCATCAGCCAGCGCGCCATAAAGCTTACGCGCCGACGCGGCCCACGTCCAGTCGTGTACCGCGCGATAGGACTCCTCGCCCAGATCGGCGAACTGGCCGCGGGCAGCCCAAGCGGCGCGCAGCGCGGCCAGTAATTCGTCCTCGGCCGGCGCGGCGGCCCAGAAGGCATAGCGCCCCGCGCCGACAACGTCGGTGTGGCAGCGGTTGCTGGTGGCCAGGACGGGCAGGCCGGCGGCCATATACTCGAACAGCTTGAGCGGGCTGGAGGCTTCGTACTTGACATCATCGGCCGCGGGCAGCGAGGTGACGCCGATGTGGGCGGCGCTGAGCATGGCGGGGACGGCGTCATACGGGATGGGCTTCTCGATATGCACGCAGTCGCCGGCCTCAGCGGCATAGGCCTCCAGCGCGGGGCGATAGGGGCCATCGCCAAAGAGCGACAGGCGAAAGGCCATGCCCTCGTCGTTGGCGCGGCGCACGGCGCGGGCCAGGGGCAACAGGTGGCGCTGCTCCAGGAAGATGCCCACGTAGATAAGGCGCAGCGGGTCGCCCCCGACCGGCCAGCGCCGGTTGGCCCGCGAGACGGCGAAGGCGTCGGGGTCTACCCCGGACGGCCAGATACCCCACAGTTGCCGGGGCGGAATGCCAACCAGTTGGGCGAGACGGGGGGTGATGGCCGTCTGCCCATCGGCCAGGCGTGTGGCCAGGCGGTAGGTGAGGCGTTCCAGGGCATTGCGGAGGCGAGCCTTGAGCGTGGTCGTGCCGAAGTCGAGCAGGTCGCGCGAGTCCATGACCAGCAGCGGCCGCCGCCGCCCGGCCAGGCGCAGCGGGAAGAGCCAGATAGCTGAGATGGGGTGGAAGAGGACAAAGTCGAACTCCGCCAGGCGCGGCAGAAGGTAGCGCAGGATGCGCAGGTGGAAGATCAGACGGCTGATGAAGTAGATTTCCGGCCGCGGGATGTTCACCACCTCGATGCCCCGATAAGTATGGAGGCCGGCCGGGCCGGCAGCCAAAAGCGTCACGTCCATGCCGAGACGGCGCAACTCACGGGTAGTGTCGAGCCACGTCACCGAGTCGAGCTTGGCGGGCGTAACGGGCGATACCCAGGCCAGGCGCAGGCGGGGCGGGGGGCTGTCGATCGGGCGGGACATGGCAAATGACGAGTGACGAATACCGAGTTCAGAACTATTTGCAAGAGGACGTGCGGCTCTGAGATACGTTAGTCTGCTCAGCGGGTAGTTAGAACTGGAAGTAGATGAACGGGTTTGTGTTGGTCGGCGCGAAGACGTAGATCAGCAGCAGGACGGCCGACATGACGAAAGCCGCGCGGAAACTGTAGGCGGAGTTGAAGAAGACCATCTCGGTGTCGCCCTGCACCTTCTCCTCCCGGTCGCGGAACATGCCGACCACGTGACCGATGATCATCAGCACGGCGGCGATGAAGAACCACTGGTAATACCAGACCGCGCCGCCGGAATTGACGAAGAGCATCTTGCTGTAAACAGCGATCATGGTGGCTGTGTCCTGGGCGCGGAAGAGCACCCAGATGACGGTGACGAAGAGGAAAGTGCCGGCCCAGCCGACGACACGGCCGATGGTCGTTTCCTCGACTTTGACGTGGCGCGTCCAGTAGCGGTGGGCCACCAGCGCCGCGCCGTGGGCAAAGCCCCAGATCACGAAGTTCCAGCTGGCGCCATGCCACAACCCGCCCAGCACCATGGTCATCATCAGGTTGAAGTAGGTACGCGCATTGCCCTTCCGGTTGCCGCCAAGGGAGATGTATAGGTAGTCGCGCAGCCAGGTGGACAGCGAGATGTGCCAGCGGTGCCAGAACTCGGCCACGCTGGTGGCGATGTAGGGCATGTGGAAGTTGCGGTTGAGATGGAAGCCCAACATCCGGGCGATGCCGATCGCCATGTCGGAGTAGCCGGAGAAGTCGCAGTAGATCTGAATGGAATAGGCCAGGACGGCCAGCCAGACGGTGGCCGTGGAGTAGTAGCCGGGATTGGCGAAGACCTGGTTGACGAATGGGGCGACGCTGTCGGCCAGGATGAGCTTCTTGAACAGGCCGACGGTGAAGATCTGCGCCCCCTCCCAGACGTTGTGGGCGCGAATGCCGATGGGTTTCTTCAGTTGCGGCAGGAAGTCAGTCGGGCGAACGATGGGGCCGGCGACGAGCCGCGGGAAAAAGGCGACGAAGAGGGCGTAGTCGGCGAAGCTCTCGGCCGGCTTGGTCGTGCCGCGGTAGATGTCGATGGTGTAGCTCATCGACTCGAAGGTGAAGAAGGAGATACCGACGGGCAAGATGATGCTCAGCGTCGTCAGGCCGATGCCCAGGGGGGCAAGGATGGCGTCGGCCGACTCGACGAAGAAGTTGAAGTACTTGAAGAAGCCCAGCACGCCCAGATTGAAGATGAGCGAGGCGATCAGGATGGTCTTCTTGCGCCGCGCGTCCTGGGCCTGGTACATGGCCTTGCCCAGGATGGCGTTGACGACGGTGTTGAGCAGCAGCAGCCCCAGGAATCGCCAATCCCAGTAGGCGTAGAAGTAGTAGCTGGTGAGGATCAGGATGAGCTTGCGCCACCGTTGTCCGGGGACAACGATGAGCAAGGCCATGACGACCAGCAGGAAACCGAGAAACTGAAAGCTGGAGAAGATCACTTCGTCACCTCCGGCACACCCGCTTCTTGCAGGTAGTTGAGAATCTGATCGGCGATGAGGCGGTGGCCGGTCTTGTTGAAGTGACCGACGCCGAGGGTCGTGTTCTGGAAGCCGCGCGGCGGGTTGTAGGTCTGAAAGGCGTTGACCATCGGCTCGTAGAGGCTGACAACGGGGATGTCCTGCTTGGCCGCCTCGGCCACGAGCGTGTCAGGCGCGAATGTGGGCGGGGCATCCTTACCAAAGTCGGGGATGTAGGTGTTGTAGACGATGACCAGGCGGTCGCCCCAGATGTCCTTGAGCGCCGCCAGTTGGTCAGCTACGGACGCTTCCTTGCCGATGAGCACGTCGGTGGTGTTGCCGGCCAGTTCGGCCTGGGCTGTCTTGTCGCCGCCGCTCTGGCGGAAGCCGTTGGTCTGGAGGAGCAAGCGCAGGAAGAACTGGCGCACCGGGGTGTCGCTGATGATGGCCTGTAGGCCGTGGAGCTTCTCGGGCTTGACCAGCTTGACGCTGGGATCGGCCTGGTGGGCGGCCAGCAGGTCGGGGTCATTGGCCAGCGGCAGGAAGTCCTGCTGGTTGAGCATGACGAAGACCTTGGTGGGCGCGAACTCGCGGTCCATATTGCGGCCGAAGCTGATGTAGGTGCGGATGTCCTGGCCGGCCATGCCCAGGTTCAGGGTCTGCAACGGCTGATCGGGGTGGGCGGCGTTCCAGTCACTCTGGACCAGTTCGGTGAACTTGGCGGCATCGGAGACCTGCTTGGCTTCGACGTAGGAGTCGCCCAGGAAGAGGAGACGCGGAACGTCGAAGTTTACGACCTTGTCCACGACCAAACCGCCGCGGCCGTAGCTGGTCACGCCATACCCCTCCCAGGCGTATAGTTGGGTTGAACCGGGCGCGCCAACCAGACGATAGCCCTCGTAGACACTTTGATCGTAGACCGTCCGATCACGGCTGATGAACAGGGTGTAGAGGACGACGAACAGGCCCAGCGCCAACAGCCCGGCAGGAACCCAGACCACGAGCAGTCGCAGCAGCGAGCTGAAGCCGCGGCCGATGCGCGAGGTCTGGCCGGCAATTGCGGAGGCCGACGGGGTCAAGTCGACAGCGGATAACGACGTTTCGCTCGTTCCTGTTTCCATGTTCGCTCCCTCGGTGGGTTGCCAGGTTCCGATCTGAGGCGACCTGTGAATGGGCCGAAGATCAGTGGGCCTGGGCGGCGCAGTCGTTCTTGCGCCCGTCGATGTAGGCGTGCTGCCCTTCGTGGAGCGGACAAGCGATCTCGTCCACGGTGGTTTGCACGCGGGCCGGGTTGCCGTAGACAACGGCATGCGGCGGCACGTCCTTTGTCACCACGGAACCCGCGCCGACCAGGGCGTACTCGCCGACAGTGACGCCGGGCAGGATGGTGACGTTGACGCCGATACGCGCGCCGCGCTTGATGGTGGGGCCGCCGGCGTGGGTGCATTCGGCGCAAAGCGGCCGCATGTCGTTGGCGATGCTGACGCCCGGCGCAAGGAAGGCATCGTCCTCGATGGTCGTGAATTGGGCGACGTAGACGTTGCTATGGATTTTGACGTTGTTGCCGATGCGGCAGCCGTAGTCGATGACCGAATTACTCCAGATGCCGACGTTGTCACCGATGACATTCTCTTCGCGGATGACGACGTTATGGCCGGTCTGGAGACCGCGGCCGATGGTTGTGCCGACGTAGATAACCGTACCGGAGCGCAGGTTGGCGTCAGCGCCGATGCGCAGCGCCCGGTCGGCAATAGGCCGCCCGGTGGGGTAGCCGATCGTCACCGAGTCATCGGCCGCGAGCGGCTGCTCAACAGTGATGGGGGCGAGCATCTCAAGCATGGACAAGTTCCCGATCCGCGATCTTGTGGCCGTTGGTGGAGACATAGACCGTCTCGCCGCCGTTGTGGAGCGATTGCTGGGCGGCCTCGACGACCTGAACGACGCGCAGGCCGTTGTGGCCGTCGGTTTGCGGCTGGCGGCCGTCGCGAATGCAGTCGAGGAAATGCTGCGTCTGGACGCGCAGCGGCTCCTCGAAGCGAATGTAGGGAATGACCACATCGCCGTAGTGGTAGGCGAAGCTGAACTCGCCAAAGGTGTCGGTGTGGCGGATAGCCTTGACGCCCTTGTCGTAAATCTTGACCTTCTCCAACGGTTCCACGTCGTCGTAGATAGCCATCTTCTTACTGCCGACGACGGTGATGCGACGCTGCTTCGAGGGATCGAGCCAGCTCGACCGGATGTGGGCCAGGACGTTGTTGGGGAACGTCAGGGACGTATAGGCGATATCCTCGATGCCTTCCTGCACGCAACTGGAGCCGTGGGTGTTGACACTGACCGGGTCGGCATCGAGAAGGTAGCGCAGGATGGAAATATCGTGGGGGGCCAGGTCCCAAACGACGTTGGCTTTAGTCTGGAAGAGGCCCAGGCTGGCGCGAATGGCGTCGATGTAATAGATGTCGCCCAATTCGCCGCTCACGATCATTTGCCGGAGCGCGCGGACGGCCGGGTTGTACTCAAAGGTGTGGCCGACCATCAGGATGCGGTCGTGTTCTTCGGCGACACGAATGAGGTCGATGGCGTCTTCGCTGTTGAGCGTGATGGGTTTCTCGACCAAAACGTGCAACCCGTGCTCAAGGCAGTCGCGGGCGATGGCGTAATGAGTCGCCGGCGGCGTGGCGATGACAACCGCATCGAGGCCCATGTCGAACATGTCGCGGTAGTCGCGAGTCGAGGTTTCGATCTGCGGGAAGCGCTGCATCATGCGGTTCATCGGCTCCTGCTGGAGGTCCGAGATGGCGATGACCTGCGCGCCGGGGATTTCGACGAAATTGCGAATAAGGTTAGGGCCCCAGTAGCCGCAGCCAATGGCGCCGATACGAAGGTCGGTCATTTTAGCGAGCACCTTTGCCGTACACGACGGCGGTTACCGTCATGACGATGATTTTGATGTCCAGCCACAGCGTTTGACGCTGGATATATTCCACGTCCATCTGCACCATTTCCTCAAAGCTCGTAGCGCTGCGACCCTTGACCTGCCACCAGCCGGTGATGCCGGGGATGGTGCGGAGCCGATCGTGGTGGTGGTACTGGTACAGATCGACTTCATAGGGAATTGGCGGCCGCGGGCCAACGAGGCTCATATTGCCCAGCAGGACGTTCCAAAGCTGGGGCAACTCGTCCAGGCTTGTCTTGCGCAGGAAGGAGCCAACACGTGTGACGCGTGGATCCTGCACCAGCTTGTACTTGGCGTCTTCCGCCTGCTGCGCGGACTGGAGTTCGGCCATGCGCTTCTCGTCACCCGCAATGTAGGCTTCGATGAACTGGCGGTGCAGCGTGGACTTGGCGTCGGTGCGCATGGTGCGGAACTTGTAGATGGTGAAGGGCGCTTCTTCCCAGAAGACCTGGCCGTTGCGGATGCGACGGCGGGCTGTGACGCGCTCCTGGCGGAAGATGGCCGGACCGGGAGAGTCCCACTTGATGAGCAGCGCCATGAAAGCCATGAGCGGCAGCAAAAAGACCAGCGAGAGCGTAACCACGGTCAGGTCCATCACCCGCTTGGCGACGAAGTAGAGCGCATCCGCGCTGTCCTGCTGTGCCCCGATGGCGGGGCCCACCGTCCATTGTAAGACCTTTTGCTCTTCCATCTCGCTCAGTTTCCTCTCCAAGGCAGAATCCATTACGTTTCGCTACGGCAGCAGGCACTGCAATGGTGGGCACTGCTATGCAGTGGACAGCGCGTTGAGTTCTATTGCATTCTTAGCATGGCCAGCTTACGAACCCGCTGACGATATTGCACGGGCTGGTCGGCTGGGTCAGCGCAGGACTGGCCGATAGAAATCGTAGAGGTAGCACCTTACAGGGCGGGTTAAGGCGCGACGAAGCGCGAAAATCGCCGCCAAGCGCGCCTATTGTTGTAATTTTCAAATATTTTTACATTACAACATGTTGTAATAGCACAATAATTACTTGCTATTATGGAGACTCCGCCTCTATAATGACCGCAGTAGGCATCTTCGCGGATGCACCTGGCTAGGGTCGCCGCCAACGCAGCTTCTTCTGGACGCGGCCGGGCCGGGCCCCTCCTTTCCCGTTTAGGCGGGTCAGGAACACCTACGACTGTAGTGGCACAGTAGTACCGACAACGTAATGGCCAGATCACGGTTCGGGCGTCCGGCGGCTCGCACGTTCTGTTTGTGCTGCCTCATGATCGCCGACGGCTGTTGGCCGGGTCCTGGCTTACGGAGTTGAAGGAAGATAAGGAGCATGGCTACGACATATTATGTTTCCGCCAGCAACGGAAACAACAACAATCCGGGTAACGATGCGGCCCAGCCGCTGCGAACGATCCAGGCAGCAATCAACAAGGCCCAGGCGGGCGACACCGTCGCGATTCGCACCGGCGTCTACGCCGAGCGGCTGTACATCCAGAAACCGGGCACGGCCGAGGCGCCCATCGCCATCACCGCCTTTGAAGGGGAGCAGCCGGTTCTCGACGGCGCCAGCCTGAACGTGCCCGAGGACACGGCGTTGGTCGTCGTCCAGCAGAGCCAGGACGTGGTCGTGGCCGGGCTGACCATACGGAATGCGGGCGGGCGCGGCCTGCTCATCAGCAAGTCCAGCCGGGTTACGGTGCGGGCCTGCGTGATCGAGACGTGCTATGCAGGCGGCGTGCAGGCATACCAATCCGACACGCTGTTGATCGAGAAGTGCCGCATTCGCGATTGCGGGCGGCGCTTCCTGGCCTATGGGCCGGCGAGGCAGAATGTTGCGCTTCTGGTACAAAGCTGCAAAGACGTAACTATCCAGGAAAACCAGGTCTTTGAGAACTCGGATGAGGGCATCGGCGTTATGGTCGGCTGCGAGAAAGTTGCCGTTGGCAAGAACACTTGCTACGACAACCGCAACGGTCAGATTAGCGTCGTGTCGGCCGTCGAGGTGACGATAGACAGCAATCTCTGTTATCACACCGGGCGGCCGCAGTTTCTGACGCTGCGCGGTGAGCGCGGGCCTGGTATCCGCAAGGGGGATGCCGTGCGCTATCGGGACGGTGGCCTGTATCATACACGCGACCTCCAGATCAGCAACAACATCATTGTTGGCTGCGGCGTCGGCTTCCAGACCGAGCGCGACGGTGGGGCGATGAACGGCTTCCTGCTGACGCACAATACTGTGGTCAACAGCACGAGCGAAGCGGTCCGGATCGGGCTGCGCGACACCAGCCGGCGCAGCTTCGTCGAGAATAATCTGTTTGCCAGCGCCAACGGCGGCGAGATGGCGCACGTGGTGAACGGGGCGGGGATCGTCTGGCGCTACAATCTGTGGTCGGCTTTTCCGGGCGAGGCGGTCTATAACCCGGCGAGCGATGTGGTGCAGGCGGAGAGCGGTCTGGTCAATATCGCCGCGCCGGTGGCAGCGGGGTCGGTTACGGCCGATCCCTATAAGCTGGCCAACGTCTCGCCGGCCATTAACCGCGGCATCCAGCGCGGCGATGCCCTGAGCTATGACTACTGGGGCGCGCCGCGCGACAGCCAGCCCGATATGGGCGCTAACGAGTTCCCCGGGGGAGCGGGCGATCCGCCGGAGGGAACTCCGGCGCTGCCGCCAGTTGGGGTGCGCGTGACCAATGGGCTGCAAGCGCTATACGAATTCAAGGAGGGCCAGGGGCGGCAAGTGCGCGACGTCAGCGGCGTGGGGGAGGCATTGAACTTGCGCATCAAGGACGAGACTCGCGTCAGCTGGACTGACGGCGGGCTACAGGTGCGCCAGCCCACGCTGATCTCCTCGGAAAGCCCGGCGCGGAAGATCATCAATGCCTGTCGCAGCAGCGGCGAACTGACATTGGAAGCCTGGATTCTCCCGGCCAGCATCCACCAGGACGGCCCGGCGCGAATCGTTTCCATTTCGAGCACGAAGACGGAACGCAACGCTACTCTGGGACAGGGACTCTACGGCAATCAGCCCATGAATCTGTACATGGCCCGACTGCGCACATCGCAGACCTCGGCCAACGGTCTGCCGGCGGTTGTGACCCCCGCGGGAACGGTAACGCGGGCGCTGACTCATGTCGTCTACACGCGGCGACCGAACGGCCGGGCCACCCTCTACGTCAACGGGCAAGACCGGGGGGTGCTGACGGTGGGCGGCAATCTGGGCAATTGGGATGAACGGATGCCCCTGGTGCTGGCCAACGAACTGACCGAAGATCGCCCGTGGCTGGGGCTCTACCGGCTGACAGCGGTGTACTCGCGGGCGCTGACGGCGGCGGAAGTGCTACATAACTACGAAGCGGGCTTCGGCCAACAGCCGGTGACGGCCGATTTCACCATTCCCCAGGGGGATGCGCGGGGTGTCGCGCCGCATACGGTGGAGTTTGATTCGTCCGAGAGCCGCGCCGAGACGAGCATTGCCAGTTATTTTTGGGAGTTCGGCGACGGGCAGACCTCGAATCGGCCGAACCCGGTCTATACCTACACGACGGCCGGCGTCTATACGGTCGCGTTGACCATTACTGACACGCAGGGGCGCACAGACAGGATTACCAAGTCGCGCCTCATTTCCGTCGTGAGTTCGCCCCTGCCACCACTGCCGGCGGATTATGCCCGTTTCATTTTGGTGAACGTGGCCGATTCGTCGGTGCTGGCGTTCGGCGTCCAGTATCCCGACCTGCGCTGCGGGCTGATGTGGAACACCGATCCCTATCACATGCTGGTCTACAGCGAGATCGAAGACGTGATGAATACCCAGCTGCGCGACGGCGAGGTGGAACTGGTGTGGGTGGACGCATTAGAGGAAGCACAGTAGCGCCGGTCTGTAACCCGGCACGCAAGAAAGGACTGATAAGGTAGGACGCACCATGACGACTTACTATGTAGACGGCCGAGCGGGCAACGACAGCTCGGGCGACGGCAGCAGCAACCGTCCCTGGAAAACGCTCAACAAGGCCCACGGACGGGTTCAGGCGGGCGATGAGGTCCGCATCCGGACGGGGACTTATTATGAGGAACTCAATATTCGGGTGCGCAACACCACCTGGCGGGCGGACACGGGCCACACGCCGGTGATGGATGGGCGTTATCACGACGGCCTGTTCCGGAACGATGGCACGCTACCGCCGCCACAGGCGGGAGCAGGTTACCTGCCGGACGGCAGCGGCCGAGGCAGCATGCTGGGGGTAAACGTTGAAGGCGTTACCGTGGATGGCCTGACGGTACAGAACGTTGCCGGCGCGGCCGTTACCGTCGTCGCCAGCAATGTCACCATCCGCAATTGCCGCATTGACTTTACCTATCAGAGCGCGATCACCGTCAACCCGGGCGGGTCGTTCATCGACAACGTGGTTGTCGAAAACAACATTTGCACGCGGATGAGCGTGAAGTGGTATGACCCGGAGCGAGAGGGCGGCGGGCCGGAGCAAGTCGCGGGGTGCGTGAAAATGGGTCGCACGCGCGACGGCATCATCCGCAACAACGTAATTGCTTACGGCCACGGCGAAGGCATCAACATTGGCAAGGGGAGCTACCGGCTGTTGATCGAGGGCAACGTGGTTCACACGTGCAACCACGTCCATATTTACATCAACCGCTCCATCGATACGATTATCCGCAACAACCTGGTCTACCATCTACAAGAGCAGGACTTCGTCGGCGCAGACCGGACGGTGCCGGCCGGCATTGCCATCGGTGACGAGAGGCCACGCAACGACGGCGAATGGCCCCATAGCGCGGGCGGGCAGATCTATAACAACGTCGTCGTCGGACTGGGCAAGCTGTTTCACGTTCGCAACGGCACGAACTACGACACGCAATTGACTGGCTGCTACATCGGCTACAACACGTTTATCGGCGGCAACAAGACAACCGACGCCGTGGCGATTGCCGGCAACGACAAGGGACGGCCGCACAACAGCAGCCTGTTCGAGAACAACCTGGTCTACGGCGGCGCCCGCATCAGCGCGGTCAACGGCGACATTAGTGGGGTAACATTCCGCAATAACCTGTGGAGCGAGCAGCCGGCGGCGGCGATGCGCGGCTCCGGCGACCGCATCGGCAACCCGAACCTGCGCGATCCGGCGGCAGCCATCCGCGGCACCTACCCCAACCCCGAGACCAACATCGACCCGCGCAACTACCAGTTGACGTCGCGCAGCGCGCTGGCCATCTCGCGGGCCAGCGACGGCAGCCGCGCCAATGGTCTCCAGCCGCCAGCGGTGCGCAAGGACTTCTACGGCGCGAACCGCGACACGCAGCCCGACATCGGCGCGCATGAGTTCGAGGGCGCGGTCGTGGGCATCACGGCCAACTTCAGCATCGGGCCGGGTCAGGCGGCAGGCCAGATCCCGCATACGGTGGACTTCACCGACAAGAGCGAGGCGGCGCGGCCGATCGTCTCCTGGGCGTGGGAGTTCGGGGACGGCGAAACCTCAACCGAGCGCAACCCGTCGCACACCTACAGCGCGGCTGACACCTATGACGTGACGCTGACGGTGACCGACGACCAGGGCAACAGCGATTCGCTGACGCGCAGCGACCTGATCGCGGTGATGGAACTGGGCGACCTCGTCGTGCCGGATACCTTCCGGCGCTTCGTATTGCTGGGTGGGGAACGCCAGCGGGTGATCACCTTCGGCGTTCAGTATCCCGACCTGCGCTGCGTGCTCATCTGGAACGACGAGCCGTTCCACATCCTCAACTATGCCGACATCGAAGACATCCAGCGGGCACTGGTCCAAGACGGGACGGAGTTGCGCTGGATCGACCCCAGCGATCAGGAAGAGCCGCTGATCGAGGATGAGGAGCCGGATGCGGGCACGGAGCCAGCCGGCCCAACCGTCTTCGCCCGGCGCTAGGCCCTGCGCTTCAGAAACAAAAACCACAGATTCGCGCGAATCTGTGGTTTTTGTTTGCCTAGTTCTTCCAGGCGGAGAGGTCGCGGTGGAGGAAGTCCTCCAATTGGATAATGTCGTCGTGGTAGTAGTCGCTCAGCCGGCGCATGACGGCGGCGGGCATGGGCGGCGGTTCCTCGAAGTTGCGGTTGCGGGCATCCAACAACAAGGCGCGCACTCGCTCCGGCACCAACGGGTCGATGGCCTGGCGCAGGGGATGGGTCTTGATGCGCTCGTAGAAGCGGCCGAGGCCCTGGTTCTTCAGCGCCCCACCCTTGTTGCGGACGGTAAAGTCGGGCACGAAAGCGTCAGCGATGTCCAAAAAGCGACACAGGTCGGCAAAGACGCGCGGCGCGTCGCGTTGCAGGTCGTCGAACAGGATGACCTTGATTTGCGCCGGGTCAAAGCGGTCGTACCAGTTGCGAAGCCAGGCATAGTAGAGACCGTGGATAACGGCGTACTCGCGTTCGGTCAGCGCCTCGTCCACCGGCCGGTTCTCGAGGCCCAGGCGCACGTCGTGCCAGTAGACAGAGTAAGCGCGCTTGATGGGATCGCGCAGGCTGAAAATGAGCCTGACGTCGGGGATGGTGTCTTTGATGCGCTGCGGGGCGACAGGGCTGATCAGGTAGTGGGGCGAGGCTTCGCCCACCGCTTTTTGACCGGCCGCGTCGGCGAAGAGCGCGGCGTACTCGTCAAGCGTCTTGACCGGAAAGCGCAGGCCGCGGCCCTCGACGTGGTCGGGGTTGTCGGCTTCGTAGGCGAAGTAGCGCGGCTCCTTTAGCTCGCTCATGAACACCTCGGGGTGTTGCTTGAGGTAGTAATTGAGCGAGGTCGTGCCCGATTTCAGCGCGCCGCCGATGATGAAGTTTGGCAATCGCATCGTGTCACTCGTCCAGTGGCGTTCGAAACTATGAAGGCCGGCCAGATACCGTCGGGCCCGGCGCAGCGTTACTCCGCAGCGGCGCGCGCGGCGCGACGGTTCGACCGGGAGCCCCGAAAGGCGTAGCGAATGCGGCCGACCTGGTCCTTGGTGTACTGCCGCAACTGGCGCAGCCGGATTTCGGAGCCACTCAGTTGCAGTTCAGGCCACTCGCGGCGCGGCGCAGCCGGCGCGGCAATGTCGTAGGCGGTCAGCATCGCTTCGATCTGATCGACGTAAGGCGCTTCCTGTCTCAGGGCGGCGATGTAATCATCGAGCGCCGCCGCGTCGGGCTCTTCGTAGTAAACCCGGCGGTGGTGAGATTCGGCCGTGCCCAGTTCGCGCGTGCCCTCGGCGCGGCGGCGCACGTCGGCGTACTTGTCGCTGTCCTTCGAGTAGAGGTGGATGCGCGACGACAGGTTGCCGCCCAGCACGTGATGGCGCTTCTCCCAGAAGCGCTCCTTGCCCTCGAAGTAGGGAATGCCCAGATGGCGGCAGACGGCCTGGAGGGTGTTGGCCTGGTCGTGGGTATAGTTGCCGTACTTGACCGAGCGCCAGTTCTCCACAAATGAGTAGTAAGTGCGATGGTAGCGCGGCCAGTTGGCGAGTTCGCCCTCGTTGTCGAGCCGGTTGCGCTTCCGCAGTGAGTGAGCGTACTCCAGCAGGGTCTTCCAGATGACAACGTGGTAGACCTCGAAGCCTTGCCGAGCCAGGCGTTCGCTTTGCTCATCGACCCAGACGATGTTCTTGCTGGCATCGACAATGAAATCGACTTCCGGGTTTAGTTCAAAGATCGACTCATACAGGTGGGTCTCACCGCGCTGCTTGACGCGGTCCCAGACGGTGCAGGCCGGGTCGCCGCAGCCACACGTCCAGGTATCGCGAATGAAGCGCTCCTTGGTGGGGCGAAACAGGTGGCGGATTTCGCCCGCGCCAAAGCCGGCCGGGTCGTTGGCCAGCGTCAGGTGGAAGAACGTCGAACCGCTATAAGACGTTCCCCCCACAAAGATAACCTTCTTCGTCATTCACTATCCTCCAAGAGACGGCCGCACAGGCCGCACCCCTATTGAATCCAGCCCGGCTTACGACGCCAATTAAGCCCCTACCCGTTCTATGGCGTGGGGGTTACAATGCGGAAAGACAAGAGGAAACCACAGATTGCGCAGATTTCACAGATTTGGGTTCTGAATCTGTGACATCTGTGCCATCTGCGGTTCCAACTCCGGGAACCCGTATGGAGATACTACCCTTCGCTACCGAGCAGTTCTTCGCCCTCTATGAGTTCAACACGCCCCACCTGCTGTGCGCCTCGGACTGCGAGACGGTGACAACGGGCGAGTTGCTGCGGCTGGCCGGCCTGGAAGCGAACTTCCTGCTCGACCAGCGCCTTGGCTACACGGAGTCACAGGGCGACCCAAAGTTGCGCGCAGCCGTGGCCGGGCTGTACGAGACGGTCGGGCCGGAAGAGATCGTCATCCTCGGAGCGCCGGAAGAGGGCATCTACCTGACGATGCGGACGCTGCTGGCCGCGGGCGACCACGCCATCGTCCTGACCCCGGCCTACGACTCGCTGCTCAATCTGGCCGGTCACGTTGCCGGCAACGTCAGCCGGTGGCCCATGCGGCTGGCGGCCGGGGGCTGGGCGCTCGATCTGGACGAACTGGCGCGGCTGCTGCGGCCGGACACGCGCCTGGTGGTGGTCAACTTTCCCCACAACCCGACGGGCTACCTGCCCGCGCCGGATGAGTTCGCGGCGCTGCTTGATCTCGTCCGGCAGCAGGGCGCGTGGTTGCTGTGCGACGAGATGTACCGCGGACTGGAGCGCGACGCCGCCGACCGGCTGCCCTCGGCCGCCGATCGCTATGAGCGCGCCATCGTCCTGGCCGGGCTATCGAAGACCCACGGGCTGCCGGGGTTGCGGGCAGGCTGGCTGGTGGTGCGCGACCCGTCCGTCCGCGCGGCGCTGATCAACTGGAAGCACTACACGACCATCTGCCCGCCCGCGCCCACGGAGCGGTTGGCGCTGGCCGCCTTGCGGGCGCACGAACAACTGGTCGGCCGCAGCCGGGCGACGGTGGCGGCCAACCTGCAACTGGCGAAGGCGTTCTTCGCCCGCCACGCGGCGCGGTTCGATTGGCAGCCGCCGCGAGCGGGGTCGGTCGCGCTGGTCGGGCTGGACGCGCCCTCGGCCACGGACTACTGCCACGCGCTGGCCCGCGAGGCGGGGGTGCTGCTGCTGCCGGGGCCGTGTCTGGGCGCGGACGACCACAGCGTGCGCTTCGGCTTTGGTCGCGCCGGCTTCGCGGCGGCGCTGGAGCGATATGAGGACTATCTGACGAAGAAGGGGTAATCCGCAGGTTGGGCAGATTCGGCCGATTTCAGAAGATCGGCGGTTGTCGCGGGCTTCTAAAATCTGGCTAATCTGCTAATTTTACGGATGATGCCGCTTTATCCATCCTGAGACATCATGGAAGCGACACAGACGAGCGAGGACACCGGCGGGTTGGCGTTTGCGGACGCGGCGGCGCTGGCGGCGTGGCTGCGGGCGGCGGGCGTTCCGCTGGAGACGTGGGGGCAGGGCGGGGCCAAGACAGCCGCTGACCTGTGGCGCGAGGTCGCCGCGGGGGAGACGACGCTGCGCGACGACCCGCCGCGGCGCGAGGTGCGCGTAACCCAGGTGTTCATCCGGCGGGGTGGACGGGTGCTTATGGAGATCGAGCAGGAGATGACCGACGGGCGGCGGCGCGTGCGAGACTGGCCGCCGTCGGAAAAGTTCAAGCTAGGGGAAGACGCACGGACGGCAGCACAGCGATGTCTGTGCGAAGAGTTGGGGCTGGATGTACGTTCCGTTGCACTATGCGAAGATGGGCGACCTTACATCCGCAAGACCGACTCCCCTTCCTATCCCGGCCTGCTGACCGTGTACCGCGTTTACACTATCGCTCTGGACGCGGCCGTCCTGCCCGCGACTGACTTGCCGGACAATGACTTCTGGCGCGACAACAGCGCCGCCAATGACCCTATCCGCCGTCACCTCTGGGGCTGGCGGGAAGAGAGGGACCCGCTTCTAGGGGCTAGGGGCTAGGGAAGAACCGTTTTCCCTAGCCCCTAGAACCTGGCCCCTCGCCCCTTCTTAAGGCGTCAGCCGGTTGAGGGTGCGCGGGAAGGGGCTGGTCATGCGGATGTGTTCCAGGCCGCAGATCCAGGCTACGGTTCGCTCCAGGCCGAGGCCGAAGCCGCTGTGGGGCACGCTGCCGTAGCGCCGCAGGTCGATGTACCACTGGTAGTTCGCTTCCGGCAGCTCGTGGCGGCGGATGGCGGCCAGCAGCACCTCGGGGTCGCTCATGCGCTCGCTGCCGCCGATGATCTCGCCGTAGCCCTCCGGGGCCAGCAGGTCAACGCTCTTGCAGACCTCCGGCCGCCCCGGCCACGGCTCCATGTAGAACGCCTTGACCTGCGTGGGGTAGCCGTAGACGAACACCGGCCGGTCGAACTGCTTGGTCAGTTCCGTCTCGTGCGGCGAGCCGAAGTCGTCGCCCCATTCGATCGCCAGTTGCTCCTTCAGTATCAGGTCGTCGGTCGCCTCGTGGATGGCCTGGATGCGCTGCACCGCCTCATCGTAGCTGATGCGCGGAAAGGGGGCGCGGACGTTTTGCAGGGCGGTCGTGTCGCGCTCCAGCAAGGCCAGCTCCGGCCCGCGCTCGGCCAGCGTCGTCTGCACGATAGTGGTAACGAACTCCTCCTCCAGCGCCATCAGGTCGTCCAGATCGCAGAAGGCGATCTCCGGCTCGACCATCCAGAACTCGGCCAGGTGGCGACGGGTCTTGCTCTTCTCGGCGCGGAAGGTGGGGCCGAAGCAGTAGACCTTGCCGAAGGCCATGATGTTGGCCTCGTTGTAGAGCTGGCCGGTCTGGGCCAGATAGGCTTTCTCGTCGAAGTAGCCGACCTCGAAGAGGGTGCTGGTGCCCTCGGCCGCGCTGGGGGTGATGATCGGCGTGTCGATGTTGAGGAAGCCGCGGCTGTCGAAGAAGTCGATGATCGCTCGCTTGATCGTCGCCCGGACGCGCATGATGGCCCACTGCTTGCTGCTCCGCAGCCAGAGGTGGCGGTTGTCCATCAGGAACTCGACGCCGTGCTCCTTGGGGCCGATGGGGTAGTCCTGGGCATCCTGGAGCACCTCGACTTCCTCGATAGCGATCTCGTACTTGCCCGGCACGCCGGGGGCGCGATCGTTAGCCTTGACCGTGCCGCTGACGATCAGCGACGACTCCTGGCCCAGGTGAACGAGCTTCTCGAACAACTCGTCGCCAACTTCGGGCCGGTAGGCGACGGCCTGGGCGATGCCCGTGCCGTCGCGCAGGCGCAGGAAAAGCAGCTTGCCCTTGTGGGTGCTGGCGTAGAGCCAGCCCTGGACGGTGACGCGCTGGCCAACGTAGTCGGCGATGCGTTGGATGGTGAAGGGGGTGGTCATAATTCTCTCCGCGGCGAAAGCTTGAAGGGCCGAGTATAGCAGGAAAGGGCGGAACGCTCAGCATTTTCGCACTCGGCTTGCCGATACGGGTGCGCTCTGGCACGATATAAGCGTACGACTTGCCAAGAGCCTATGCGTATCATCAATCTGGCAAATGCGGACGAGAGCTATATCGAACAGGCCTCGGCAATACTGGTCGCTGCCTTCGCCGCAACGTGGCCCATGACCCTGGACGACGCCCTAGCCGACGTGCGCGAGTCGCTGGAGCCCGGCCGCGTCAGCCGGGTGGCCCTCGATGACCACGGGCACGTCATCGGCTTCATCGCCGCCATCCCCCGCTATGGCGACCCGCCCCACGCCACCGGCTGGGAGCTTCACCCGCTGGCCGTGGCTCCGGAGCGGCAGGGGGAGGGCATCGGCCGCGCCCTGGTGGCCGACCTGGAGCGGCAGGTGGCGGCGCTGGGCGCGGTGACGCTCTTCGCGCAGACCGACGACGAGACCGGCGCGACCACGCTCAGTGGCGTCGATCTCTACGACGACCCCTTCGCCCACCTGCGGGCCATCCGCAGCCTGAAGCCCCATCCGTACGAGTTCTACCAGAAGTGTGGCTTCACGCTGGTTGGCGTCATCCCGGACGCGAACGGCATCGGCAAGCCGGATATTGTACTGGCGAAGCGGATTAGACAGGACTCCCACCTGTCATAGCGCCAAGCCAGATTACCTCTGACTTAACGCTGTACATTTAACGCCGCACGTTATATACTAAATGGGTGATTAAGACCTTTGGCGACAGGGAAACCGAGAGGCTCTTCCAGCGCGAGCGGTCGCGAAGACTGCCCGATGACATTCAGTCGATCGCCCTGCGCAAGTTGAGAATGCTCAATCGTTCCCAAACGTTGCAGGATCTTCGCATTCCTCCAGCCAACCGATTAGAGAAGCTAGCCGGCGACCGAGCGGGACAGTATAGCATTCGTATCAATGATCAATGGCGCATTTGCTTCGCATGGGAGGATGGCGACGCTTACGACGTTGAAATCGTTGACTATCATTGAGGTGTGATAATGGTTATGCCAGAGAAGTTGGCCCCGGTTCATCCCGGTGAGGTGCTGCTCGAGGAGTTTCTCAATCCAATGTCCTTGAGCCAGAACCGCCTGGCCCTCGACATCCGTGTACCCGCGCGGCGCATCAACGAAATCGTCCAGGGTAAGCGGCGCATAACACCCGACACGGCGTTGCGGCTGGCGCGCTACTTCGGTACGTCGCCGCAACTCTGGTTGGGGCTCCAGATGGACTACGATCTGGACGTCGCACAGGACGAACTGGCGGAGCAGATCGCCCAGGATGTAAAGGTGCGCGTTCCGGTACGAGACATCAGGGCCGCGCGCGGCTTTCTGCGTGGCATTGACACGACCATCGAGCGCGAAGAGGATCGCGTGTAACTCACGCTCCACCGAAGACTGCCGTGCAACCCCGCTACAACCTCTGGATTGAGATCGAAGGTGAGGTCGTCCTGTCGCTCTGGCGGGCAGAGTTGCTGCGCGCCGTGGCTCGCTGCGGCTCTATCAGCGCCGCGGCCGAGGAAACGGGCATCCCCTACCGCACTGCGTGGCAGAAAATCCACGAGATGGAGACACGGCTCGGCCGCAAGCTGGTGGAGACACAGACCGGCGGCCAGCATGGCGGTGGGGCGAAGCTGACCGCGGCGGCCGAGCTCTATCTGGAGCAGTTCGACCGCTTCGCCCACGACATCGAGCGCTTCGTCCTCGACGCCTTTGAGGCGAACTTCGGACCCGGAATGGCACGCGGATGAACGCGGATTTTGCGGATGAACACGGATAGGAAGGTGGCTCTTGCTGCGTAAGTCAGCTTGATCCGCCTCACCGGCGCGCCCTTCTTCTCCCCATTTCTTGCGCGTTTCCACGGCCTTGCTATACTGCCAAGCGTTATGATTTTTCAACATAACGCTTTGTGAAAGAGAAGGGAGGTCTACCCATGCGCAAGTTCACTCTACTCTTGATCGTCCTTCTGGCGCTGCTGGCGCTCGCCGCCTGCGGCGGGAGTAATGCCGCCGAGCCGACAGCCGAAACCGAAGCGACCGTCCCCACCGAAGCCCCGGCCGAGCCAACCGAAGCGCCCGCCGCCGAGGCCGAACCCCAGGTGCTCCGTCTGGCGACGACGACCAGCACGGCCGACTCCGGCCTGCTCGACGCCATCCTGCCCGACTTCGAGGCCAAGAACAACGCCCGCGTTGACGTAGTGGCTGTCGGCACCGGTCAGGCGATCGAAATCGGCGAGGCGGGCGACGCCGACGTTATTCTCGTCCACGCTCGCGCCCGTGAGGATGCGTTCGTCGAAGAGGGCCACGGCACGGCCCGCTACGACGTCATGTACAACGACTTCATCATCGTCGG
>CAZSOD010000019.1:0-34482 GCA_964608255.1 uncultured Ardenticatenaceae bacterium
CTCAATCGTGCCCATCTCATCCGTCCGCAGCACCGCCGCCCCGGCATCGGCCGCGCGCTGGAGCATCTCCGGCGCGGGATGGCCGTAGCTGTTGCCCGCGCCGGCGGAGATGACGACGAACTGGGGCGCGACGGCGCGCAGGAAGGGCGCGCCGCTGGACGTGTTCGCGCCGTGGTGGCCGGCCTTCAAGATCACGGCGCTCAAGGGCAGCCCGCTCCGCAGCATAGCTCCCTCGGCCGCTTCCTCCGCGTCGCCCGTCAGCAGTACCGACAATTCGCCATAGGTTAGCCGGGCCACGACTGAGGCGTTGTTGTCGCTGGAGCGAGCCCCTGGGGGGCCGCCGGCGTGGATGATCTCCAGCCGCGCCCCGTCGCCCAGGTCGATCACCTCCCCCGGTTGGGCCGTGTGGACAGAACCCTCGGGGGCGGTCGCCAGCAGCGCGGCATAGGCCGCGTCATCGTCGGGCGGAGCGCCGTTGGTCACCAGGCGGCCAACTTGATAGTGCCCGGCGGCGGCCACCAATCCGGCCACGTGATCGTCGTCGGGGTGAGTAGCAATGATGAGGTCGATCGAACGATCCCAGAACGGCATCTGCTCGCCTAACTCGTCGAGCAGCATACTGGGGTAGCGCCCGCCGTCGATGAGTACCTGGCGGCCGCCGGGCGACGTAATCAAGGTCGCGTCGCCCTGGCCCACGTCGAGAAAGGCAACGTGGAGGCGGCCGTCGGGGCGACTGAGGAACCAGGCCACAGCCAGCAGCATGACCAGCATCAATGCAACCAGCGCCGCAACCAATCCCAGCCGCGCTCGCAACCGCTCCGCCAGCCCGCGCCGCTGCTCTTTGCGGGTCGAAGCCAGCAGCGTCAGCCCGCCGATGGCGGCGTAGACGGCCGCCAGAGCCGCAGGCGAGAGGCGCAGCGGAACCGAGGCCGCGGGCCAGCGGGCCAGCCACTCAATTATCACCACCGTGTAGGTCAAAAACGGCCACGCCAGCAATCCGGTCAGACGTCCGGCCAGCGGCCATAGCAGCCCCGCCAGCAGCGCCACACCGCCAGTCAGCATGACGGCTGGCTGGGCGGGCAAGACGAGCAAGTTGGCCGGCAGGCTGGCGAGGGAGAGGCGGCCGAAGTGGAAGAGAATGAGGGGCAGCGTCAGCACTTGGGCGGCGACAGTAACCACCAGCCCCTCGGCCAGCAGGGTACGCGCTGGCCCGGGTAGCCGGGGCGCGCTTTGTTGCAGGCGCTGGGTCCACGGGCCGGCAAAGAGCAGCAACCCGAGCGTCGCCGCCAGGCTGAGTTGAAAGCCCACGTCCCAGAGGGCCAGCGGATTGAACAGCGTCATGGCCACGGCTGCGGTGAAGAGCCCGGCTACGGCCAGCGTCGGCCGGCCCATGAGGCGCAGGCTGATGAGGTAAGCAGTACCCATGAGGGCGGCGCGCACAACCGACGCCGACGCGCCGACGAGCAGCGCATAGAGGGCGATGCCGCCCATAACCGCCAGCGCGGCGACACGGCGCGGCAGCAGTGGCGCGGCCAGGCGGTCGAGTAGCGCGATGATCAAGGCTATGTTGAAGCCGGAGATGGCGATGATGTGGGTCATGCCGGTGGCGCGAAAGGCGTCGGCCGTCGCCTTGGGCAAGCCGCTGTCGTCGCCGAGCAGGATGCCGGTCAGCAGCGAGGCCTGTGGCTCGGGCAGGGCGGCGGCCAGAGCGGCCCGGCCGCGGTCACGGATAGCCAGCAGGGTGCGCGTAAACGGCGCGCCGCCGTTGCCGGTCATTTCGACGTTTGGCCGGCGCATCACGCTATAGATGCCCTGCCGCCGCAGGTAGGCGGCATAGCTGTCGCTGCCGAGGGCTTCAGGAGGAACGAGATCGCCCGTCAGGCGCAGGGCCGCGCCGTAGCCGATAACGGGGTAGCGGTTGGTCTGGACGAGGACAAGCCCCTCGACCGGCCGGGCCTGCCCGGCCACACTCAGTTCCCACGCGGCAACCCGCAACCCGCGCCGCGTATCGCCCACGTCGGGATCAGCGGTGACCTCACCGCGAAGTATCACGTCACGCGCGCCGTTGTAAAAGGCAACGTGGCCGCCGTCGATGGTGGGCTGTGCGGCGGCGTAGCGTGCCCCGCCGAGCGACAGCGCCGCGAGCGCCGCCAGTGCCAACCCCAGGCGCCCGATGCTCCACGTGGCGATCGCGCCGATAACGGCCGCCGCGGCCATAAGCAGCCAGAAAGCAGGCCCGGCATCCAGCAGCGACGCAAGACCAATTCCCGCCAGCCAACCGGCCCCGGCCGCGGGCGCGAGGTAGTAGCGTGAGTCGATGCGCGACGGCTGGCTCGTCGTGGCGGTGCTAATGGCAAAATGCTGGGCGGCGGCCATGAGGCGTTCCGGTACGGGCGAATGCGGCAACTATACTCCCCGCCATCCGCTTGTCAACGTCCCAGAGTGCGCTGGCGCGACATTCCGACAGCCAGCCCAGCGGGGAATTATGTCCACGGTACATTGCCAGTTCTCGACGGCCCTACCTATGCTTACGTCAGGCTCCTACAATACGACAAGACGGGCAGGGAAACAGCGATGCAAGAGGTAACAGTCGGTACACCCAAAGGGAAGGGCGAGCAGATCGCGCGGATTGCTCTGGAACAGGGCCTGACCGAAGCGACTATATCGCAAGTGCGCGTGGTCGACGCGAAAGGCGTGTCGGAGCAGGAGGAGGTCAAGGTTTCGGTCGCCGCGCCGGACGCCGCCCGGTTTATCGATGCGGTGATGGGCGCGCCCTTCTTTGACCCGCTGGAGTACTCCGTCATCTCCGACAACGTGTCGGCCATCGTTTCCAGCGAAACACCGGAGAACGTTGCCCGGCCGATGAAGGTCGGCTCGATCACCGTCCTCCAAGACCTCTGGCAACAAAACCACGTCACGCCGGCATTCATCGCCCGCGCGGCCGTGTCGGCGCTGTTGCTGGCCTATGCCTTGATGGAAGCGGACATGGCGACGCTCGTGATTGCCCTGCTGTTCACGCCCTTCCTGTCGCAGGCGCTGGCTGTGTCTTTCGGCGGCTGGATGGGCGACTGGAACCTGGCGCGGCTTGGGTTGAAGGTGCTGGGTCTAACCACCATCATTGCCATCGCCGCGGGAGCCGTGACAGCGCTGGTGATGGGCGGCCAGATGAAGTATGACCAGTTCGGCACGCTACAGAGCAACTTCGCCATTTCCTTGCTTGTCGGCGCCATCGCCGGGTTGGATACGGCCGATGAGGCGGGTCGCCGCGAGTTTATCGCTGTCGCCGGGGCGGCTCAGTTCACCAGTTTCCCCGTCTGGCTTGGTATTTCCCTGATGCTGGGCTTCCCCGATCCGCAAACCACAGTCTGGCGCCTGGTGACGCCCGTGGTCAACACCGTTACCATTCTCCTCGTCTCGCTGGCGGTCTACGCCGGCCTGCGCTACCGGCGCGAGAATATCGCCCGCTATGCCGCGGCGACCCGCGCCGGCTCCCAATCCGGCTAGCGTCGTCAACCGATCCACATCGTGTCCACATCGTGCGCCGGGGTAAAGGCGTCGAGGGACCTGCGGCCCGCACATCCCTTGGCCCTCACCTCGCCACAGACGGCGCTCTCGTCAATACGCGAACGTTCCGTGAAAAGCGCTTGAGTTGGCCCGGGGGCTTTGTTAGAATGCCAGCAGGAGCAAGGAAATGGGGTCGTGGGTAAGACCGTCCGTGGGGTCGCTGTGACGACTGACGCTATCCTTGGACCACGCCATACGCGATTTCCGCTAACTCTACAGGCTAGTCTTGGGAAGCGCGGGTTAGCAGGTATGACATCCGGGTTCGACGCCAGCACGTATCGTATTCTAGCCCTGGACGACAACTTCTCCATGTTGCGGCTGGTTTCCACGGCGCTGCAGAAGTCAGGGTTCCAGGTTTCCACAGCCTCTTCCGCTGAGGAGGGTCTTGACCTGGTTCGACGCCACGGTCTGCCCCATCTCGCCCTGGTCGATATTCACATGCCCTATGGCATGAACGGCTTTGAGTTCTGCGAATCGATCCTCAACTACTCTGACCTGCCGATCATCATGCTCACGGCGGTCGACGAGGATGAGACGATCATCCAAACCATCGACCAGTATGCCGAGGATTACATCACCAAGCCGTTCAATCCGGGGGAACTGGTCGCGCGGGTACGCCGGGTATTGCGGCGTATCGGGGATTTCGCCTACACGCTGAGCGCGGAGACAGTGGTGGACAACCGCCTGACAGTTAGCTTCCCTTTTCAGCGCATCACCGTCGATGGCATTGAGGTCGCGCTAACGCCGACCGAGACCAAGCTACTCTACATTTTGATGCGCAACGCCGGGCAAACGGTGACGACCGATTTCATCCTGCGCCGCCTCTGGCCGATGGAGACGGTGTATGAGGATCGGCTGCGCGTCTACGTCCACCGGCTGCGGCGCAAGATCGAGTCGCGCCCGGAGCAGCCGCGCTATATCCTCTCTCAGCGCGGCGTGGGCTATACCTTCGCTCGCAACTAGGGGACGGCCGCTTCGGCCGCTTCGGCGGCGGCCTGGTGGGCGGCCGCTTGCTCTGCCTGCACCTTCTGCAAGCCGTTGCGTACCACGTTGAGCGTCCGCAACAAGTCCTCTTCCAGTCGCGTCAGCACCTCCGTGATGTAGACATCGGCGTCCTGGCGCAGCGCTTCGGAATCGCGCCGCGCCCGCTCGACGATGTTCTCGGCCCGATGCTGAGCGGCATTGACGATGGCGTCGCGCTTCACCAGCTCGCCGGCCTCCTGGCGGGATAGTTCGCGGATGCGCTCCGCTTCCTCTTTCGCCTGGGCCAGGATGCGGTCTTTCTCCGCCTCGATGCGATTGGCGCGCTTGATCTCCTCCGGGACAGCGACCCGCATTTGATCCAGCAGGCTATAGACCTTCTCCTCGTTAACAAGCAGGTACGCGCTCAGAGGGACGCGTGTGCTCTCGTTGAGCGCCTGTTCCATACGGTCCACGAGATGTTGAATATCCATATGATTTCACCTAATCACGGAGAGGCAGAGCGCCGGAGAAGAGAATGGGGTCGGAGTCGCGATAGCGGGCGTAGAGCCGCCGGGCCACGCCGGGCGGAACCATACTGGACACGTCGCCGCCCAGAGAAGCGATCTCGCGCACCGTGCTGCCACTGACAAAGCTATTTTCC
The DNA here is from genome assembly GCA_964608255.1 of uncultured Ardenticatenaceae bacterium. Classification (GTDB taxonomy): domain Bacteria; phylum Chloroflexota; class Anaerolineae; order Promineifilales; family Promineifilaceae; genus Promineifilum. The sequence continues at coordinate 5,189 of CAZSOD010000019.1, forward strand.
TCGCGCGTCATCAGGCTGACCGTTTCGATCTCCGGCGCGAGGCGCTGGTTGGCCAGGGCAGAACGGAACTCGAACTCGAAGTCGGAGAAGACGCGCAGGCCGCGGATGATGATTCGCGCGTCAATATGGCGGACAAAATCGACGAGCAAGCCGTCAAACGGCATGACGACGACGTTGCCCGGGTTCTCGAGGGACTCCTCGATCATAGCGACGCGCTCATCAACCGAGAATAACACCGACTTGGTCGGCCGCCGGTGATCATAGACGGCAACGCATAGCTCGTCGAACAGGTTCGCGGCGCGGAGCATCAGGTCTAGATGCCCGAGGTGAACGGGGTCAAACGTCCCCGGATAGACAGCTCGCTTGATCAAACTACACCCTCCTTAGTCAACTGGCGTCGGCCGCCTGGGCCCAGAATTGCTCCAGTCGCTCGCGCAGCAGCCGATGTTCGGCCCATGCAAGCTGCGGATCGATGGCAAACAGGGCCGCGGCCTCTTCCTGGGCCATATCGAGCACTTCCACATCGTGGAGCAGCGACGCCAGGCGCAGTTCCGGCAGGCCGCTCTGGCGGCGGCCGAAGAACTCGCCCGGCCCGCGCAACTCCAGGTCGCGCTCGGCCAACACGAAGCCATCGTTGGTGGCCTCCAGCGCTGCCAGCCGCTGCTCGGCGTCGGCGCTGACATCCTCGGCGATCAGGATGCAATATGACTGATGCTCACCCCGCCCGACGCGGCCGCGGAACTGGTGTAACTGCGCCAGGCCAAAGCGGTCGGCGCCCTCGATGACCATAACCGTGCTGTTAGGCACATCGACACCGACCTCGATCACGGAAGTCGCCACCAGGATGTCCGTCTCGCGGGCGGCAAAGGCGCGCATCGTCGCGTCCTTCTCGGTGGAGCGCAGGCGGCCGTGCACCAGACCGACGCGGCGATCGGGGAAAACCTGTTCGCTGAGCCGGCCGAACTCTTCGACCGCGGCCTTGGCGTCGATCAGGTCCGACTCCTCGACCAGCGGATAGATGATGTAGGCTTGGCGTCCCTCGGCCGTCTGTCGCCGGATGAAATTGTAGGCCCGCTCGCGCTCCGAAGCGCGCAGCCAGCGGGTCTTGATCTCCTGGCGACCGGGCGGCATCTCGTCCAGCACCGACAGGTCAAGATCGCCATAAAGCGACAGGGCCAGCGTGCGCGGGATGGGCGTTGCGCTCATCACCAGAAGGTGGGGGCTAACGGGTTCGCCGTTCGCCCGCGGCCCCTTCTCGCGCAGGGCGGTGCGCTGTTCGACGCCGAAACGGTGCTGCTCGTCGATGATCGCCAGGCCCAACCGCCGGAATTCCACCGCGGGCTGAATCAGGGCGTGGGTGCCAATGGCGATCTGGAGCGATCCGTCGGCCAGCCCGGCCAGGATGGCGGGGCGCTCGCTCGCCGGGGTGCTGCCCGTGAGCAGGGCAACGCGGATGCCCAGCGGCTCCAGAAGCCCGCTCAGGCCGCGGTAGTGCTGCTCGGCCAGGATTTCGGTCGGGGCCATCAGCGCCGATTGCGCCCCGGCGGCCGCGGCGATGACCATGGCCGCGGCGGCGACGGCCGTCTTGCCCGAGCCGACGTCGCCTTGCAACAGACGGTTCATCGGCCGCCCCTGGGTCATGTCGGCGCGAATCTGGTCGATGACGCGCTGCTGCGCGCTGGTCAGGGCAAAGGGCAAAGCCTGAAGAAAGGCCTGGTAGGGCTCGTCGCCGGCCACCAGAGCCAAGGCCGAGTGGGCCAGCCATTCGCGCCGCTGGCGCTGGACGCCCAGTTGCAGCAGGAACAACTCGTCGAACGCCAGCCGCTTGCGGGCCTGCCGCAGAGATTCCTGGCTATCGGGGAAGTGCATCTGCTCCAGCGCGTAGCCGAGCGAATAGAGGCGGCGACGCTTGCGGGTCTCTGTCGGCAGCAGGTCGGGCACGCGTCGCGCCCACTCCTTCACTGCCCGCTGCATGACATCACGCATTTTGCTGGCCGTCAGCCCTTCCGTGAGCGGATAGATGGGCACAATGCGCCGTGTGCGCAGCGGCTCCAACTCCAGCGGTTCCCACTCTGGCGAGTTGAAGACAAGACGGCCGAGAAACAGCTCGACCTTGCCGCTCAGGACGATTTGCATCCCGGCGGGCAACTGATCCACCAGCCACGGCTGGTTAAACCACGTCGCCTGAATCGTCCCCGTTCCATCGTTGATGAGGCACTCGACAATGGCCTGGTTCGTGCGCGCCCGGCGCGAGCGCGTTTGCCAGATAGTCCCGATGACTGTCACCTGCTCGCCGTACTTCAGCTTGCTGATGGGTTTCATCAGCGTGTAGTCGTCATAGCGACGCGGGAAGAGGTAGAGCAGATCGAGAATGGTCGTCGCGCCGAGACGGGCCAGCCGTTCTGCAATCTTTTGGCCCACACCCTTCAGGTTAGTCACCGGTTGGGCCAGACCGCGCGGGTCGGCCTCCACGGCCGGCGCCTCCGGCTCCACGGCCGGCGGCGCAATCTCATCGTCCACAAGCTCCTCGTCCGGCTCTTCGTCCGCCTCGGCCACCTCTTCGGTCACAGGCGTGGCGGTCTGAGCGGGCTGAGGCGCTGATCGCACGGGCAACGCGGCTTCCGGAGGCGGCGGGCTGAACGGAGCGGAGAGCGCCGTGGCGGTTCGGTTCGCTTCCGCCGGTTTGCGCGCGCGCCGGCGCTCAATGCTAGACAGCAGCGAATCAATGGCCCGTGCCCGCGCTTCAGCGCCCGAAAGGCGGTTATAGTCCATCAGCACCTGGCCCACCTGCTCCGCCAGAGCCAAATCGGCCTCGTCCGTCGCTTCGTCGTGTGCTTGTGTAACCCAGAAAATGGCAAACTGGCGAATGCCGCCGACGACCGCCTTGTTCTGATAACCTTGCTGTTTCTCAAGCTCAAGCACGCGCTCGAGCCGTTTCAATGCTCGGTCCATATCGATTCGATGCTCCCGGCAAGTGGCTCCGGCCAATCCAACAGCCACTGCCCCGCGGTCCGCGCCGCGCCCCGGCGCTATTCGGCGCCCAGGATATAGAAGTAGTGCGCCTGCCCGCCCTCGACGACTTCAACCTCGAGGTCGGGGAAATGGTCGCGAATGTGGTCAGCCGCCTCGGCTGCCCGCGCAATGGAAACGTCCGCCCCATAATAGACGGTGACCAGGCTGCAATCCTCAACTTCCATCCGCGCTAGAAGATCATCCAGAACAGCCTGCTCGTCGAGGCCGGAACTGCACAGCTTGCCATCGACAAGACCAATAATCGCTCCTTCTTTCACAGCTACGCCATCGAGTTCAACCGACCGGGTGGCGCGGGTCATCTCGCCCGTCTTAACCAGGTTCAGTGACTGCTCCATCGCCCGGGCGTTCGCGGCGACGTCGCGGTCTGGATTGAGCGCCATGAGCGCGGCAATTCCCTGCGGGATCGAGCGGCTGTGGACAACGGCAACCTGCTTGCTGCTCAGGTCGCGCGCGGCCTCGGCGGCCAGAAAGATGTTCTTGTTATTGGGCAGAATAACGACCTTGTCGGTCGGCAACTGGTCGATGGCGCGGAATATCTCCTCCGTGCTGGGGTTGTTGGTCTGGCCGCCATTGACGACGCACGCCGCGCCCAGGCTGCGGAACACGCTCGCCAGCCCGGCCCCCGCGGCCACGGCCACCACAGCCACCTGTCCTGGCTCGACAGCCGGCGGCGACTCGCTGCCATTGGCGCCCGCCTGCACAATGGTTTCCATTTGCTCTTGCATGTTCTCGACTACTACGTCGGAAACGTGGCCCAACGAGACGCCATAGCTCAGCGGCTGGCCGGGGTCCTTCACATGGACGTGAACTTTGATCGTCGTTTCGTCGCCAACGACCACGGTGGAGTCGCCCATGGCGTCGATCCGGGCGCGCACCTCCAGGACGTTGAGGTTGCGGCCGCTCAGGATGAACTGGACGTCATACGGAAAATCGAGCGAGCCTCCTTCAGGGATGGCAAGAGCCTGGGCTGGTAAGGGCCCGGCTGGGACGACGGGCGCAACCGGGGCCGCCGGTAGGGGAAGTGCGGCGGCGCGACCGTTGAGATCGAGCTTGCCGTGAGCGTAGCGCAGCATCCCTTCCAGGATGTAGACGAGCCCCTGGCCGCCGGAATCCACTACGCCCGCCTGGCGCAGGATCGGCAACATTTCCGGTGTGCGCTCCAACGTCTGCTGGCAGCGCTCCAGGATGCGTTCCAGCATAAAGCGCAGGTCTTCGCTCTTGCGCGCGGCGTCGGCGGCCTCGGCCGCCCCCTCGCGGATGACAGTTAAGATGGTGCCTTCGACCGGTCGCATGACGCCCTTGTATGCCGTGTCGGCCGCGCTCTGAAAGGCCGTAGCCAGGTCGAGGGTGTTGAACGACTCCTTGTTGGCGAGTCCGGCGGCCAGGCCGCGCCAGATCTGGCTGAGAATGACGCCTGAGTTGCCCCGCGCGCCCATCAGAGCGCCCTGGGCCAGCTGGCCGGCCACGCGGCCGACGTTCGTATCCTCGGAATCCTCGACGCGCGCATAGGCCGAGCGCATCGTAAGGAGCATATTGGTGCCCGTGTCCCCGTCCGGCACCGGAAACACGTTGAGGGAGTTCACGTGGTCCCGGTTCTGTTCGAGCCAGACGAGGCCGGCGCGGGCCATCTTGCGCAGTTGCGGACCGCTGCACTGGAGCCATTTGCCGCCGGTTCCCGGTGGAGCGGTGCGTGTGTCGAATGCTGTAGACAATGCTCTCTCTTCCTTCGCCCGGCCGCCCTACTGCTGGTCGGTTATTCGTAACCCCTGCACGTAGACGTTCACCGCGTGAACGGGCAGGCCCAAGGCCTTCTCGACGTGGAATTTGACCGTATGCTGAATGCTTTCGGCCACGGCGCGGATTCTTACGCCGTATTCGACGATCACGTAGACGTCAATGACGATCTCTTCGCCGTCGACGCGAACTTCAACGCCCCGCCGATTGTCCCGCGATAGGAGTTGGGCAATGCCATTGACGAGACTCTTGCTAGCCATCCCAACCACCCCGTAACACTGATGAACGGCCTGATTAGTAATGGTCGCAATGGTGGCGGAGGAGATGTCGATCCTCCCCTTCGAATCCTCTTTTACGGGCATAGGCCTATCGCTCCTGACGACATTGACTGCGCTTGCAAGAGCTGCACAGTCCGGGTATAATCACAGGTCGTTCCTTATTGAGCAAAACATGCGGGCGACCAGATGGTCGCCTTTCATTTGGACGCCGCCGCGCGGCTGTCGGGTAAGGTGAAATTATGGCGAAATGTGATGTATGTGGCAAGGGGCCGATGAGCGGCCAAAACGTGAGCTTCTCGCAGCGCAAGACGAAGCGTCTATTCCGGCCGAATATCCAGAAGACAACCGTGTATGAGAACGGCCGCCGCGTGCGCCGTTTCGTTTGCACGCGCTGTCTGAAGACGATGGCCAAGGTTCAGGCCTGACCTGTTTCATCACGCCCTGCCCCGCCCGGGCAGTCGCGGCTGTAGGCTTCCACATCTCGCCGGCGCAATTGCGCCGGCTTTCGTTTTTGGCGCTCCCGCGGCTAACGAACGTCACTCAAATGAAGGCGCGCCGCGCCGGCCGCGCGCAGCGCCCCGGCTACGGCCGCTTCCGAGTCTGCCTCAACGAGGGCGATCATGTTGCCGCCCCACCCCGCCCCGCTGAGCTTGGCGCCCAGCGCGCCGGCGGCCTGAGCCGCGGCAACGAGCCGGTCGAGTTCGGCCGATGAAACGCCCATCCTCGCCAGCCACACATGGTTCTCGCTCATAAGCCGGCCCACAGCGGCCGTGTCCCCGCGCGCCAAAGCTCCCCGCCCGGCCTCGGCAATCTCGCCGCAGGCGTCGAAGATCGCTTCGAAACGGCCCCGTTCGCGCTCCCACCGCGCGCGCACGTCGCCGACCACGTGCTTCGTCGCGCTCCGTATGCCCGTGTCGCCGATGATCAGTCGCAGCGGTCGGGACAGGGCAAACGGCTCGATCACGTTTGCCGGCTGACGCCGGGCGAAATAGACCGCCTGCTCATAGGCTATCACGGTGTTGTCGATGCCGCTGGGCGTGCCGTGGTGCAGCCGCTCCACCTCATAGGCCAGCGCCGACACCTCTCCGGGCGGCAAGTCCAAGCTCAGGAACGCTGACAGGGCGCGGATCACGGCCACGGCAATGGCCGCGCCGCTGCCCAGGCCGCTGGCGATCGGAATGGCGCTGGCAACCGTGAGGGTTGTCCCCGGGGCGACAACCCGGCCCGCGTGGCGCTCCACGGCGCGCACGGCGACAGCCAGCGGGTTGTCGGCCCGCGCCGTAGCTAACCACGCCTCCCGGCCCAAATCGGGGGCCACGAGCCGAACGCCTGGGCCGACGGTGGTCTCGATCGTGGCCCGCGCCCGAAGCTGCGTCACCGGCGCGGCCAGCGCGGGGCGGCCGTAGACCACGGCGTGTTCGCCAAAGAGAATGACCTTACCCGGCGCGGTGGCCTCGATCATGCGCGACCCTCACGACAGCACATAGAGCGCGATGAAGACCACCGCGCCGTAGAGCAGCAAGGACGCCTGGAGCGGCCGGTCGCGCAGCAAAATCTCCTCCGGCGCGCCGCCCTCACCCCGCACATGGATGAGATAGAGGTAGCGGAAGATGCCGTAGAGGAGGAAAGGGATGGACAGCATCATGGTGTGGTTCTTGGGCAAGCCTTCGGCCAGGAAAGTATAGAGGCTGTACGAAACCACGACGCTGGTCGTCACCAGGCTCTGCAACCGGTCGATAAGGTCGAGATTATAGTCGTCTAGAATCGCGCGATGGCTGGCGGCCTCGCCGCCCAGGAGTACGAGTTCGTAGCGGCGCTTGCCGAGGGCCATAAACAGGGCTAGGAAGCCGCCAAAGACATAGAGCCAGGGCGAAAAACGCTCCACGTCGATGACCGCCACGCCCGCGGCGATGCGCAGGATGAACCCGGCGGCGATGGTTAGGACGTCGAGCAAGACAACATGCTTGAGCTTGAAGGTGTAGGCCACCTGGAGAAGCAGGTAAGCTAGCAGGATGATCGCCAGTTCGAGATTCATCAGGTAGCCCGCCACCAGGCTGGCAGCGGCCAGGAAAACGGCGGCGACAAGAGCCACCCGCGGGCTCAGCCGGCCCGAGGGCAGCGGCCGGTTTTTCTTGGTCGGATGCTGGCGGTCGCTCTCAATGTCGGCCAGGTCGTTCATCAGATAAACTGCGCTCGACATGAGGCAAAGCAGCACAAACGCCGCCGTCACCGCCAGCATGCTGGGCACGTCGAGAACCTTTCGATCGAACAGGAGAGCGACGAATACGAAGGCGTTTTTGGGCCACTGGCGCGGCCGCATCGAAGCGATAAGACCTAGGACCACACCGGACTCCATAACTGCATAGGCCTGTCTTTCTATCACGAATGTCCGGCGCAGGCCACTTGCGCGTCGGATAACAACAAAAAGGGCTTCCCCGCCCTAGCGAGGAAGCCCTTAAGTTCGCTACGTTGCCGGCGCGCAGCCTAGCAAACGGTGGCCGTGTTGTTATAGAACCAGTTGTAGGCGAAGAACGGGTAGGCTCCGGCCGTCTGCGCGCGCAGGGCGATGCGGTAAGAGCCGGCCAGTTGCTGCGGGATATTGAACGTCGCCGTCAGCGCGCCGCCCGCGCCCGAGTTGAGCGTGCCGACCGTGTACCCGCCCACGCCGGCGGTGCCAAACGCGCCCATTGTCAGGGTGAACGTCTGGTTGGGCGGGAAGTTGACAGTTTTGATCGTCACTGTCTGGTTCTGCGCCACGGCGCAGACCGTGAAGCTGGGGACGCCCGTGTAGGACGGCGGCGGAGGCGGTGACGGGGGCTGTCCGCCAGTCCCGGCGGTATTGTTGTAGAACCAGTTATAGGCAAAGAACGGATAGGTGTGTGCCGTTTCGGTCCGGATGGCGATCTGGTATGACTTCTGCAACTGGGCCGGGATGTTGTAGGTCGCCGTCAGCGCCCCACCTACGCCCGACTGGAGCGTTCCGACGACGATGCCGTTCACGCCCTTCGAGCCCATTGCCCCCATCCGCACGGTAAACGTCTGGTTGGGCGGGAAGTTGTCAGTCTTGATGGTTACGGTCTTATCCACGTCGACGGCCGTAACAGTGAACGTGGGAATGCCCTTATATCCGGGGATGCCGCCCGTGCCGGGTTGCCCGGTTGTGGTGTTGTTATAGAACCAGTTGTAGGCGAAGTACGGGTTGGCGTGCGACGTCTGCATCCGGATGGCCACCTGGGATGCGCCCTTCAACTGCGCGGGGATGTTATAGGTGGCGTTGAAGGTACCGCCAGCTCCGGAGTTGGTGGTGCCGACAACGACGCCGCCGGCGCCCTTGCTGCCGAACGGGCCCATGGTAACGACGAAGTTCTGGTTTGCCGGGAAGTTTGCGGTCTGAACAGTAACGGTCTGGTCGGTCACAACGCTGCTGATGGTGAAAGTGGGGATGGTGGCCGATCGCGCCCGGCCGACGCCACCAACGAACACCGCGAGGGCGACAAGCGTGAGCAGCAAAACCAGGTACCGCGGCCGGACAAGAGAGCCGATCCGGCCCGGATTCTCGTTAACCTCTGACGCATGTAAAGTCATCCTGAACCTCCTGACCACTCACCTTCTTATTAACGGGGGATGATGGCCCAGGCCACACTCAGCGCTAGGCAGTCATCATGCTTCCTATACCCAATTAGTGCCTACAGTATACATAAGTATATTTGCGATATCTATAGAACAGAGGTTCTTTATTGTCATAAACAGCATGAGACGACAGAGTTGGGCTACGGAAGAACCACGAACCGCGGAGGGTCGCCCGCCGTCGTCACCGCGGAGGGCAGACGAAAAACCACGGCAAGCAGAGCCGGGTTCTAAAGGCGCGCGGCAAGAGAAGATCACCGCTTGAGGTGGACCACGAAGAACCTACTCGCCTGATCAAGGGACGCTGCGCCACTGACCGGGGACTACCGGCCGCGGCTTGCCGCTACTTGCTCGCCGGCAATTGCCCCAGGACAAAGCGGCGGGCTGTCTCGGCGAGAACGGCCGCGCCAGGGGCCAGCACACCCTCGTCGATATCAAATGTAGTTGTGTGGTGGTGGCGCGCCGGCCCTTCGGGCACGGCCGCGCCCAGCATGAACATGGCCCCCTTCGCCCGCTGCGTCATATAAGCGAAGTCCTCCGCGCCCATGCCGAACTGCACGTTGTGCACAGCCGCGCCGCCCAGGAGGTCCGTCGTCACAGCGCGCATCCAGCCATTGGCCTCGGCGTCGTTAACCATCGGCGGATAGCCCTTGACGATCGATAGTTCATAGCCGCCGCCCATGAGTTCGCTCAGTTTCAGGGCATTCTCCAGGTCGCGCCAGAGCTGTTCGCGCACATCCTGCTGGAACGAGCGAAGCGTGCCGCGCAGCATAACTTCCTTGGGGATGACGTTGCTGGCCGCGCCGCCACTTACCTGGCCAAGGCTGACTACTGACGGGAACAGGGGATTGATGCGGCGCGAGGGGATGGCATACAGCGCGGTCAGAATGGGCGCGAGCATGTAGATCGGGTCGCTGCCGGTGTGGGGATAGGCCGCGTGGGCGCCGTCACCGCGTATCCAGGCGTCGAACGAATCGACGGCCGCCAGGCTGGGCCCGTCCTGAAAGAGGAAGTGGCCGCTTGGCTGGTCGGAGGAGACGTGCAGGGCAATGACGGCATCCACACCCTCCAGCGCCCCATCGTTGATCATCGCGGTGGCGCCACTGATGTCGTTTTCGTCGAAGGCTTCTTCGGCTGGCTGGAAGAGTAACCGCACGCGGCCGCGCCACGTTTCTTCCTGATAGCTCTGGCGCAGCATGTGGGCCACGCCAAGCAGGATGGCCGTGTGCGCATCATGGCCGCAGGCGTGCATCACACCGGCATTGCAGGAGCAATACTCCACCAGGTTGGCCTCCACAATGGGCAGCGCATCCATGTCCGCGCGAATGGCAACCAGCGGCCCGCTCTCCCCCAGGTCGGCAACGACACCCGTCTTGCCCACCTGCGTGCGCACGCGATAGCCGCCGATCTCAGCCAGCGTGTCGGCTACGAGAGCGGCCGTCTCGTACTCCTGAAAACTCAGTTCCGGGTTGGCGTGAATAACGCGCCGGAGGCGGATAATTTCGTCGCTTAGTTGCAGAGCTTTGTCAAGCATGGGGCACCTCGAGGTTGTGGTTAGCGTTCTGTAGGTCAGTAGGCCAGTTAGGTGGTGGTCTGTAGTGGGTCATCTGTGATCGGGGGTCAATCAATGCGCCGCCACAACCGCCACCGCCTCATCGGCTCGCAGGGCTACGCAGGCCACTCCCTGCACCACGCCCTCTTTCGCCGGTATCTCATCGGCGGCGAAACGGATTAGCTTGCCCAGCCGCGAGATAATGAACAGCTCGTCGCCGGGGCCGGCGGCCGTTGCGCCCACCAGATGATCGGTCTTGATTGCCACCTTGCCCGCCGCGCCGGGGCCCTTGTTGGCGGCAAAACCGCTCATAAGCCGGATGGTGCCCTGCCCATCGCTGCCCAACAGGAACACCCCGCTCTCGGCGCGCACAGCCGTCGCCGCCACGGCTGCGTCGGTCACGTCGAGGCGAATGCCAAGGCAACCGCGCGCGGGGACCTGGGTTTCCAGAAAGCGGATGGCCTTGCCTTCGCGCGAGGCCAGGAAAAGGTCGTCGCTCCCGGTCGTCCAGCAAGCCGCAACCAGCGGCCCCCCCTCCTTAAGATCGTGGAAGCTCGTCCCGGCGATGAGGTTTTGGCCGAGGTAGGAGGCGCGCACGCGTCGCACCCACCCGCGCTGGCTGAGCAAAATGACGAACTGCCCGCCGCCCTCGGCCAGTGCGCCGATGACGCGCTCGCCCGGTCGCAGGGGAACCTTATCCGCCAGCGCCAAGCCTCTCGCCCGCACCGGCGACTCGGGCAGCGCGCGCGCCGGCAGGCGGAACGCGCGACCATCACTGGTAAAGAGCAGCAACATTTCTGCTTCGTCGGCCAGGGCCAGAAGCGCCGGGGAGTCATCCTCGGTTGTGTCGAGGTCGAAGACGCCCATGCCGCCGCGCCGCTGCCGCCCGTAGAGATTGCGCGGCGTCCGCTTGGCCACGCTGCGAGCGCTAACCGTGATGACATTGACTGTGGTCGGCGGCTCTTCGGGTAAGGTCGCGGCGCGAGACGGCGCGGGACGGCCACGCAATTCGGCCAGATCGGCCTCCAGCGCTTCGATGTAGGCGCGAACAGCCAGGGGCACACCGGTCAGGTCGGGACGGCTGTCGCTCATGCCCCCTCCACGTCGCGCAGGATGCACACAGGCAGCAATTCGCTCATGTCCACCGGGCGCACGGCGAAATTGGCAAAGGTTAGATCGCGGAAAGGCAGGTCGAACGTGCGCCGCGCCAGTTCCATCAGCGCCAGGTAGTTGGCCAGAACACGCTGCGACCACTCGAAGCCCAGCGCCACCGCAACGGCCTTCAGACTCTCGTCCGATGGGCCTTCCAGTTCCACAAAGTTGCCGAAAGGCAGTTCGTCGAGAACGACCTCGACATCGCCCAAATGCCACGTCTCGCGGTACTTCTCGTAGGTCTGCACGGCGGCAAAACCCAGCCGGGTGAGGATCAGGGCCAGCGTGTCGAAGTCGCTCACGCTGACCTCGAGTTCCTCGCGGACCTTGGCTTCGCTGGCCGCGTCCTGGGCCGCCAGTCCCTTGAAGGTCAGCCGCACGCGGGTGTCCTGGCGCAGCCGCAGCAGCGCCTGCCGGCCGAGCAGGGCTTCGTCGGCCGTGTCATAGCGGACGTTGCGCTCATAGACCCGCGCCGCGCTCATGCCCGCTCCCACGGCGGCTAGCCGGGCGCGCACTGCGGGGAGGTCGGCCACGAGGAACTTGACCTCTACCTCCAAGCGCTCGGCGGGCGTCATCTTGCCGTCCGGTCGGGTGGCGACCGGATCGTCAATGATCGGGCTCATGCCGCAGCCGCCTCACCGGGGTCCTGACTGATCCCGATTAGCGGCTGATCCTTCTCCACGCTAACGCCCTGGGTCACGTGCACGTGGGTGACAATGCCATCGCACGGGGCGCGCAATTCGTTTTCCATCTTCATGGATTCGAGAATAACCACTTTCTGACCCTGCACCACCAGATCGCCGACGCTGACCGGAACGGCGACGATGATTCCCGGCATGGGCGAGGTAACGATAGCCTCTCCGTCAACCGTTAGGCCTGTCGTGCGCATACGGTCAAGCCGGTAGGCGCGCTCGTCTTGAACGTTGACCGCGTACAGTTCGCCCTCGATCAGCACTTCCCAGTGGTCGCTGCGTTCTTCGACCACGGCCGCGACCGAGCGGTTGTTCATGAGCAGCGACGTAACGCCGCCCGCGGGCAGGCGGCGAAAGTCAACCTCATACGGCTCATCGTCGATTCGGATGCCCAGCGCATCGTCGATCTCAATGGTGTATTCCCGGCCTTTGACGGTAGCAATGTACTTCATGTGGCCCTCCGACCGCTTCCCTTAACGGCGCAGCCGCTCCCAGCGGCTATACCACTTCCAGTTGGTCGTGTCGCGCGAGCCCGGCGCGACGATCTGGGCCGCGCGCTGGCTCTGCTCGTGAGCGGCCAGCGTCGCCAGCAGGGCCGCCTCCAGCCCATGCTCGGCCTCGCGGTCATCCATGCTGAAGCGGTCTTCCACGAACTTGGTATCGAACTGGCCAGACAGGAAACGATGGCTTTCCATCATGTGCTGGTGGAACGGGATGTTGGTCTTCACGCCCATAATCCGGTACTCCTCCAGCGCCCGCCGCATCCGCAACACGGCTTCACCGCGTGTCTCGCCGTAGCAGATCAGCTTACTGATCATCGAATCGTAGAAAGGCGAGATTTCGTTGCCCTCGAAGACCCCCGTATCGACACGAACACCCGGCCCCGTCGGAAGCTGGACGGATGTAAGCGTGCCGGTGGAGGGCAAGTAGCTATTGTAGGGGTCCTCGGCGTTGATGCGGCACTCAATGGCCCAGCCGTTGATTGCCACGTCTTCCTGGCGCAAGCGCAGCCGCCGCCCGCGCGCCACGCGCAACTGCTCCTGAACGATGTCGATGCCGGTCACCAGTTCCGTAACGGGATGCTCGACCTGGACGCGCGTGTTCATCTCTAGAAAGTAGAAGTTCTTGTCCCGGTCGACGAGAAACTCAATCGTTCCCGCGTTGACATAATTTACCGATTGCGCTGCGGCGACGGCAATCTCACCCATGCGCCGCCGCAGGTCCGCATCGACAACAAACGACGGGGCTTCCTCAATCAACTTCTGGTGGCGGCGTTGCAGCGAGCACTCCCGTTCGCCCAGGTAGATGACGTTGCCGTGGCTATCGGCCAGAAGCTGGATTTCGATGTGGCGCGCCTCGGTAATCATCTTTTCGATGTAGACCGTATCGTCACCAAAGGCCGCTTTGGCTTCGCGGCGGGCCGAGGCGAAGGCATCGGGCAACCCTTCCCGAGCGTGTACGGGCCTCATGCCCTTGCCGCCCCCGCCCGCCGCCGCCTTCACGAGCACCGGAAAGCCCATCGCCACGGCCGCGGCCGTCATTTCAGCGTCGGACTGGCCCGGCTCCGTACCGGGCACGACCGGAACCCCGGCCGCTTTGACCGTCGCGCGGGCCATGAGCTTGTCACCCATGATCCCGATCGCGCGCGCCGGCGGGCCGACGAACACAATCCCCGCGTCGACGCAGGCCTGGGCGAATGCCTCGCGCTCGGCCAGGAAGCCATAACCAGGATGAATCGCCTCGGCGCCGGAACGCCGCGCCACATCGAGCAGCGTCTCAACGACCAGATAACTCTCCCGCGCCGGCGGCGGGCCGATGTGATAGGCTTCGTCGGCAAAGCGCACGTGCGGCGCGTTGCGATCGGCGTCGGAGTAGACGGCGACCGTAGCGATACCCAGCTCGCGCGCGGCGCGCAGGATGCGCATGGCGATCTCGCCCCGGTTGGCGATCAGCAGCTTGTCGAACTTCTGAACCAGCAGTCCGTCCTCTCGTAGCATAGTCGTCCCTTCAGGAGGTTAACCCGCGCGATAGGCAGCCTTCGGCTCGGGCAATTCGCGCGGCGTTGACCTGGCGGCGGTCTATCGTCCGCCGTCGCTCCTCGTTCCCTAATATCGCGTCAGAGTGGCATGTTCCCGTGTTTCTTTGGCGGGTTTTGGTCGCGCTTGTTCTGGAGCATATTCAGTGCGTTAATCAATCGCGGCCGCGTCTCGCTCGGCTCGATGACGTCGTCGATGTAGCCGCGTTGGGCGGCGATGTAGGGATTCGCCAAATGCTCGCGGTACTCGTGAACGAGTTCCGCACGCCGCACTTCGGGCTGCTCCGCCTCGGCAATCTCGCGCCGGTATATGATGTTCACCGCGCCTTCCGGGCCCATCACGGCGATTTCGGCCGTTGGCCAGGCGACATTGAAATCGGCGCGGATGTGCTTGCTATTCATCACGCAGTAGGCGCCGCCATAAGCCTTGCGCGTGATAACAGTTAGCTTGGGCACCGTGGCCTCGCAGAAAGCATAGAGCAGCTTCGCCCCGTGGCGTATGATCCCGCCATGCTCCTGATCGATGCCTGGTAGGAAGCCGGGCACGTCTTCAAAGACCACCAGCGGGATGTTGAAGCAATCGCAGAAGCGCACAAAGCGGGCCGCCTTTTCGCTGGCGGCAATATCCAGCACGCCGGCCAGGACCATCGGCTGGTTGGCAACGATGCCAATGCTGTGGCCCCCCAACCGCGCGAAGCCGACGACGATGTTTTGGGCGTAGTGCTCCTGAATCTCGTAAAAGCGGCCATCATCAACGATGAGCCGGATGACATCCTTAATGTCGTAAGGTTTGTTGGGATTGTCGGGCACTAGCTCATTGAGCGCCAGGTCGGCGCGCAGGCTATCGTCGCTGTTGGCCCTAAATGGCGCGTCCTCCATGTTGTTGGACGGCAGGTAGCCCATCAACTCGCGGATGAGGAACAGGCAGTCCTCCTCCGATTCGGCGGCCATATGGGCCACGCCGCTGACGGCATTGTGGGCCATGGCCCCGCCCAGCTCCTCGAATGTTACTTCCTGGCCCGTTACGGTCTTGACCACGTCCGGGCCGGTGATAAACATGTGGCTGCTGCCCTTGACCATGAAGATAAAGTCGGTCAGGGCGGGCGAGTAGACCGCGCCACCGGCGCATGGGCCCATGATGACGCTGATCTGAGGGACGACGCCCGAGGCCAGGGTGTTGCGCAGAAAGACATCGGCGTAGCCGGCCAGGCTGAGGACGCCCTCCTGGATACGGGCGCCGCCCGAGTCGTTGATGCCGATGACCGGCGCGCCGTTGCGCATCGCCATGTCCATCACTTTGCAGATCTTCTCGGCATGGACGCCGCTCAGGCTGCCGCCAAAGACGGTGAAGTCCTGGCTGAAGACGTACACAAGGCGGCCGTCAATCGTCCCCCAACCGGTGATAACGCTGTCGCCCAGGAACTTCTTCTTGTCCAGACCAAAAGCCGTTTCGCGATGCACGACAAGCGCGTCGGTTTCGCGGAAAGAACCCTTGTCCAGCAGGACCTCGATCCGCTCGCGCGCTGTCAGCTTGCCCTTGGCCTTCTGCGCCGCCAGCCTGTCCTCCCCGCCGCCCAGTTGGGCTTGTCGCTTGAGTTGGCGAAGTTGTTCAATCTTGGGATTCATAGGGTGCGCCGGTCAGCTACCTCCTTGGGTCGTGGTTCGGACGGGTGAGACAAGGCCCGGGCTGGGGGCGGCCATAACGTCAATCCGGCAAAGCCGGCAAAGGCCGTGTATAGCGCCACGGACGGCAGCGCCGGGGGCGTGGATGTAAAGCCAAGAGTCATACTCAGTTCAACAACACCGTAAGCTGCCAAAAGCAACGACACAAGCCGCCGGGCCGGGGGCCGCGCGGCGCGCAAGGTCGCCGCCGCGGCGGCGAACAGCAACGCCCACAGAAACGCCAGTGCCAGCCGCAGCCGGGGGTCAGGCGAAAGGGGCAACCCGGTGAGCCAGTCAGCCTGCCGCCAGAGCGCGACGGCCCGGGCGAGATTTAACAGGGCCAGCAGCCAAAGGCCGGATTGGATGACGCGCGCGGCGCGGGGTGAAATCGGGGCAGCGAGCGCGCTCATGATGGCTCATTATATGCCAACGAAACGGGGCGGCCAATTGGGTTGCCGGTGCGGTTCGCCCCATTTGCCGGGCCGCCTGTTTCGAGTTAACTTTGCCAAGCCATGAGTCAAACACCACCCGACTGGAACGAAGCCTGGCAGGGCCTGGAACCCAAACAACCGCGCCGCGGCCGCGGCTGCTACGGCATGGCGCTGGCGGCGGCGCTCTTGCTGGGCATCGCGGTGCTTGCGTTGGCCTGGCTGGCGCTCCAGCAGCGCGGTGAAGTGGAACCGGGCATTGTCCTACCCGATGACGATGCGCCCGCCACAGCCATCGCTGGGGGAACCGTCCTGCCCGATGGGCAACCAACGGCCGAGGCCGAAACGACGCCCGGCGTTGCCCCAACCGTCACGTTGCCCGGCGACCTGGCGACGGCGGAACCGCCCCCGGCGTCTGAGATTACCGCGACTCGGCTCTCGCCTTCGCTTGACGGCGATCTGGGCGAGTGGGGCGCGCTGCCGGTCAACACGTCGCCTTACACCGTCTACACCGACGATGCATGGGATGGGACGGATGACCTGTCGATGTCGTGGCAAGTGGCCTGGGATGACATCTTCCTCTATCTAGCGGCGACAGTCGTGGACGACACCCATGCTCAGAGCCAGTCGGGCAACCGCGCCTATCTGGGTGATAGTATTGAGTTGCAGATCGATGGCGACCGCGCGGGCGACTATGGTCCCTTTCTAAGCCCCGACGACTTCCAGGTCAGCCTATCGCCAGGCGATTTCAGCACGCTGCCGCCGTCGGCCTGGCTCTTCCAAGGCACGGCCGACGGCGGCATGGGCGACGCGCCCTTTGCCAGCGGCGCGACGGTCGTTGCCCGCCCGACGGGGGGCGGCTACACCCTGGAGGCAGCCATCCCCTGGCGCGACCTGGGCCTGACGCCCACGGCCGGCCTGGTTATCGGCCTGGCGGTCAATGTCAATGATAACGACCACCCGGGCACAGCCGTCCAGGAGATAATGAAGTCTAGCGCGCCGGGCCGGCGCTTCAGCGACCCCACCACGTGGGGCACGCTCACCTTGCAATAGCCGAAGCGCTACACGTAGCGCGTCCCCAATCGACGCGAACACGGCTGTTGAGTATTGTCCAATCGTCCCGCGCTCCACTGCCACTCCGGCGCGCTGAATCGTAGCCGGGCAACCGGCCCTCTAATCCCGTTCCAATCTTTATTGGGTAAGCTCTGAATAGCGAATTGGAGAATCCCTACCGCGACGCGTAATACCGGCTTGAAAGATTCAAGTCCAGGCGAGCTGCGTATTCTGTGGTAGCAGGGGGTGCTTCTTCTTTCGGAAAAGGAGTTTGCTATGACCTATAAAGTGCAAAAGACGGACGCGGAGTGGCGGGCGCAATTAACGCCGGAGCAGTATCACGTCACCCGCGAAAAGGGCACCGAGCGAGCCTTCACCGGCGCTCTCTACTACAACAAAGAGGAGGGCGTCTATACCTGCGTCAACTGCGGCGCAGAACTGTTCAGTTCGGAGCAAAAGTACGAGTCCGGTTCCGGTTGGCCCAGCTTCTGGGCCGCGCTCAACCCGGAAAACGTTGGCGAGGAAACGGACCGGAGCTTCTTCATGGTGCGCACGGAAGTCCACTGCGCTAACTGCGGCGCGCACCTGGGGCACCTCTTCGACGACGGCCCGCAGCCAACGGGGATGCGCTACTGCATCAACTCGGCCGCGCTCAACTTCAAGAAGGACGGCGAATAATCCGCGCAGACCTGACAGGTTTTTTGAAATCTGTCAGGTGTGCCCGGCCGGCAATCACAATGGCCCTTGACGACCCCACGCCCGAATCCTGGGACGCTTTCGGCCAGGAAATCTACGCCTACTGGACGGGCAGCCGCGACACGCCCGAGATCATCGAGCGCGACGACGGCATGATCGACACCTCCGCGGGCCCCGACGCCTACTTCGATGGCTATGACCGGTGGCCGCCCGAGCAGCAGGAAGCTATGCGCTACGCGCGCGGCCGGGTGCTCGACATCGGTTGCGGCGCGGGACGGGTCGCGCTTTACCTACAGGAACAAGGCCACGAGGTGGTTGGCATTGACGTATCGCCGCTGGCGCTGGAGGTCTGCCGGCAGCGCGGCGTGCGCGACACGCGGCTGCTCTCCATCACGCAAGTCAACGCCGGCCTGGGGGAATTCGATACCGTCGTCATGCTCGGCAACAACTTCGGGCTTTTCGGCAATTTCAGGCGGGCGCGCTGGTTGCTGCGCCGCTGGCGCACGATGACCTCAGCGGACGGCCGCATCATCGCCGCGACGCTCGACCCGTACCAGACAACCAGCCCCGACCATATCGCCTACCACGCCCTTAACCGGCAACGCGGCCGCATGGGCGGGCAGGCGCGCATCCGCGTCCGCTTCCGCAAGAGCATCGGGCCGTGGTTCGACTATCTGTTCGTCTCGCGCCAGGAAATGCGCGACCTTGTCGCCGGTACGGGCTGGCACGTGGCCCACACCATCGACTCCGCCGGCCCCAACTACATCGCCGTTTTCGAAAAGGATTAGGCAGAGAAACCACAAAACACGCCGGTCCTACCCATGGCTGGCACGCGAACTGCGAAATCTACCCGATCTGTCGTTTCTCTCTTCCTTTACCCCACCAGGATCGTCTCGATTGCGGCAACTACGTCGGGGCTGAGAGTGACTTCGGCCGCGGGAACGTTGCCGGCCACCTGCTCGGGGCTCGTCGCGCCGATGATCGCGCTGCTGACGCCGGGCTGGCGTAGCGTCCAGGCCAGCGCTAGTTGGGCGCGGGTAATGCCCAGCTCATCGGCAACCGGCTTCAGGCGGCGCACGCGCTCAATGTTGGCCTCGGTCATAAAGCGGTCGGCGGCCCACTGCTCGCGGCCAAAGCGGCTGTCCTGGGGCACGGCCGCGTCGTACTTGCCCGTCAGCATCCCCATCGCCAATGGCGACCAAACGACCAGACCCATGCCGCGCGGCTCAGTCACCGGCAAGATCTCGGTTTCGACGCGCTCGCGCCGCAGCATCGAGTACTGCGGCTGCTCCACCTGGGGCGGGTAAAGGCCGTGATGTTCGCAGAGGTCATACACCTCGCGGATCTGTTCGCCCGACCATTCTGAAGTGCCCCAATAGAGCACCTTACCGCGACGGATCAAGTCATCCATCGCCCGCGCCGTCTCCAGTAGGGGCGTCTCCGGGTCGGCCCGGTGGCAGAAATAGATGTCCACATACTCCATCCGCAAGCGGGCCAGACTGCGGTCGATACTTTCCATGAGATGCTTGCGCGACAGGCCGCGGTCGTTCACATCGTCGCTCATCGGCCAGAACACCTTCGTGGAAACGACAAGCGTGTGACGCGGAAACTCGCGCAAGATGGCCCCCATCTGCTCCTCTGCGCCGCCGTTACCGTAGATATCGGCCAGGTCAAAGAAATTGACGCCTTCTTCATACGCTTTGACCACAACCTCGCGCGCCGTCTCGCGCGCGACCTTGCCCTCGCCATAATTGATCCACCCGCCAAGCGAGACGGCACTGACCTTCATCCCTGCGTTGCCCAGCCGCCGGTACTGCATAAGGGGATTCGCTCCTGTAATCGGTTATGAGGCAAATGACAGACGAACGACGCCAGAGGCGGGGGTTCGAGGGCCTCGACTCACTTCCCGCCATTGCGCCCGGTTCTTGAGTCCGCCTGCTAATCACATGCCCGGGGCGGCGGCTTCGTCCAGTTGCCGTTCCAGCTCGTCGAGCTGGACGGTCACTACGTCTACGTCAGCCGCGCTGGCGACGCCGAGGCGCTCGCGGGCCAGCGCCGTCACGCCACCCACGCTCCCCCGAGCCGCTTGGGCCGCCTGCTGGACCGCGACCACCGCCAGTCCCTTTGTCGCGTGGGCCATCTCCCCCGCGCTCTGGACGCTCTGCTCCGTGACCGTCTTGCCGCGCTCGGCCAGGCGGTCGATGCCCTTCTCGATACGCTCGTGGCGAAACTCCGATGCCCTTTCGGCCGTCACGACCACGACGCCGATGCCCGCGTAAGCGTAGCGCCCGGCGCGACGGACAAGGCGGCCGAGAAAGCCCGGACTGTCTTCTGGCGCGGTCAGCGCATCCACCTGCACTTCGTCAAACGTCATCATGTTCTCTCCCCGGGCGCCTAGCTCCCGTTCGTGAGTGGTCTTGGAACGGCGACGCGCCCCGCGCAGCACTCTAGCGCGCCGTGACGAATCGATCAAGTCAATGAGTTAGCCCTTCCAGCAGAGCCGTCAGAGCCGGCGGCAAGGCCTCGACGAGGTAGCCACCCTCCTGCACCAGCAGGATTGGCCGCCGCAACCCGGCCACAAGGCGGCCGACAGAGCGAAAAGACTCTGGCGCAAGACGCATGCCGCCGTGGGGGTCGCCGGCCAGCGTGTCGAAGCCAAGCGAGACGACAAGCGCGTCCGGCGTCGCGGCCTCTACGGCGTCGAGCGCCCACGCCAGCGCATGGAGGTAGCTCGTCTCGTCCGTATCCAGCGGCAGCGGCAGGTTGAGCGTGTATCCCTCGCCCGCGCCGCTGCCCATCTCCTCGGGATAGCCGGCGTAGTAAGGGTACTCCTCCTGAGGGTCGGCATGGAGCGAACAGAAGAACACGTCAGCCCGGTCATAGAAGATGGCCTGGGTGCCGTTGCCGTGGTGATAGTCGATGTCGATGATGGCCGGGCGGCGGCCATGTCCGCTCAGCCAGTGGGCGGCAATGGCGGCGTTGTTCAGATAGCAGTAGCCGCCATACAGGTCGCGGTAGACATGGTGACCTGGCGGCCGGCAGAGCGCGTAGGCCAGCGGCGCGCCATCGCGCAGGGCGCACGCCGCGGAAAGCGCCGCCTGCGCCGACCCGTAAGCGGCATCCCAGGTCCCGGATAAAATGGGCGTCAGGTCGTCGGTGCAGTGATGACCGAGCTGGGCCCAGATGTTGGATGGCACGCGCCCGCCCGACTCGCGCACGGCGAACGTGTCCGGCACGGCCGGTCGCGGCCCCTCCTTCAGTTGCGCAAAGCGGCGGTACGCGGTCTGGAGCAAGGCCAGCAACCCAGGCGAATGCACCTCGCCAATGGGTCCAAGCCCGAAGTCGTCAGGCGGCCGGGCCGTCGCGCCAAACGCTTCGGCTGCGCTCAAAAGGGCCTCGGCTCGCTCCGGCCGCTCCGGGTTGCCCGCCGGGTCGTGCCCCCGCTGCGCGGGCGAGTAGAAGACAGGGAGTGGGGACATGAAGGTGTTCAGAAAATCGAAACCCCAGATTTCGCAGATTACCCGGATTGCAGAATGTCGAAATCTGTGTAATCTGCGAAATTTGCGGTCTCTTTCTTCATAGGACCAGTCGCATGACATTTTCGCCGTCGTGGACTTCACCGGTGTTGGCGAAACCGAGCGAGGCGTAGAACGGTTCGGGGCTGCCCTCGTCCGGGACGTAGCTGAGCAGCAACTCCCTCGCCCCCGGCCGGGCGCGGACGTGGTCGATGAGCAGGTTCAGGGCCTGGCGGCCGAAGCCAAGGCGCTGGTAGCGGCCGTCAATCATGTAGCGCCACAGGTAATACTCCGGCGCATCAGGGTCATCATAGAGCATCAAGAACCCGACCGGTGTTTCGCCAGCGTAGATGGCTCGAAACCACGCCTTGGGCTCGAAATGCGCCTGGGCGATGGAGACGGCATTGCTGGCGACAAACCGCTCCTGTTCGGGCTTGACCTTCAAGTTCAGGATAGCGCGCAGTGAATCGCCGGTCACCTCGCGCAGGGTGACGACGGCATCAGCGGTTACGGTTGTCTCTTCTGCATCCATAAAAGCCGACGATAGCGCAAATGCCGTCCGGTGCAACGTAAAGATGATGTTCAACGCCGGGACGCCAAGAACCATCTTCTGGCGTCCTGGCGTTGACCTCTGGCCGCTTGTCAGGAGCGAGCTTCTGGCCTATAGTTGGCCTTTGTATGGCACGTCGTATTCGCCTGGCCGCTCTTCTGGGGCTGCTACTCCTCGCCATCGGCCATACGCCGCGGGCCATGGCCCAGGGGAGTCCAACCACCGATATCCTGCAACTGGTAAACGGGGTTCGCGCCGAGTATGGTCTGCCACCCGTGAGCTATAACGCGCAATTGGCCGCGGCCGCCCAAGGCCACGCCAACTTCATCGCTTTGGAGGGTATCTACAGCCACTACGGCGTCAACGGCAGCACCTGGCAAGATCGCGCCCAGGCGGCCGGCTATCCCGGCTGGGCGGGCGAGAACCTCGTTGGCGGCACGCGGTTGACCCCCCAGCAGGGCGTCACCTGGTGGCGCAACAGCGCCGTCCACTTCAGCAACATGCTCAACCCCCGCTGGACAGAGGCAGGAGTCGGTTTCGCGGTCGGCAGTGGGCAGAACTTCTACGTCATGGTCTTTGGCACGCCCAACGACGGCCCGCCGCCGCGCTCCCAGCAGCCGGTCGTCGACGTACCGTTCATCGTCGCGCCCATCGAACTGGCCGCGCCCAACCCGGACGGTTCCATCGTTCACGTCGTCGGCGAGGGCCATACCTTATGGGCCATCGCCGCCCGCTACGAGGTGCCATTAGCCGACCTCTACCTGTTTAATGGCCTGACCGAGGATAGCGTCATCAACCCCGGCGACCGTCTGACCATCCGGCTGGCCGAGGGGCAAGCGCCGCCGCCCACGCCCACCCCGCCCACCACCCATGTCGTCCGCACCGGCGAATCGCTATGGAGCATCGCTGCATCCTATAACACAAACCTCGATACCCTGCTGTGGCTCAATGGCATGTCGATTGACGATACAGTCTACGAGGGCAATGTCGTGCGCGTGCGCTTGGGCGAGGGAGAAGTGCCGCCACCCACAGCGACGCCCCAGATTACGCACCGGGTTAAGGCGGGGGACACGGCACTGGGGATCGCCCTGCAATACGGCCTGACGCTGGACGACCTGCTGGCTTACAACGGCATCAGCGCCGACACGCTACTGCAAATCGGACAGGAGTTGATCATCCGGCCGCCGACGCCCACCCCGGAACCCACAGTGACGCCAACACCCACGTTCACGCCGGTGCCGGTTGCCCTGGCCGCCGCGCCGGTGCAGATGGATACGCCCACGCCGACGCTCCCGCCGCAACCGACGGCGACGCCGCAACCGGCAGCCGGCCGCGACTGGGGAACGGTTCTGGGCATCGGAGCGATGATCGCCGGAGTGATGCTGGCGGTCATTGCCGGCGTGGCGATTATGGTCCTGTCGCGCAAGTAGCAAACGCCTAGCGCAGGCCCGGCTTACACCGGTTTCACAGAGTAGCGGGTATGAAACCGGTGTAATCGGTGACATGAATGGATGGGTTTTTCAGCATCATACGGGAGAGGAGCCGAACCATGAACGAACTGGTTGACTACGGAATGCGAACGCGACTTGAACTGGGCCACGAAGCGGCCGTCGAGCGCGTAACGGCGGCGCTGAAGGCCGAGGGCTTTGGCGTCCTGACGACCATCGACGTGAAGGCCACGATGAAGGCCAAGCTCGACGTCGATTTTAAGCGCTACGTCATCCTGGGCGCGTGCAATCCCCCACTGGCCTATCGCGCGCTGACAACGGAACCGGAGATCGGCCTGTTGCTGCCCTGCAACGTCATCGTCTACGATGCCGACGAGGGCGGGTCGGTTGTCTCTATCGTCGATCCGATCGTGATGCTGGGAACAGGCATCAACCCGGCGTTAGCTCCTGTAGCCGACGAAGCGGCCGCGCGCCTGCGCCGGGTGCTGGGCGCTCTGGAAGCTGAATAAACGCGACCGGCTAGACAAACTAGATACGCAGGGCGACCGACCAGGAGCCCGGCTCCGGCGCGTTGCTATTGTAGAAGCGCCGCAAATTGAGGACAATCCCTCTTATGCTCTGGCGCCTTGACGCCACCCGTTGTGAAGTCAGACAAAGCAATAGCTGAATGCCGGTCCGCCGGATGGCGGGCCGGGCCTTCACGAGGCGACTACATGGCCGATCCGTTACGAATCCTCTTTCTCAGCGCCGAAGTTGCCCCCTTCGCCAAAACCGGCGGTCTGGGGGACATTGGCGGCTCCCTGCCGAAAGCGCTTCACGCCATGGGCCACGATGTCCGCGTGATGATGCCCGCCTATGCCGGCATCGAAGCCGGCTATCCTGGCGTCAGCGGCATGCCATTGCAGCTCAACGTCCCCACCGGTTCCGGCGTCATCAACGCCGGCGCGTTCGAGGGACGGTTGCCTGGCAGCGACGTGCCGGTGTACTTCATCGCCGAGCACAACCTGTTCAACCGGCCCAACATCTACGGCTACTGGGACGACCCCTACCGTTTCGCCTTCTTCAGCAAGGCCGCCTTTGAGTTGGCGCTTACCCTGCAATGGCGCCCCGACGTGCTGCACGCCCACGACTGGCATACCGCCCCCGCCATCGCCTGGCTCCACACCGCCGGACAGGCGGACCCGCGCTTCCGCGGTATCGGCAGCGTCTTCACCATTCACAATCTGGCACACCAGGGCAAGACCAGCTGGAATGTCTTCGACTACATGCAGATGTTCACCCATTCGCTGAATGAGGAGGCGTATGGCGAAGTCAACTTTATGGCGCGCGGCATCTATCACGCCAACATCATCAACACCGTCAGCCCGACCTACGCCCGCGAGATTATGACTCCCGAGGGCGGCGCCGGATTGGACGGCCTGCTGCGCTACCGGCAGCGCGACCTTCATGGCATCGTTAACGGCCTGGACTATGACGAGTGGAACCCCGGCGTGGACAAGCGTCTTGCCGCCCACTACACCGCCGGCGACCTCGGCGAACGATTGGAAAACCGGCGCGCGCTGCAAGCGACCGTCGGCCTGCCCCAACTCGACAACGTACCCATCCTGGCGATGATCACGCGCCTCGACTGGCAGAAGGGCCTCGACATCGTCGGCCATGCCCTGCACCTGCTGATGAACGGCTACTCCGGCCCGGCGCAGTTCGTCGTCCTGGGCACCGGCGCGCCGCACTACGAAAACATGTTCCGCCAGCTTGCCGGCTACCACCGCGAGAAGATGTCGGCCTACATCGGCTATCACGCTGCCCTGGCCCCGCTCATCTACGCCGGCAGCGACATCTTCCTCATGCCGTCGTTATTCGAGCCCTGCGGTCTGGGTCAGATGATCGCCATGCGTTACGGTAGCGTGCCCCTTGTCCGCGCCACCGGCGGCCTGGCCGACACCGTACAGGACGGCATCACCGGCTTCACGTTTTACGACTTCAGCGCCGACGCCTTGTTCAATGCCATCCAGCGCGCCACCTACATCTACAATGTCGACCGCGATGGCTGGCGACGCATACAAACGAACGGAATGACGACCAATTTCTCATGGGAACGTTCGGCGCAAGGCTATCAACAACTATATGAATGGGCGCTGGCCCAGATTCGCTATCACGGGTAGGAAGTATCAATGCCCGGACAGTCGGAACGCTTTTTTCTGGTTAACCCGGTCGCTACCGGCTTTATCATCACCGATCCCTTCAACAGTCCGCGGCCCTACGCCAACGGCCGGCACGAGGGCATTGACTTGCGCGCCGTGCGCGGCGGCCGCCCGGCCGAAATCCTGGCGGCGCAGGCTGGCACGGTTGACCGTATCAAAAGTGGCAACACCGGCTATGGCAACTACGTCCGCCTCCGCCACGACTGGGCCGACGGCACCACCTGGTATACCTGGTACGCCCACCTGTCCGCCACCAACCCCGCGCTGGCCGTCGGCGAGACGGTCGAGATCGGTCAGCGTCTGGGAACGGCGGGCACGACGGGCAACTCGACCGGCGTCCACCTCCACCTGACGCTCCAACACATCGGCTATGGCCTGCGCGGCTACGTCGTCGCCGACGTGGTCGACCCGACGCGTTACTTCACTGAGGTCACCGTGCCGATCATCGATGAGCTGAGCTACGTGGCCGACGTGACCGCGGCCGACGGCTCCGCCATGGAGGCCGGCCAGGCCTTCACCAAGACGTGGCGGGTGCGCAATACGGGCACATCCACGTGGGCGGACTTCACGCTGGAGCATGTGGCCGACGACCGAATGGGCGGGCCGGCCAGCGTGCCGCTGCCGCCGCTACGGCCAGACGAGGCCGGCGACGTTAGCGTGCCACTCGTCGCGCCACCGGAGCCCGGCCGGCGACGCAGCACATGGAAGGCGCGCAATGCCCGCGGCCGTCTCTTCGCCTTCGAGCTATACGCCGACGTTGTGGTCACACCCGTCGCCCGGCGCGACGACGCGGTTCTGGTCGAGGACGTGACGCTGCCGCCGGGCGCAACCGTCGTTGCCGGCCAAACGGCGCTGAAAACCTGGCGCGTGCGCAACACCGGCGATACGACCTGGGGCACCGGCTACACTGTGGCCGCCGGCAGCGAAACCGGCGCGACCGTCGCTCTGCCAGCCACGCGCCCGGGGGCAACGGCCGACTTGCCCGTTTCGTTCGCCGCGCCTAGCGTCACCGGCGGCTACCGCGCCGTCTGGCGGCTGCACAACGCCGAAGGCAAACCCTTTGGCCCGGAGCTTGTCGTCGACGTCAGTGTAATCGCTCCGCCCGCCCGCCCGCGCGACGGCGCAAGCTACGTAGCCGACATCACCGTTCTCAACGGCACGCGCATGGAACCGGGCCGCGCCTTTACCAAGACCTGGCGGCTGCGCAATACAGGTACGACCACGTGGGAAACCGGCTATACGTTGGTCGCGGCTGCCAGTGCCGCATTCAGCGCCGTCCGCGCCGTGCCTTTGCCGCGCGCCGAACCGGGCCGCGAAGTCGACGTGTCAGTCGATCTAGTCGCGCCGGCCACGCCCGGCCGTCACCGTTCAGCCTGGCAGCCGTGCGCTCCGGACGGCGCCTCATTCGGCGACGTGCTGCACCTGGAGATCGAAGTCGTGCGGCCGGGAGCCCACGACGACGCGCGCTTCGAGGCCGACGTCAATTATCCCGATGGCCTTCCCGTGGCGGCGGGCACGCGCTTTGTCAAGACGTGGCGCATCCGTAATGCCGGCGCCTCCTCTTGGGCCGCCGGTTACGCGCTGGTTTTCGTCGCCAACAACAAAATGAACGCGCCCGACAGCGTGCCCTTGCCGGCGGCGCTGCCCGGCGAGTCGGTCGAGGTGTCGGTGCCGCTGGAGGCGCCGCTGGCGCCCGGACTGCACCGCAGCACCTGGCGGGCGCGCAATCCGGAGGGAACGCTCTTCGGCGACCTGCTCTACGTCGAGTTGCGCGTGCCCGTTGCCTCCACGCCCGGCTCCACGGCCATCGACGACGCCCAGCTAGAAAGCCACGTCAACCTGCCCGACGGCAGCGAAGTGCGCCTGGGAACGCGCTTCGTGAAAACCTGGGCCATCCGCAACACCGGCTCTACGACGTGGGCAGCAGGCTACGAATTGGCGTTCATCGGCGGCGAAGCGATGGGCGAGACAAAAGCCATCCCTGTTGGGCGCGTGGCGCCGCAAGGCGTGGTGAACTGCACCGTCGAGCTGGTCGCGCCGCCGGCAGCCGGGCGGGCCGTTGGCCGCTGGCGCATGCGCAATCACCGCGGCGAGTTCTTTGGCAGCACGCTGTTCGTCTCGCTCTCCGTGGTCGAGACGCCCACCCGATTCGATATGCTGCCCTACTTGCGCGGTGACGGCCGCCTGTACGAGATGAAACATATCTTTGACATGCCCGGCGGTCCATTGATCGGCCAGCAACGCATGCAGACGCAAGTCGATGGCCAGCGCTTCTATCAGACGAAGAACGACGAGTGGGAAGAACTCTGGGCCGACGAACGGTTCATCTATCGCGGCACGGACACGTCGCCCGGCTCCGGCAACTTCTACACACTGATGGACGGCGAGCGCTACGGCTCGGCCTGGTTGCCGCGCCACATGTCGGTCGGTCAGGTTTACCGCCGCAGCGTCACGGTTGTCAGCCGCCGCAAGGGCAACTGCGTCATGAATTCTCACCTCTCCGGGCGGCACGTCACCTGGATCCGGCTGGAGGCGCTACATGACGCCTTCACCTTGCCCGACGTGGAGGGCCGCCCCGGTCGCGGCCTCCGGCTCAATGACGTTTCCGTGCTGGCGGCCTTCAGCGAGGTGAACGGCCGCCCCGACAACGAGCCCTTCGAGCGATATTACTACGCGAAGGGATACGGCCTCGTCATGTGGCAGGGTATCGCCGTTGACCATAAGGGCATCTCCTTTCTCGTTCAACTACACAATCCCGGCGATCGACCGGATAATGTGCGCGAGCGCATTCCCTGTCTGGAGACGCTGAGGAAGTGACTGCCCACGGCCGGCTGTGGCTGACAGACCACAGACCGCGGCCAACGCGACCAGCGACGAACCACCTGCGTATAACTGACCACTACCCCAAGGAGACATCCACATGACTTTCAATCGTTCCGCCGGCGTCCTGCTCCATCCTACCAGCCTGCCAAGCCGCTACGGTATTGGTGACCTGGGCGATGGGGCATACCAGTTCGTCGATTTTCTGGCGGCGGCCCGGCAGCAACTGTGGCAGGTGCTACCCCTCGGCCCCACGGGCTACGGCGACTCCCCCTACCAGTCCTTCTCGGCTTTCGCCGGCAATCCCCTGCTGATTAGCCCCGACCGGCTGGTGACTGAGGGGTTTTTGCCCGCCGAAGCCGTCGCCGCCGCGCCCACGCTACCGACGGCCGAGGTCGACTTTGGCCCGGTCATCGAATACAAGGGCGCGCTGCTACGCGAGGCATACGCCTACTACAAAGCGAACGGCAGCGCCAGCCAGGGCGAGGCCTTTGCTCGCTTCTGCGCCAACACTGCCTACTGGCTGGACGACTTCGCCTTGTTCATGGCCTTGAAGAACCATCACCGCGAGCAGGACGGCGGCGTCTGGAACAAGTGGCCAGCCGACATTGCCAAGCGCCAGAAGCGGGCCATGAAGCAGTGGACCGAGCAATTGCGCGACGAGGTCGAGCTGCACAAGTTTCAGCAGTTCCTGTTTTATAAGCAGTGGCTAGAGCTGAAAACCTATGCCAACGGCAAGGGCATTCGCATCATCGGCGACATCCCCATCTTCGTCGCCTACGACAGCGCCGACGTCTGGTCGCACCCCGACCTCTTCT